>NZ_JBHVRK010000002.1:0-247734 GCF_042885845.1 Kitasatospora sp. NPDC058032 | reverse complement strand
CTTTCCCACCGCGCATCCCCCCCCCCCCCCGCATAGTCTGTGCGACGGGCCCTGGCCCGGGCGCCCCCCAACCTGGGCCGCCCCGCCCGGGGGGGGGGGGGGGGGGGGGGGGGCCCCGCCGCCCCCCCCCCACCGCCGCGTTCGTGGCCCCGTCCGCCGGCGCCTGACGGTGAGTCAGTCGGGTCGGCCGAGCGTGCCGTGCGCCAGTACGGCGAGGCCCGCCGCGATCCGCGCGGGGGTGACACCGCCCTCGCGCTGGTGACGGAAGAGCTCGGGGGCGAGCGGGGCGAGCAGCTGGTCGGCCAGCACCTCCGGGTCCGGCCGGCCGGCCGCGCGCGCCAGGTGGGCGACGTGCAGCCGCCAGAAGGCGTAGGCGCCGGTGCGGTAGCGGGCCGCGCCGGTCTCGGCGCCGAGCACCAGGTGCACATGGGTCTCCAGCAGCTCGACCATCGCCGCGTAGAACGCCGCGAGCCGTTCGGCCGGGGCCGGCGCCGCGCCGGCGTCGCCCGGGCCGAGCGGCGGATCCCCGCGCAACAGCCCTTCCTGGAGGGCGCGTTCGTGCTCGTCGAGCAGGGCGCGGGCGATCGAGGCGCGGTCCGGGTAGCGGCGGTAGAGCGTGCCCCGGCCGATGCCGGCCGCCCGGGCGATGTCGTCCATGGTGACGGCGGTCGGGTCGCCCGCGGCGAAGAGCCGTTCGGCGGCGGCGAGCACCTTGGCCCGGTTCCGGGCGGCGTCGGCCCGTTCGCGGGGCGGCGGCCCGTCGGCCAGCGGGAGGTCCGTCGTCATGGGTTCCAGCCTAGGAGGCAAGTGGACACGCAGTCCACTTGCCTCTACGGTTTGGGGGGCCGGTAAGTGGACGATGTGTCCACTTCTATCGCGGCTCCGTCCTGCCCAGACCCGCCCCGGGGGTTCACCGTGTCCCACCTCCTGCACCTCGACAGCAGCGCGCGCACCGACTCCTTCACCCGCCGCCTCGGCGAGGCCTTCGCCGAGGCCTGGGAGGGCGGCGGGGGCGAGGTGACCCACCGCGACCTCGCCGCCGACCCCGTCCCGCCGATCCGCGAGGGCTGGACCCGGATCTGCGACACCCTGCTGCGCGAGGGCATCACCGACATCGCCCGCTACCCCGAGGCCGTCCGCACCGAGCAGGAGCGCGAGGCCTGGGCCGTCGTCCGGCCGCTGCTCGACGAGCTCGTCGCGGCGGACGCCGTGCTGATCGGCGCGCCGATGTACAACTTCGGCATCCCGTCCGCGCTGAAGGCCTGGATCGACCAGGTGACCTTCCCGAGGATGGTGCTCGCGCCGCGCAAGTTCGTGGTCGTCGCCGCCCGCGGCGGCGTCTACGGACCGGGCACCCCGCGCGCCCTACGACCACAACGGCCGCTACCTGAGCGACTTCGTCCGCGGCCACTACGCGGTCGAGGACACCGAGGTGATCGCCGCCGAACTCGTCAACTCGCTGGTCGACCCCGCCCTGGCCGGCCGGGTCACCCAGCACCGGGAGTCCGTCGCCGACGCGCTGTACCGGGCCGGCGAACTGGGCACCAAGCTGGTCGGCTACCGCATCCCGAGGGAGGACTGAGCGCCGTGCCGTGGATCTGGCTGCTGCTGGCCGGCGTGGTGGAGGTCGCCTGGGCGCAGTCCATCGAGCCCACCCGCGGATTCACCCGGCTCCCGCAGAGCGCCCTGTGCCTCGTCCTCATGCTGGGCGCGGTCTACCTGCTCTCCCGCGCCCTCCGGGACCTCCCGGTCGGCACCTCCTACGCCGTCTTCACCGGCATCGGCACCATCGGCACCGTCCTGACCGCCCTCGCCGTCCGCCACGAGGTCCCGTCCCCCACCACCCTCGCCGGCCTCACCCTCATCACCGCCGGCCTCCTCACCGTCCACCTCGGCACCCCCACCCCCTGACCCCGTCGCGCCGGCCCCGGCACCCATGTCGCGCCACGACCCCGGCGGCCCGGCGCGACGGCCTCGCCCAGGCCATGTTGGTGCAATACAATGGCTTGTCCATCACCAACATCTATCGCCGGAGGTGCGGGGATGTCCGTGACACAGATCGACATCGACGAAGAGGCGCTGGAGCGCGCTATGGCGCTGGCGGGGGTGCGGACCAAGAAGGAAGCCGTCAACCTCGCCCTCCGCTACTACGCCGAACAGCGGGAACGCGCGGCGAGGATCGGCCGGCACTTCGAACGGGCCCGGCAGTGGGGAGCGGTGGAGGACGCCGAGCGGCTGCACCGGACGGAGAAGGACGCCCGGTGATCTACCTGCTCGACACCTCCGCCCTGGTGCGGCTGCTGCGTGACCCGGAACTTCAGACCGTTTGGTACGACGCGATCGACGCCCAGTCGATCGCGTCGTGCTATCCCCAGCGCGCGGAGTTCCTCTACAGCGCGCGGGACGCGCGCGAGTACGACGAGATCGCCGAGATGTTCGCCGACCTCTATCCGGACGTCACGGTCCCCAAGAGCGCCGGACGCTGGATCGACACGGTGCAGCGCCGGATGGCCCTCGCGGGGCAGCACCGCAGTGCCTCCGCGGTCGATCTCCTGATCGCGGCGACGGCTGCCCACCACGGACTCACCGTGCTGCACGACGATGCCGACTACCGGACGGTGGCCCGCCACGCGCCCGATCTCACCGAGCACAGCATCCTGGCCCACGGCTGACCGGCGCTGATCGGTGACCGTGCAGCCGGGGGCTCAGGCGGTGAGCGCCGGGGCCGTCCTCGCCGTCGTGCGGGCCTCGTCGTAGCGGGTGAGGAGGAGGCGGGCGAGGTCGGGGGTGGGGGCGAGGGTGGCGGCGAGGTGGTCGGCGGCGGCCTCGGTGGCGGCTTCGGCGATGCGGTCGGGGAGCAGGCCGGGGGCGAGCAGGTAGGGGGAGACGGCGACCCGGTCGACGGCGGGGGTGCGGCGCAGGGCCGCGACCGCGTCGGGCACGCGCGGGCCGCCCGCGGAGGCGTAGGCGACCTCGACGGCGGCCCAGCCGCGGGTGCGGCGCCACTCGGCGGCGACCGCCCGGGTGGCGGCGTCGGCGGCCGGGTCGGAGGAGCCGGCGGCGGCGAGCACGACGCCTGTGCGGGCGCGGGCGGCGGGGGAGGCGAGCGCGGGGGCGGCCTCGGTGAGCCGGCGGTCGAGCGCCGACAGCAGCAGCGGCGAAGGGCCGAGCACATCGGCCACCGGCAGGTCGGCGCCGGCCGCGCGCAGGGCGGCGGGGATGTCGTGCTTGGCGTGAAAGGCCCGGTTGAGCAGCAGCGGGACGGCCACCGTCGCCGGCCCGAGCCGGTCCAGCACCTGCGGGATCCGCGGTGCGCAGTGGTCGAGGTAGGCGGTGGCGACGTCCAGGCCGGGCCGCAGCGCCCGCACCTGGGCGACCAGCGCGGCGACGGCCGCGGCGTGCCGGGGGTCGCGGCTGCCGTGGGCGATCAGCAGCAGCGCGGGGCTGCCCGCCGCCACCGGGGTGGCGGGGGCGGCGGACAGCCGTCGGTCGGTCATGCGCGGGGCCTCACTTGCCGCCGGCCAGCAGGCCGCGGTTGCGCAGGACCCGGCGCTCGACCGGGGTGAAGACGAGCAGTTCGATGGCGATGCCGACGAACAGGATGAGGATGATGCCGAGCAGGACGCCGGCCATGTCGGAGAACTCGCGCTGGTTCTCCAGGAAGCGGCCGAGGCCGAGGCCCAGGTCGGGGGAGGAGGCGACGAGTTCGGCGGCCATCAGCGAGCGCCAGGAGAAGGCCCAGCCCTGCTTGAGTCCGGCCAGGTAGCCGGGCAGCGCGGCGGGCAGCAGGATGTGCCGGGCGCCGGTGAGGCCGGTGGCGCCGATGGTGCGCCCGGCCCGCAGGAACAGCGGCGGGACCTGGTCGATGCCCGCGACCAGCCCGTTGGCGATGGACGGGACGGCGCCGAGCAGGATGACCGCGTACATCATCGAGTCGTTGATGCCGAGCCAGATGACGGCGGCCGGCACCCAGGCGACCGAGGGCAGCGACTGGAGGCCGGAGAGGACCGGGCCGAGCGCGGCCCGCACCGGCTTGACCCGGGCGACCAGCAGGCCGATCGGGGTGCCGATGACGAGCGCGACCAGGAAGCCGGACAGCCCGCGCCAGACGCTGGTCCAGATGATCGAGAACAGCGTGCCCTTGTACCAGAGGTCCTCGGCGGCGTGCCAGACGTCCAGCGGGCTGGGGAGCTTGTACTCGGTGGTGACGTGGAGGCTGTAGGCGCCCTGCCAGAGGGCGAGCACCAGGACGACGCCGAGCAGCGGCGGCAGGACCTTCTGCCGCAGCGTCTCGGCGGTGGAGTTGCGCTGGGTGACGACCGCGTCCAGGGCGTCCAGGCCCGACCCGACGCTCGCGAAGTCGGCGACGGTGCCCGTGTGGGCCGACCCGGCCTTGGTGGTGGTGTCAGTGCTGGCCATGGCGGCGGATCTCCCCACGCAGTTCTTCGGTGATCTCGATGGACAGGTCGGCCACGCCGGAGGACTCGATCCGGCGCGGCTGGGGGAGGTCGATGTGCCACTCCCGGTTGACCCGGCCGGGGCGGGAGGAGAGCAGCACCACGCGCTGGGCCAGCCGGACGGCCTCCCGCACGTTGTGGGTGACGAAGAGGACGGCCAGCTTGCGCTCGGCCCAGATCCGGGTGATCTCGTCGTGCAGGACGTCCCGGGTGATGGCGTCCAGGGCGGCGAACGGCTCGTCCATCAGCAGCACCTTGCTGCCCTGGGCGAGCGCGCGGGCCATCGCGACGCGCTGGCGCATGCCGCCGGACAGCTCGTGCACCCGCTTGTCGTAGGAGCCGTCGAGCCGGACGAGTTCGAGCAGCCGCTCGGCCTCGGGGCGGCGCTCGGGGCGGGGGACACCGGCGAGCTTCAGGGCGAGTTCGATGTTCTTGCCGGCCGTGAGCCAGGGGAAGAGCGCGTGTTCCTGGAACATCAGCGCGGGGCGTCCTCCGGGCACCTCGATGCTGCCCGCGGTGGGCTTGTCGAGGCCGGCGACCAGGTTGAGCAGGGTGGACTTGCCGCAGCCCGAGGCGCCGAGCAGCGTGACGAACTCGCCCGGGGCGACATCGAGGGTGATGTCGTCCAGGACGTGGGTCTGCGCGCCGGGACGGCCGAAGGACTTGTGCACGTGCGAGATCCGGACGGCGGGGGCGCCGTCACGAGTGCCGACGCCGGGGGCGTCGTCCGAGGTGGTCAGTGCCGGAGTCATTCCGGGCACCTCCTGCGTGGTGTGGTCTGGCATCTGGTGTCAGGGAGAGGACCGGGGTCCGGGCCCCCGCCCGGCCCGAGCTCGGGGCATCGAGCGGGCATCGGTACGGGCGGGGCGGGGGCCGGACCGCGGGGTTCGTGCGCGGTGGTGCGGTCCTGCGGGCGCTACTTGGCGCCGAGTCCGGCGTCCGCGACGGGGCTCTGCCCCTTCTCCTTCAGCACCTTGTTGAGCAGGGTGAGGTCGTAGATGCCGTTCAGGTTCGGCTTCTTGAGCAGGCCGGCGGTGACGGCGTTGTCGGCCTCGGTCTGCAGGGTGGCGGCCAGCGGGTCGTCCAGGAAGTCGATGTCGGCCCAGGCCGGGTCGAGGATGGCCGGGTCCAGGGCGTTGCCGGCCTCCTTCTTGATGGCCTCGTTCGCGTCGGCCTTGGCCTTGTCCGGGTTGGCCTTGATGAAGGCGTTGGTGTTCACCGAGCCGCGCAGCACGGCCTCGACCACGTCGGGGTGTTCGGCGAGGAACTTCTGCGAGACGATGATGTTGGTGATCACGAACTTCTTGTCCGGCCAGATGTCCTTCTCGTTGAGCAGGACCTTCGCACCGAGGGTGACCAGCTTGGACGCGGTCGGCTCGGGCACCCAGGCGGCGTCGATGGAGCCCTGCTTGTAGGCGTCCGGGGTGACCTTGTTGTCGCTGCGCACCACGCTGACGTCGCCGGCGCCGGTCGAGGCGTCGACCTTGAAGCCCTTGCCGGCCAGGTAGTTGAGCAGCGCCACGTCCTGGGTGTTGCCCAGCTGCGGGGTGGCGATCTTCTTGCCCTTGAGGTCGTCCAGCGAGGCGATCTTGTCCGGGTTGGCGACCAGCTTGACGCCGCCGGAGGCCGAACCGCCGATGATCTTCAGCGACTTGCCCTCGGACTTGGTGAAGCCGTTGATCGCCGGGGAGGGGCCGATCCAGCCGATGTCGATGGAGCCGGCGTTGAGCGCCTCGATCTCGGCCGGGCCCGCGTTGAAGACCTGGGGCTTGATCTGGGTGGCGCCCAGCTCCTTCTGGAATATGCCCTCCTGGAGGCCCACCAGCGGGGTGCCGTGGGTCAGGTTGGCGAAGTAGCCGATCTTCACCGTGTCGGCGGAGAGCTTGGCGCCGGAGGCGGAATCACCGGCGGGGGCGGCGGTGTTGGTCTTCTTGTCGTCGTCCTTGGAGCCGTAGCCGCAGGCGGAGAGCAGCGCGACGGCGGTGAGGCCGGCCACGGCGGCCGCGGCGGAGCGTCTGATCCGGCCGGCGGTGGGGTGTGCGAGGGTATGCGGAAGTGCCTGGTTCGGTGCCATGGGTGAGTCCTGTTCGCGGACGGACCGTCAGGAAAGCGGTCTCGGGAGGACGTTCGGTCAAGGTTGTGCTTGCGGCACCGCGCGGGGTGCCGGGCAAGCCGGGCCGGGGGACGCTGCTGCGCCTGCTGTGGGGAGGGACAGCGGCGGCCGGCCCGGTGACAGGGCGTTCTCAGCCCTGTCGGCCCACACATCGCGTCAGGCCGCCCTGGCCGCTGCCGAGGACGCCGCTGCCGATGCGGCCGCCTTCCTTGTCCATGCCCGAGAACGCCTCGCTGGGCATCAGACCCAGTCCTCCTCGTCGGGTTCGTTCGCGTCGGTGCTGCGTACGGTCTCGAAGGCCTCGCCCGCCATGCCGGCGGTGAGGGTGGTGCCGTCGGCCGGGTCGATCAGCAGGAACGATCCGGTCCGGCGGTTGTCGCGGTACCCGTCGAGCGCCAGCGGCTCGGCGGTGCGCAGCACCACGTGGCCGATGTCGTTGACGTTCAGACCCTCGGCGCCGGAGCGCTGCTCCAGCGTGTCGATGTCGATCCGGTAGGTGATCTCCTTGACCAGCGCGCGCACGGTGCGGGTGGTGTGCTTGAGCAGCACCTTGTCGCCGGTCCGCAGCGGCCGCTCGTTGAGGTGGCTGACGGTGGCCTCGATGTCCTTGGTGGGGACGGGCGCGGAGCCGGCCGCGATGAGGTCGCCGCGGGAGATGTCGATGTCGTCGGCCAGGCGCACGGTGACCGACTGGGGGGCCCAGGCGATGTCGGTGGCCCGGCCGAGGGCGTCGATGCCGGTGACGGTGGTGGTGTGGCCCGACGGCAGCACGGTGACGGCGTCGCCGACCCGCAGCACGCCGGAGGCCAGCTGGCCCGCGTAGCCGCGGTAGTCCGGGTGCTCCTCGGTCTGCGGGCGGATCACGTACTGGACCGGGAAGCGGGCCGGCTCGGCGCTCGGGTCGCTGCCGACCGGCACGGTCTCCAGGTGCTCCAGCAGGGTCGGGCCGCCGTACCAGTCCATGTGCGCGGAGGGCTCGACGACGTTGTCCCCGGCGAGCGCGGAGATCGGGACGGCGACGACGTCCTTGACGCCGAGCGAGGCCGCGTAGGCGGTGAACTCGGCGGCGATGGCGGCGAAGACGGGCTCGGCGTAGTCGACCAGGTCCATCTTGTTGACGGCCAGCACCACGTGCGGCACCCGCAGCAGGGCGGCGACGGCGGCGTGCCGGCGGGTCTGCTCGACCACGCCGTTGCGGGCGTCGACCAGGACGACGGCCAGCTCGGCGGTGGAGGCGCCGGTGACCATGTTCCGGGTGTACTGCACGTGCCCGGGGGTGTCGGCGAGGATGAACCGCCGCCGGGGGGTGGCGAAGTAGCGGTAGGCGACGTCGATGGTGATGCCCTGCTCGCGCTCGGCGCGCAGGCCGTCGGTGAGCAGCGCGAGGTCGGGCGCCTCCTGGCCGCGGTTGCGGGACGCGTGCTCGACGGCCTCCAGCTGGTCGGCCAGCACCGACTTGGAGTCGTGCAGCAGCCGCCCGACCAGGGTGGACTTGCCGTCGTCGACGGAGCCCGCGGTGGCGAAGCGCAGCAGCGAGGTGGCGGTGCCGGTCCCGGTCGTGCCGGTCTGGGTGGTGCTCATTAGAAGTATCCCTCGCGCTTGCGGTCTTCCATCGCGGCCTCGGAGAGCTTGTCGTCGGCGCGGGTGGCGCCGCGCTCGGTGAGGCGGCTGGCGGCGATCTCGGCGATGACGGCCTGGATGGTGGTGGCGTCGGAGTCGACGGCACCGGTGCAGGACATGTCCCCGACGGTGCGGTAGCGGATCAGCCGCCGCTCGACCGGCTCGTTCTCCTTGGGGCCGCCCCACTCGCCGGCGGTCAGCCACATGCCGTCGCGGGCGAAGACGTCGCGCTCGTGGGCGTAGTAGATCTCCGGGAGCTCGATGTTCTCGCGCTCGATGTACTGCCAGACGTCCAGCTCGGTCCAGTTGGAGAGCGGGAAGACGCGCACGTGCTCGCCGACGGCGTGCCGGCCGTTGTAGAGCGACCACAGCTCGGGGCGCTGGCGGCGCGGGTCCCAGGCGCCGAACTCGTCGCGCAGCGAGAAGACGCGCTCCTTGGCGCGGGCCTTCTCCTCGTCGCGCCGGCCGCCGCCGAAGACCGCGTCGAAGCGGCCCTTCTCGATGGAGTCGAGCAGCGGGACGGTCTGCAGCGGGTTGCGGGTGCCGTCGGGGCGCTCGCGCAGCACGCCCCGGTCGATGAAGTCCTGCACGGAGGCGACGTGCAGGCGCAGGTTGTGCTCGGCCGCGACGCGGTCCCGGTAGGCGATGACCTCCGGGAAGTTGTGGCCGGTGTCGACGTGCAGCAGCGAGAACGGGACGGCGGCCGGCCAGAAGGCCTTGAGCGCCAGGTGCAGCATGACGATGGAGTCCTTGCCGCCCGAGAAGAGGATCACCGGGCGCTCGAACTCCCCCGCGACCTCGCGGAAGATGTGCACCGACTCGGCCTCCAGCGCGTCCAGGTGGGACAGCGCGAAGGGGTTGTCGTCGGCCTGCACCAGGCTCTGGGTCGCGGTGGTCATGCCAGGCCCCTCTCGGTCAGGAAGGCGTGCAGCTCGGCGGCGGACTCGGCGACCGCACGGCCCTGGGTCTGGAGGCGCAACTCCGGGTGCTCGGGCGCCTCGTAGGGGTCGTCGACGCCGGTGAGGCCGGAGATCTCGCCGGCCGCCTGCTTCGCGTACAGTCCCTTGACGTCGCGCTCGGCGCACAGCTCGACCGGGGTGGCGACGTGGATCTCCAGGAAGTCGGTGCCGTGCTCGGCGTGCCGCTCGCGCACGGCGGCGCGGGAGTCGGCGTAGGGCGCGATCACCGGGGCGAGCACCTTGACGCCGTTGGCGGCGAGCTTCTCGGCGACGAAGCCGATCCGGGTGACGTTGGTGTGCCGGTCCTCGCGGCTGAAGCCGAGGCCCTTGGAGAGGAACTCGCGGATCTCGTCGCCGTCCAGGACCTCGACCTTGTGGCCCTCGGCGCGCAGCCGGTCGGCCAGGGCGAAGGCGAGCGTGGTCTTGCCCGCGCTCGGCAGCCCGGTCAGCCACACGGTGGCGCCGCGCTCGCAGGGGCCGGCCGCGCGGGCCGCCTCTGCGGCTCCGGCGGCGGCCAGGGTGTCGGCTGTGGTCACGGTGACGTCCTTAGAACGGGAGTTGACGGGTGTTCGGGTCGAGCGGCTAGAGGTGGATGCCGCACTCGGTCTTGCCGGAGCCGGACCAGCGGCCGGCCCGGGCGTCCTCGCCCTCGCCCGGCTTGCGGGTGCAGGAGAGCGGGGAGCAGCCGACGGAGGTGTAGCCCTCCCACAGCAGCGGGTTGAGCAGCACGCCGTTGGCGTTGACGTAGGCGTCCACGTCCTCCTGCGTCCAGCGGGCGATCGGGGCGATCTTGACCTTGCGGCGCCGGGCGTCCCAGGCGACCACCGGGGTGTTCGCGCGGGTCGGGGACTCGTCGCGGCGCAGCCCGGTGGCCCAGGCGTCGTAGCCGCCGAGGCCGCGGTTGAGCGGCTCGACCTTCCGCAGCGAGCAGCACAGGTCGGGGTCGCGGTCGTGCAGCCGCGGCCCGTACCGGGCGTCCTGCTCGGCCACCGTCAGCGCCGGGGTGAGCGTGATGACGTTGACCGGCATGGTCGCCGCCACCGCGTCCCGGGTGCCGATGGTCTCGGGGAAGTGGTAGCCGGTGTCCAGGAAGACCACGTCCACGCCGGGGAAGACCGAGGCGGCCAGGTGGGCGACGACCGCGTCCTCCATCGAGGAGGTGACGCAGAAGCGCTTGCCGAAGGCGTCGGCCGCCCAGCGCAGGATCTCCTGCGGGGTGGCCTCCTCCAGTTCGCGGCCGGCCCGGGTGGCCAGCTCCTCGTGGTCAGTCGTCGTGCCGGTCACTCTGGTTTCCCCCGTTGGTCGGTGACAGCAGGCCGAGGAACTTCAGCTGGAAGGCCCGGCGGCACCCGTGGCATTCCCAGGCGCCGTGCCCGGCCTCCGAGGGGCGCAGGTCCTCGTCCCCGCAGTAGGGGCAGAAGAAGGGGGCCGCACGCTCACTCACGACAGCTGCTCCTCGTCGGCCCGGGCCGCCCACTGGGCGAAGCGCTCGCCCTCGGTGCGGTCCTCCCGGTACCGGGTCAGCACCCGCTCGACGTAGTCGGGCAGGCCCTCGCTGGTGACCTTGAGGCCGCGGACCTTGCGGCCGAAGCCGGCCTCCAGGCCGAGCGCGCCGCCCAGGTGCACCTGGTAGCCCTCCACCTGGTTGCCCTGCTCGTCCGTCACCAGCTGACCCTTGAGACCGATGTCCGCGACCTGGATGCGGGCGCAGGCGTTCGGGCAGCCGTTGATGTTGATGGTCAGCGGCTCGTCGAAGTCGGGCAGCCGCTTCTCCATCTCGTCGATGAGGGTGCGGCCGCGCTCCTTGGTCTCGACGATGGCGAGCTTGCAGTACTCGATGCCGGTGCAGGCCATCGTGCCGCGGCGGAACGGCGAGGGGGTGACCCGCAGGTCCAGCGCCTCCAGGCCGGCCACCAGCGACTCGACCCGGTCCTCGGGGACGTCGAGCACGATCATCTTCTGCTCGGCGGTGGTGCGCAGCCGGTCGCTGCCGTGCGCCTCGGCGAGGTCGGCGATCTGCCCGAGCAGCCGGCCGTCGACCCGGCCGACCCGCGGCGCGAAGCCCACGTAGTAGTTGCCGTCCTTCTGCCGGTGCACGCCGACGTGGTCGCGCCAGCGGCCGGCGGGCTGCTGCGGGGCGGGGCCGTCGACCAGCTTGTACTTGAGGTACTCGTCCTCCAGCACCTGGCGGAACTTCTCGGTGCCCCAGTCGGCGACCAGGAACTTCAGCCGGGCGCGGTTGCGCAGGCGGCGGTAGCCGTAGTCGCGGAAGATGCCGATGACGCCGCCGTAGACGTCGGCGACCTCGTCCAGCGGGACCCAGGCGCCGAGCCGGACGCCGAGCTTCGGGTTGGTGGACAGGCCGCCGCCGACCCAGAGGTCGAAGCCTGGACCGTGCTCGGGGTGGACCACGCCGACGAAGGCGACGTCGTTGATCTCGTGGGCGACGTCCAGCAGCGGGGAGCCGGAGACGGCGGACTTGAACTTGCGCGGCAGGTTGGAGAAGTCCTTGTTGCCGATGAAGCGCCGCTGGATCTCCTCGATGGCGGGGGTGCCGTCGATGATCTCGTCCTCGGCGATGCCGGCCACCGGGGAGCCGAGGATGACGCGCGGGGTGTCGCCGCAGGCCTCGGTGGTGGACAGGCCGACGGCCTCCAGCTTCTGCCAGATCGCCGGGACGTCCTCGATCCGGATCCAGTGGTACTGGATGTTCTGGCGGTCGGTCAGGTCGGCGGTGTTGCGGCCGTACTGCTCGGAGACCTCGGCGACGGCGCGCAACTGGGCGACCGTCAGCCGGCCGCCGTCGATGCGGACGCGGAGCATGAAGTACTCGGCGTCGAGCTCGTGCGGATCCAGGATCGCGGTCTTGCCGCCGTCGATGCCCTCCTTGCGCTGGGTGTACAGACCCCACCAGCGCATCCGGCCGCGCAGGTCGGCCGGGTCGATCGAGTCGAAGCCCCGGTGCGCGTAGATCGTCTCAATACGTGTCCGCACATTGAGACCGTCGTCGTCCTTCTTGAACTGCTCGTTGGCGTTCAGAGGAGTGAAGTGGCCCATGCCCCACTGGCCCTCGCCGCGGTGACGGGTCACCTTGCGAGCGGCGGCGGGGCGGCGCGCGGGGGCGCGGTCGGCCGGGGGCTCGGCGGTCTCGGGGGTGGTGGCCATGGTGAAGTCCTTCGGGGCAGGTGGCTCTGACGCCGGGTTGGTCGCTGGGCGTGCTCGGCGGTGCGGTACTGCTGTGACCTGCGGATTCCTCAGGGCTGGAGAGCAGTCGCGGTGGCCGGGCGGGCGCCTGCGCATCCGCTTCGGCGGGGATGGCGGGGAAGGTGGCGCCGGGTGCGGTGGGAGGCGGCGGGATCGGGCTCAGGTCACCGGACAGATGGCGCTGGACACGCGAAGGAGATCGACGTGCAGTCGACCTACTAGGGTGGTTCCGGCGCTCGGCATGGACAAGAGATTCGCACGGCGCACGACTCGCGGTCCACTAACGTCCGTATTCTGGATGCCTGAGTTTCGGATCGTGAGATGTCGGAGCGTTCCCGCCGCTCCTGCCGACGGGGGCCCCGCAGGACCCCTGAACGGTGCCCGGACCCCGGGAGATCGGTCGACGGGCCCCGGCCCGATACCGTTACCCCTGTGCAAGCAGCAGGCGAAACGACCAGGCCGAACCCCGAGCGGCCCTCCCGTCGTCGGGGCAAGGGCTCCCGGCGCAGGCGGGCGGCCAGGCAGGCCGCCTGGCGGACCACCGGCTGGGCCCTGGTCAAGGACACCACCAACACCTGTGTCGAGTACCGGGTCACCGGGCTCGCGGCGGAGGCGGCGTTCTTCACCCTGCTCTCCATCCCGCCGCTGCTGCTCTGTCTGGCCGGGACGCTCGGCTACCTGGACGACTTCGTCGAGGCCGGCACCATCGACAAGCTGAAGGCCGACATCGTCAAGGCGGCCGGCACGGTCCTCTCGGACTCCTCCATCACGCAGGTGGTCCAGCCGCTGCTGGGCCAGGTCTTCGACCAGGCCCGGCCCGACCTGATCTCGATCGGCTTCCTGCTGTCGCTGTGGTCCGGATCCCGGGCGCTCTACATCTTCATCGACACCATCACCGTGATGTACGGGCTGGACGGGCGGCGCGGCATCGTCAAGACCCGGCTGCTGTCGCTCGGCCTCTACCTCGGCGCGCTGGTGATCGGCTCGCTGGTGCTGCCGCTGCTGATGGCCGGCCCCGAGCTGGTGACCAACGCCGTGCCGGAGAGCGCCTGGCTGCTCAGCGCCGCCTACTGGCCGTTCGCGATCCTGCTGCTGATCGTCTCGCTGACCACCCTGTACCACCTGGCGGTCCCGGTCTCCACGCCCTGGCGCGAGGACATCCCGGGCGCGCTGGTCGCCCTGGTCGTGCTGGTGTTCTGCAGCGTGGCGCTCCGGCTCTACCTGGTCAGCTCGATCGAGGGCCACTCGGTGTACGGCTCGCTGGCCGCGCCGGTGGCCGTGCTGCTGTGGATCTTCGTGGTGGCGCTCGCGGTGCTCATCGGCGCGGCCATGAACGCGGCCATAGACCGCCGCTGGCCCACCCTGGAGACCGCCGACGCCCGCGCCGAGAACGAGCGCGCCCACGAGGCGGCGGCCGCCGCGGTGGTCCGCGAGGTGGCCGCCCGGCGCGCCGTCGAACGGGCCCGCCGGGCGCGCGAACTGGGCCTCGCCGAGGGCGGCGAGGAGGAGTACGGGGACGACGAGGGCGAGGACGGCGACGTGCCCTCCGAGTACCCCGAGCGGTGGGCCGACGTGCTGGCCGCCGAGAACGTCCGCGGCCGCCTCACCGCCCGCGGCGGCCCGCACCACCGTCCCGTCCCGCCCCCGCCGGACAGCGACCGCCCGACCGCCCCGCCTCCCGAGTACCCGCTGCCGACCCGGCCGCCGCGCCCGCCGTGGGACGAGCGCTGAGCCCGGCGCCGATCCCGGCGGGGACCCGGTGCCGGTCGCGGCGGGGACGCGCCTCGGGCGGACATCCGCAGGTGAAAAACCGGTTGGCAGGGTGGGGCCGGGCCGCTAGCGTGTGAGCGTCCGGTTCGGGCGGCGTAGGCGCCGCGCCGAGGAGAGAAAGCAGGAGGTGAGCCCCGTGACCACGACTGTCATGACGGCTGCCCTGGGCAGCGCCCGCGTCCACCTCTCCCTGCCGGCCGCCGGCTGACGTAGCCACTCGCGCACGCAGCCGCAGCAGCCCGGTGGGATCGTTTTCCTCCCGAAGGGCCCACTGCGTTGTTCAACGCTGCCTCCGTTCCGTTTTCCTCTGATCTTTCCTCCCCGCTGGTCGGCTACGGCTGGACGGCCGAGCTCGACGAGCTCTTCGCGCCGCTCGCCGAGGCCGGGCTGGTCGCCGCCCGGATCGTCCGGGTCGACCGCGGCCAGTGCGACGCCGTGCTCGCCGACCCCGAGAGCGGCGAACTGCGCACCGTCCGCGCCGACACCCGGCAGGTCGGCGACGCCGACATGATCAACTGCCCGTGCACCGGCGACTGGGCCGCCGTCGACCTCTCGGCCGGACTGCCCATGCCCGCGGTCACGGCGCTGCTGCCGCGGTCCACCGCGATCATCCGCAAGGTCGCCGGCAAGCGCTCCGACGGTCAGGTGCTCGCCGCCAACGTCGACACCGTGGTGGTCGCCGCCTCGCTCGCCGCCGAGCCCGACCTCGGGCGGATCGAGCGCTTCCTCGCACTCGCCTGGGAGTCCGGCGCTGAGCCGGTGGTCGTGCTCACCAAGGCCGACCTGGTCGACGACGCCGAGTTCATCCGGGCCGACGTCGAGGCCGCCGCGCCCGGCGTCACCGTGCTGGTCGTCAGCGCCGAGACCGGCGAGGGGATCGACGTGCTGCGCGCCTGCACGCCGGGCACCACCGCGGTGCTCGGGCAGTCCGGCGTCGGCAAGTCCACCCTGACCAACGTGCTCGCCGGGGCCGACGTGATGGCCGTGCAGGAGGCCCGCTCCGGCGACCAGAAGGGCCGGCACACCACGACCACCCGCGAGCTCGTCCTGCTGCCCGGCGGCGGGGTGCTGATCGACACCCCCGGGCTCCGCGAGGTCGGCCTCTACGGTGGCGAGGGCGTGGCGCTGGCCTTCGCCGACATCGAGGAGCTGGCCGGGCAGTGCCGCTTCCACGACTGCAACCACGACAGCGAGCCCGGCTGCGCGGTGCGGGCGGCGCTCGCGGACGGCTCGCTGCCGGAGCGCCGGATGGAGAGCTACCGCAAGCTCCAGCGGGAGAACGAGTGGATCGCCTCCCGCTCGGACGCCCGGCTGGCCTCGGCCCGGGTGAAGAAGTGGAAGACCCTCACCAAGACGATGCGCGCGGCGGGGGGAACCGTGAAGTGGTGAACTCCGGCCGCCGGTGGCGGGGCGCCCGTCCCGCCGCCGGCAGCCCGGCGCACACGGTGTCAGCGGAAGTCGGCCACCAGCCGGAAGCGCTCCAGGACGACGGGCGTGGTGTCGTCGACGGTGAAGGCCGGGTCGCCGAGCGAGGCGCGCAGCTCCGCGCTGTGCCAGAACCGCTCGTGCCCGGCCCGCCACTCGGCGACCGAGGCGTACCCCTCGCCCTCGTCCAGGGCGTGCCGCAGGTCGACCTCGCCGAGCGGGACGACCCGGACCTCGGTGTTCTCGATCACCGCGACGATCCGCCCGGCCGAGTCGACCACCGCCCCGCGGGCGCCGACCTGCGGCAGCGGGGCGCCCTCCCGCTCGTACTCGGCCAGCAGGCCGGTGGTGCTGGTCTTGGCGCCGGAGAGCACGGCACCGACCAGCCGGTCCCGCAGCGGTCCGGGGAAGGCGAACTCGTCGACCCGCAGTGCGGCGACCCGCGGGTCGCCGGCACCGGTGTAGGGCTGCTCGGACACGCGTGCTCCTGGGGCTCGGGGGCTGGTCGTGCGCAGGCTATCCGGCGGGAGGGCGCCCGGGCGCGCGAATTTCCTCCCGCCCGGCCACCCGCCCGGCCGCTCTCCCCGCCGTCGGCCGGTCCGCGACGCCCATGTCCGATTCCCGCCAGTCACGGGCCGCCGGGTGCCGCAGACTGGACAGCGTGATCGACGACGACATCCGGTACCGCGCCGTGGACAGCCGGGACGCCCGCTTCGACGGCGTCTTCTTCACGGCCGTCACCTCGACCGGCATCTACTGCCGGCCGAGCTGCCCGGCCGTGACCCCGAAGCGCGTCAACTGCACCTTCTACCCGAGCGCCGCCGCCGCGCAGAGCGCCGGCTTCCGGGCCTGCCGGCGCTGCCGCCCCGACTCCGTCCCCGGCTCGCCCGAGTGGAACCACCGGGCCGACCTGGTCGGCCGGGCCATGCGGCTGATCGGCGACGGCGTCGTGGACCGCGAGGGCGTGGCCGGCCTGGCCCAGCGCCTCGGCTACAGCTCCCGCCAGCTCCAGCGCCAGCTCACCGCCGAACTCGGCGCCGGCCCGATCGCGCTCGCCCGCGCCCGTCGTGCCCAGACCGCCCGGCTGCTGCTCCAGACCACCGAGCTGCCGGTCACCGACATCGCGTTCGCGGCCGGCTTCGCCTCCGTGCGGCAGTTCAACGACACCGTCCGGGTGGTCTACGACCGCACCCCCAGCGGGCTGCGCGCCGAGGTCGCGACCGGCCGCCGCACCGCCACCCCGGCCGGCGGTCTCGCCCTTCGGCTCGCCTACCGGGGAGCCCTGGACAGCGACCACCTCATCGACTTCCTCGCCCTGCGCGCCGTCCCCGGCGTGGAGGAGGTCGTGCCCGGTACGCGCCCCGGGGTGCGCACCTACCGCCGCACCCTCGCGCTCCCGTACGGCCACGGCATCGCCGAGGTGGACGGCCTCGCCCCCGGTGAGCCGGCCACCCGCGGCTGGCTCGACTGCCGGCTGCTGCTCACCGACCTGCGCGACCTGCCGACCTCCGTCCAGCGCCTGCGCGTCCTGTTCGACCTGGACGCCGACCCGGTCGCGGTCGACGAGCAACTCGGCGCCGACCCGCTGCTCGGCCCGCTGGTCCGGGCCCGGCCCGGGCTGCGCTCGCCGGGCCACGTCGATCCGCACGAACTGGCCGTGCGCGCCGTCCTCGGCCAGCAGATCACCGTCGGCGCGGCCCGTACCCTGGCCGGCCGGCTCGCCGAGAAGTACGGCACCGCGCTGCCCGAGCCCAGCGGAGGGCTGCGGCTGCTCTTCCCGACCGCCGCCGCCCTGGCGACCGCGGACCCGGAGGACTTCGCGATGCCGACCGCCCGGCGC
The DNA here is from genome assembly GCF_042885845.1 of Kitasatospora sp. NPDC058032. Taxonomy (NCBI): domain Bacteria; kingdom Bacillati; phylum Actinomycetota; class Actinomycetes; order Kitasatosporales; family Streptomycetaceae; genus Kitasatospora; species Kitasatospora sp. NPDC058032. The sequence continues at coordinate 230,346 of NZ_JBHVRK010000002.1, read as the reverse complement.
CGCGCCCTCACCGGTCTGTGCGCCGCCCTCGCCGAGGGCGTCGTCCGGCTCGACGGCGGCGTCGACCGGGAGGAGGCGGCCGCGCGGCTGCTCGCCCTGCCCGGCATCGGCCCGTGGACCGTCGGCTACCTGCGGATGCGTGCCCTCGCCGACCCCGACGTCTTCCTCCCGAGCGACATCGGCGTCAAGCACGGACTGCTCCGGCTCGGCGCCCCGGGGGACCCGAAGTCCGCCGCCCTCGCGGCCGGCGCCTGGGCCCCCTGGCGCTCCTACGCCGTGCACCGCCTCTGGGCGGGCCCGGCCGTCGACCCCAGCACCGGAACGGAGAACACCGCAGCATGAGCACCACCGTCTTCACCTTCATGGAGAGCCCGTTCGGCCGGCTGATGCTCAGCGGCGTCGTCCCGGACGGCGGCGGCCCGGCCGGACTGGCCACCGTCACCGCCCCGGGCCAGCGGTACGCGCTCGCCGAGCCCGCCGACGACTGGGTGCACGACCCGGAGGCGCTCGGTGAGCCGGTCACCCAGCTCACCGAGTACTTCGCGGGCGAGCGCACCGCCTTCGACCTGGAGCTCGCCCCCATCGGCACCGAGTTCCGCCGCCGGATCTGGGCCGCCCTCGACAAGATCCCCTACGGCGAGACCGTCACCTACGGGCAGCTCGCCGATCTGGCCGGCGAGTCGCCGCGCGCGGTGCGGGCGGTGGGCGGGGCGGTCGGCGCCAACCCGCTGCTGATCATCCGCCCCTGCCACCGCGTCCTCGGTGCCAACGGCGCCCTCACCGGCTTCGCCGCCGGCGTCGACCGCAAGCGCTGGCTGCTCGACCTGGAGCACGGCACCTCGCTGTTCTGACCTGCCGGACCGCTGAGGCGCTGAACCGCTGCGCGCGCCGGACGCTCCCGGTCAGTCCGCCGGGAGCGCCCGCAGGTCCACCCGCCAGTCGTTGCTGCGCATCCGGCGGCCGGGCGGGAACTCGAAGTCGGTCTCGCCGAGGAGGGCGAAGCCGGCCCGGCGGCAGACCGCGTTGGAGGCCGGGTTGCCGACCGAGGGGAAGGCGTGCAGGTACCGGTGGCGGCCGGTGCGGGCGGCGGCCTCGACGGCGGCCCGCGCCGCGACCGCGGCGATGCCCCGGCCCTGGTACGGCGGCAGGACGTTCCAGCCCATCTCGTAGACGGTGTCGCCGTGCCAACCGCGCTCCGCGTAGCCGACGGTGCCGACCGCCACCCCCTCCGGCTCCAGGACGACGCGGTACATGCAGCCGGTGCCGGAAGGGACGAAGTCCAGGTAGCGCCGGTGCCGCACGAGCATCCGCTCCTCGTCCTCCGGGCCGCCGGTGTGCCTGCGCATCTCCGGGGTGTTGACCAGGCGCAGCAGGGCGAGGTCGGCGTCGGTCCAGGGTTCGAGGCGGAGCAGCGCGGGATCCATGACGGGACGGTAGCCGGGCGGGCACCCGTGGGGTACCCGATTTCCGCGCCGGGGGATGCGCCGGTCAGCCGCCCGCGGGCTCGGCGAGCGCGCGGGCCAGGTTCTCCAGGGCCGGCAGCGCGTGCATCACGGCGTCCCGGTCGGCGGGGGAGAGGGTGTCCAGGGCGGAGGCGATCCGCCGTTCGTGGGCCCGCTGCCAGTCGTCGAGCTGGCGCCGCCCGGCCGGGGTGAGCGCGATCCGCGCGGTGCGGCGGTCCCCGGGGTCGGCCTGGCGGTCGACGAAACCGGCGTCCAGCAGCTTGCCGACCAGGCCGCTGACGGTGTTGGGGGCGAGCCGCTGCCGGGTGGCGAGCTCGCCGACCCGCAGCGGGGCGGCGGCGAGCGTCTGGAGGAGTTCGACCTGCGCCATCGGCAGGGACTCCCAGGGGTAGTCGGTGCGGATGCTGCTGCGCAGCGACCGCCGGAGCCGGGTGACCGCGTCGGTGAGCCGTCGGGCGCGCTCGATCGCCGCCGGCTCCACGGCCTGCGGATCGACGGCGTGTTCGGGAACGGACGGTGACGACGGCATGGCCGACAGCGTAGCGCCTGGTGGGGACGGTGCCCGAACACCGGGGACGGGTCGTGGGCGACCGACCCCGTTCCGTGAGCGGCCGGTCGCATGCCGATCAGATCGTAGATAGAACATATCTGTATCCGATATATTTCGCCGTATGAACGCGGCGTCGACCCTCACCTCCCGGCTGCTCACCACCGGGCTGCTCACCGAGCGCCCGCGGCCACGCGGCATAGCCGGCTGGCGGCACGCCCACTGGCTCGCCGTCGGCACCGTCTGCCTGGGCGCCTTCCTCGGGCAGCTGACCGCCAGCGTCACCGCCCTCGTCTACCCGGCGCTCCAGCGCCACTTCGGCACGGGCTTCGCCGCCGTCGAGTGGGTCGCGCTCGCCTACCTGCTGGTCCTGGTGGCACTGCTCGCGCCGGTCGGCCGGCTGTCGGACCTGGTCGGCCGCAAGACGATGTACATCGGCGGGTTCGCCGTCTTCGGTCTCGCCTCACTCGGCGCCGGGTTCGCCGACGGCCTCGGCACACTGGTCGCGCTCAGGGCCGTCCAGGCGGTCGGCGGCGCGATGATGCAGGCCAACAGCGTCGCGCTGGTCGCCAGGGGCGTCCCCGAGCACGCGATGCGCCGGGCGCTCGGCATCCAGGCCGCCGCCCAGGGCCTCGGCCTGGCGCTCGGGCCCAGCCTCGGCGGGCTGCTGGTGGAGCACGCCTCCTGGCGCTGGGTGTTCTGGATCAACGTGCCGGTCGCCCTGGTGGGCGTCCTGGCCGGCTGGTTCCTGCTGCCCCGCACCCACCGCCCGGACGCCAGGCCGCTGACCGAGCCGCTGAGCGAGCCGGCGACCCGTCCGGTGCCCCGGCCGCGCGGGGCCGCCCGGCCCGACCCGGACGGCGGGCGCTTCGACCTGGCCGGCCTGCTGCTGCTCGCCGCCTCCACCACCGCGCTGCTGCTCGCCCTCTCCGCCGCCTCCGGCCTGCCGCTGCCCGGCTGGGCCGTGGCCGCACTACTGCTCGCCACCGTGCTCTGCGCGCTCGGCCTGGTCCGCCAGGAGCGCCGGGCCACCCGGCCCATCCTCGCCCCCGGACTGGTCAACACCCCCGGCGTCCGCCCCGGCCTGGCCGTCTCGCTGATCGGCTACCTGCTGCTGTTCTGCCCGCTGGTGCTCGGTCCGGTGCTGCTCGCCGAGGCGGGCCTGCCGACCGGGCGCGTCGGTCTGCTGATCACCCTGCTGCCGGCCGCGTTCGCGGTGGCCGCGACGGCCGGCGGCGCACTGCTGCCGCGCGGCTGGTCGGACGTCGCCCGCTGCCGCTTCGGCGCGGCCCTGGCGGGCGCCGGGCTGCTGGGCTGCGTGCTGCTGCCCGTCGCGGGTGCCCCCGCGACGGCGCAGGCGTTCCCGCTGCTGGTGGCCGGCTGGGGGCTCGGGGTGCTGCTGCCCGCCAACAACGCCCTGGTGATGCGGGCGATACCGGCCGAGTGCTCGGCGGTCGGCGGCGGCATGGTCAACATGGCCCGCAGCCTCGGGACGGCGCTCGGCACCGCGCTGCCGGTGCTGGGCGTCCACCTGGCCGGACCGGTGCTGGGCGGCCGGGCGGTGCTGCTGGCGCTGGCCGCCGTCGCGGTCCTGGCCGTGGCGCTCACCCGGCCGGTGCGGCGCCGCTGAAGGAGCCCGAGCGGGCGGACGACGGCGGGGACGACAACGGCCGGGGCGGTGAACGGAGTTCCGTTCACCGCCCCGGCCGTGCGAGCCGCGGTGCCTCAGGAGGCGGGCACGCCCGGGGCGGCGCCGCGCTCCTTGAGCATGTCGGTCATCAGCTCGACCTCCGAGCTCTGGCCGACCACCATCGACTGCGCGAGCCGCTTCTCCGCGTCGTTGTGCGCCATGTCGACGTAGCCCTGGGCCATCTCCACGCCGCCCTTGTGGTGCTCCACCATCAGCTGCAGGTAGAGCACCTCGGCGTCCCGGCCGCTCAGCGAACGGAGCTTGGCGAGCTGCGCGTTGGTGGCCATGCCGGGCATCAGCGAGCCGTCGTGCGCCTGGTAGTCGGCGCCGTGGCCGTGGCCGCCCATCGCCGTCATCCAGGTCATCGGCTTGGCCGTGGAGTGCTGGGTGAGCCCCCACTGGTCGAGCCAGCCCATCATCATGCCGCGCTGGTTGGCCTGGGTGTTGATGATGTCGAAGGCCAGGGTGCGGGTCGGCTCGTCCGACGTCCGGTCGCGGACGATGAACGACAGGTCCACCGCCTGCTGGTGGTGGGTCGACATGTCGCGGGCGAACCCGGCCTCCGGGGAGCCGTCCGCCGGAACACTGAGCGAGGACGTCCCGGAGGCGGAGGTGCCGCCCGCCACCAGGGCCGGCACACCGAGCGCGAGGGCGAGCGCGGCGGCCAGCGCGGCCGGCCACCAGATCCGCCGGCGCGCGGCCGCGCGGTCCGCGTCCTGCGCGGAGTGGTCGGCGCTCTCCGGGGAGTGCTCCGTGTTCTCCTCGGCGGCGGTCACATCGACCCCATCGTGCAGGAGGCGCCGGGCTCCTGGGTCTGCTTGCCCTGGACGTACTTGGTGAAGAACTGGTTCACCCGGGGGTCGCTCGCGCTGTCCACGGTGAGCTGGGTCGACCAGGCGCTCAGGGTGATGGTGCCCTGCTCGTCCGGGTACGGGCTCATCAGCGAGTACGGGGTGGCCTTCACCTTGTCGGAGAGGACCTTGAGGTCGTCCGGGGTGGCCTTGCCGTTGTAGGTCACCCAGACCGCGCCGTGCTCCAGCGAGTGGACGGCGCGCTCGTTCTCGACCGGCTGGTCGTAGACGGTGCCCATGCAGTCCAGCCAGACCGCGTTGTGGTCGCCGCCGACCGGCGGGGTCTGCGGGTAGGTGACCTTCTCCTTGACGTGGTTGCGGGTCAGGTCGCCGAAGGTCTGCACGCCGTCGATCGGGGCCGCCGCGGCGGCCTCCTTGGCCTTCTTGTCCTTGTTGGCGTCGACCACGATCCAGGTGCCGGTGGCTATCGCCGCGATCACCAGCACACCGGCGACCGAGCCGGCGAGGATCTTGTTGCGACGGTCGCGGCGCTGCTCGGCGGCGCGCAGCTCGGCGATCCGGGCGCGGCGGTCGTTGCTCGCCTGCTTGGCGCTCGGCTTGTTGCCCTGGGCCTTGTTCGGCTGCGTCTGCTTGGAGGCGGAACCCATGTGGTGTCCTAGTCCCCACCGCGCATCGGGCGCGGCGGTCTGAAAGAAGTGAACGGGAAGGTGCGGATCCGTCGGTCCCGCCCGCCCGGTGACACGGTGGTCGGCGGGGGAGGGCAGGGCCCGGCGGCGGGTTCCGCTCAGGACCGGTGTACTTGGAGTTCGTGCAGGTCGGGCGCGGGGTGCGGGCCGACCAGCAGCCCGGCGGGCACCACCCGGGGCAGCGCCTCGGGGGTTTCCGTCAGAGGCGCCGCCGCGGGTTGCGGTTGCGGCGGCGGGTTGGGGAGCTGGGCGTCCTGGGCGCAGTACGGGTGGCTGGAGCAGCCGTTGTTGCGGTGCGGCGGATCGCCGTCGACCGAGCACCAGGTCCAGTGCCGGTGGCTCTCCGCGCGGATCCGGTCGCCGAGGGTCTGCGGCGTCGTGGCCGGACCGGTGGCGGCGGAGCCGTGGAGCTGGGCCGGGGCGCCGGCCTCGACGTCGGCCGGGACTTCGGCCACGCCGGACGGGGGACCCACCGGGGGGTCGGCCGGGACGGTCACCGGGAGGCCCGGCCGTTCGGCCGTGACCGCCTTGGCGTGCGCCGTGCAGGGCAGTGCCATCAGCAGCCCGACCAGCAGCAGGATCCACAGCGTGCCCACCGGGCGGACCACGAGTGCGGCCCTCCCCGGTCGGGGGTTGCTGGGGGCCGACACGGTCATGCGCACATTTAATCAGCCGAATGAGTGAAGCGAGCCCTTTCCCCGGCCCTCATTTTCGAGGGCCGAGGCTTCCTAATGCCCCGGAAACGCCCTGGTCGGGGCGGTTCGGTCGACTGCGGGAGAAACAGAAACGAAACGGGCAGCGAAACCGGTGATCGATATCAGCCGATGTGGGTTCGGTTGTCGTCGAAACCCGGACAGCGCCCCGGCCCTTCGGGACAATGACGTCGAGCCAGCGACCAGGAGCCGCCAGATGACCAAGCAGGGTGCACCCGCGCAGCAGCAGCACCGGCCGGACGACGGCTGGTGGGACACGGTCTACGCGGGCCCGGCCGGCACCCTGCCCGACACCCCGGACGCCGAGTCGGGGGAGGGCAGCGTCGACGACTGGTTCGAGACGGCGGCCGGCCTCATCGGGCAGCAGCGGAGCGCGCCCGCCGAGGAGACGGCGCCGGCCGAGGCGGCGCCGGAGGCCGGGGGAACGCCGGGAGCCGGGCCGGTGGCCCCGGCCGGCGAGGAGGTGCTGGAGCGGGACAGCATCGACGACTGGTTCGACACCGCCGCCGGTGTGATCGCCCCGCAGCCGCCGGCCGCCGAGGTGCCGGTGGCCGAGGTGCCGGCCGCCGACGTGCCGCTGGCCGAGGTGCCGGTGACCGCTGCTCCGGCGGCCGACGAGACGCGCCGCTTCCCCGCCCCGTTCTGGGCGGCGGACGCCCGGGTGCCCGAACCGCGCCCGAAGCCCGAGGCCGCGTCGGCTCCGGCGCCCGACCCCGTCCCTGCCTCGGAACCGGAGCCGGAACCGGAACCGGCCCCGGAGGCGCACGTGGAACCGGCCCCGGAGCCGGAGCCGGCCGTCGAACCGGAGCCGGCCGTCGCCGAGGACGTCGAGCCCGAGCCGCCCGCCGCCGAGCCGCCCGCGCCGCGCCCGGCCGCCCGGCCCGGGCGGGCCGAGGCCGCGCCCACCGTGCCGCACGTGGGCGAGCGCCCGCCCACCTACGGTCCCGAGCCGACCGCCGTCCCCGAGGCCGACCCCGGCGCCCTGGGCGGCGTCGTCGCCGACACCGTGCTGGAAGGCGCCCAGTACGGCGCCACCACCCTGCGGGCGGCCTCCGTCCGGGGTGACTCCGTCCGCCACCGGGGCGAGACCCGGCGGGACTCGCTGCTGGTGACCCGGTTCGGCGAGGGAGCGGACGGCCTGCTGCTCGCCGTGATCGGCGGCTTCGACGACGCGGGACCCACGGCCGAGGCGGTCGCCACCGCGGCCGCCGAGGCCTGCCGCCAGCTCGCCGGCGCGGTCGGCCGCAGCCGCGAGAGCCTGGCCGCCGACCTGCGCGACGGTGCCCGTGACCGGCTGCGCTACGGCCTCCAGCGGCTCGCGCTGAGCTCCGTCGCCCCGCTGCGGGCCCTGGCGCCGGAGAGCGCCGCGGACGCCGCGGACGCCGTGGAAGCCGTGGACACCCCGGACACCGCGGACGGCGAATCGTCCCCGGCCTCGCTGCACTGCCTGCTGGTCTCGCTCGATCCGACGGCCGGCTACCGGGCGGCGTTCGGGGTCGGCCCGGGCGGCCTGTACCTGCTGCGGTCCGGTCACTGGATCGACGCCTACGCGGCCCGGCTGCTGCACCAGCCCGACGGCCAGCCGCCGGCGTCGGAGACCCCGGCACCGGGCTCGCGCCCGTTCCGCTTCCGGATGGTCCCGGCGACCCCGGGCGACATCCTGCTGCTCTGCACCCCCGGCCTGGCCCGCCCGATCGCCGACGAACCGGCGGTCGCGCACTTCCTGGCCTCCCACTGGGCCCACCCGCACCCCCCGGGCACCGTCGACTTCCTCCGCCAGGTCCAGGTCCGCGCCAAGGGCTACGCCGACGACCGCACCGCCGCCGCGATCTGGACCGAGTAGCCCGTCGGTTGCCTACTCTTGTGGCCATGACCGCCCAGCCTCCGGAGACCTCTCCGCACACCGTTCCGCCAGGAGAAATCCGCGCCTCCCACGACGACCGCGAAGCAGTGGTGGAGCAGCTGCGCGATGCGGCAGCCGAGGGGCGTATCGACCTCGACGAGCTGGACGCGCGCCTGGAGGCGGCGCTGAAGTCGAAGACCCGCGGCGAGTTGGCGGTCCTGACCGCCGATCTGCCCAGCCCGGAGCCCCCGGAGAGCGAACCGCCGCTGGTGGTCAAGGGCGGCATGTCCGGAGCGTCCCGCGGCCCCGGGCGCTGGGAGGTTCCCGGGCACGTGATCGCCCACGGAGGGCTCGGGGGCGTGAAGCTCGACTTCACCCGGGTCGAGTGCCGCCGCACGGAGATCGTCGTGGAGGCGTACGGGGAGATGGCCGGCGTCACGATCGTCATCCCCGACGCGTGGGCCGCGGACACCGGCGGCGTGGATCCCGGCCTCGGCGGCCTGACGGACAAGACCACTCCCGGTCGGCTCCCGGGAACCCCGCTGATCCGGCTCACCGGGGCCGGCGGCATGGCGGGACTGGTCGTCCGCCATCCCAACCGCCGGGAACGGCGCAAGCTGCTCAGCGATCCGGGGCGGCCGTAGCCCCCCGGTCCTCGCCCGGGTCAGGCGGCCGGTACGGCGCCGAGCAGGGTGCCGCAGGCGGTGGTGGCGAGGTGGTGGGCGCGGGAACGGGCGGCGCCGGGCAGGCCGAGGGCGAGCGGGACGGCGAGGCCGTCGAGCAGGGCGCGGATCTGGATGGCGCGCTCGGTGGCGTCGCCCGGGGCGAACCGGGCGGCGGCGGTGCCCTCCTCGATCAGCGCGACCAGGTCGGCCTGCCAGGGCGCCTCGATCTCCAGCTGCCCCTGCCGCAGTTCCTCGCTGGCGGGGGAGCGCCCCCACACCTCGACCCAGAGGATCCAGCGCGGGTCCCCCGGGCCTTCCGGCAGGTACAGCCCGGTGTACTCCGCCAGCCGCTGCCGCACGTCGCGACCGCCGTCGGCGAGCATCGCCCGGCGGCGGGCGCCGAGCTGCTCCTCGCTCCACCGCAGGGTCTCCAGCAGCAGCTGGTCCTTGCTGCCGAAGTAGTAGAGCAGGTGCCCGGCGCTCATCTGGAGCTGCCGGCCGAGGCCGGCCATGGTGAGCTTGGCGAGCCCGTGCTCGGCGATGGCGGCGCGCGCGGTGGCGAAGACCTCCTCGCGGGGGCGGGCCGGTCGGCGCGGGCGGGCGTCGGCCATCGGTGCTGCTCCTCCGGGCTCAAGGGGGCCTTCACGATACCGGCCGTGGCCGGGCGGCCACGGAGTGGGACGTCGGCCGTTTCGACGCCCCACTCCTGCGGGTACGTACCGATCGGGGTACCGACCGGGGGATTTCCGACCCGAGGGGGTGGCCGATGGCCACGATGATCGCCCTGTTCGCCGGTGTCGCCGTCCTGGTGACCGGCCTGACGGTGTACCTGCACCGGCGCCGCAACGGCCCGACCGAGAACGTCGAAGGCCTGCTGACCGAGCAGGAGCGGCTGGCCCAGCTACGGGCCCTCCGCTCCTCCTACAGCTCGATCGCGATGCACAGCTCCCACGGACTCACCACCGACGACCTGGGGAGGTACCACCACTAGGGCGTGTCTGACAATTCGCGTCGGATCAGCGGGCGGCGTCAGGGTGCGTGCATCGCAAGGCGGAGGAGGGAGTCCATGCGGAGTATCGGCGACCGACGACAACGCGGCGAGGTGCGTGCCCTGGCGTCGCCCGCCCGGCGGGAATTGTCAGACACGCCCTGGGAACCGGGCCGGGATCAGGCCTTCGGCTGCTGCTGGGTGATGCAGTGGATGCCGCCGCCGTTGGCGAAGATCTCGCGGGCGTCGACCAGCTCGACCGTGCGGCCGGGGTAGGCCTCGGCCAGGACGGCGGCGGCCTCCTGGTCGCGCGGGTCGTCGAAGGCGCACAGCACCACGGCGCCGTTGGCGACGTAGTGGTTGATGTACGAGTAGTCGACCGGCTCGCCCTCCTCGTCCAGCAGGACGGTGGGGGCGGGCAGCTCGACGACCTCCAGCGGGCGGCCCTGGGCGTCGGTGGAGGCCCGCAGGATCGCCACCAGCTCCCGGCACACCTCGTGGTCGGGGTGCGCCGGGTCCGGCTGGACGTGGGCGACGACGACGCCGGGGCGGACGAAGGAGGCGACGATGTCGATGTGGCCGCGGGTGCCGAACTCGTCGTAGTCGCGGGTGAGCCCGCGCGGCAGCCAGATCGCCTTGGTGGTGCCGAGGAAGGCGTGCAGCTCGGCCTCGACCTGCTCCTTGGTCCAGTCGGCGTTGCGGCCCTCGCCGAGCTGGACGGTCTCGGTGACGAGCACCGTGCCCTCGCCGTCGACGTGGATGCCGCCGCCCTCGTTGATGAGCCTGGAGGCGAAGCGCTGGACCCCGGTCAGCTCGCCGATGTGCTCGGCGACGTGCTGGTCCTTGTCCCAGCGGGCCCAGGACTGCGCGCCCCAGCCGTTGAAGATCCAGTCGGTGGCGGCCACCCCGCCCTTGCCGTCGATCAGGAAGGTCGGGCCGATGTCGCGCATCCAGGCGTCGTTCAGCGGCCGCTCGACGATCTCGACCGCGTCGGCGACGTACTTGCGGGCCTCCGCCGTCTCACCGGTGTTCACGACCAGGGTGACCGGTTCGTACCGCACGATCGTGTTGGCGACGTTCGCCCAGGCCTCGCGCGCCGCGTGCAGGTGCTCGGGCGTGTCGAAGGTCGGGTTGTCGGTCGGGAAGGCCATCCAGGTGCGGTCGTGCGGGTGCCACTCGGCGGGCATCCGGTAGCCGAGCGAGGCGGGGGCGGGGGTGGTCATCGCGGCGTCCTTCGGTGGGGCGGGGGAGGGTCAGAGGAAGTAGAGGCGGCTGAGCGAGACGCTGTCGGCGGGCTCGGAGCGCAGCGGGGCGCCGTCGAGCGAGACCAGGCCGGTCTCGGTGACCTCGACGCGGCCGACCCGGGCGTTGCGCACCATGTCGCGCGGTCCGATGCCGCGGGTTCCCCGGACGCCGACGCGCCGGCGCCGGGTGGGCAGACCGTCGGCGGGGCGGTCGAGGTAGGCGCCGTCGGCGGCGGCCTGGGCGACGAAGGCGACCGAGATGTCGGCGGCGGTGGCGCCGTGCGCGCCGAACTGCGGGCCGAGCACGAGGGGCTCGCAGCGGTCGGTGGAGGCGTTGGGGTCGCCGACCACGCCGTAGGCGGGGAAGCCCGCCTTGAGGACCAGCTGCGGCTTGGCGCCGAAGTGGTCCGGGCGCCACAGCACGATGTCGGCGAGCTTGCCGATCTCGATCGAGCCGACCTCGTGGGCCAGGCCGTGGGCGATGGCGGGGTTGATGGTCAGCTTGGCGACGTAGCGCAGGACGCGCTCGTTGTCGTCACCGCTCTCGACGGTCCCGAAGCCGCCGTCGAGCGGGCCGAGCTCGGCCTTCATCTTGCCGGCCATGGCGAAGGTGCGGCGCACGGTCTCGCCGGCCCGGCCCATGCCCTGGGCGTCGGAGGAGGTGATGCCGATGACGCCCAGGTCGTGCAGCACGTCCTCGGCGCCCATCGTGCCGGCCCGGATCCGGTCGCGGGCCATCGCGGCGTCGCCGGGCAGGTCGGTCTTGAGGTCGTGCGCGGAGACGATCATGTCGAAGTGCTCGCCCAGCGCGTCCCTGCCGAACGGCAGGGTGGGGTTGGTGGAGGAGCCGATGACGTTCGGCACGCCCGCCATCTTGAGCACGTTGGGGACGTGGCCGCCGCCGCAGCCCTCGATGTGGAAGGCGTGGATGGTCCGGCCCTCCAGCACCTTGAGGGTGTCCTCGACGGACAGGCACTCGTTGAGGCCGTCGGTGTGCAGGGCGACCTGGACGTCGTACTCCTCGGCGACCCGCAGCGCGGTGTCCAGGGCGCGGGTGTGGGCGCCCATGTCCTCGTGCACCTTGAAGCCGGAGGCGCCGCCCTCGGCGAGGGCCTCGATCAGCGGGGCCTCGTCGGAGGAGGAGCCGCGGCCGAGGAAGCCGATGTTGACCGGCCAGGCGTCGAAGGCGTTGAAGGCGTGCCGCAGGGCCCACGGCGAGTTGACGCCGACGCCCCAGACCGGGCCGAACTCCTGGCCGATGATCGTGGTGACGCCGGAGGCGAGCGAGGCCTCCATGATCCGCGGCGACAGCAGGTGGACGTGGGTGTCGATGGCGCCGGCGGTGGCGATCATGCCCTCGCCGGAGACGATCGTCGTCCCGGTGCCGACGACCACGTCGACGCCGTCCATGGTGTCCGGGTTGCCGGCCCGGCCGATGGAGGCGATCCGGCCGGCGATCAGGCCGATCGAGGTCTTGCGGATGCCCTGGACGGCGTCGATCACCAGGACGTTGCTGATCACCACGTCGCAGGTGTCGCGGACGGCGGCGGGCTTGAGGTGCAGGCCGTCGCGGGCGGTCTTGCCGAAGCCGGCCAGGAACTCGTCGCCCGGGGTCTGCGAGTCGGACTCGACGCGGACGATCAGCCCGGAGTCGCCGAGCCGGATCCGGTCGCCGGCCCGGGGGCCGTGCACGGAGATGTAGTCGAGCGGGGTGATGGACGTCACGACTCGACCTCCGCGTCGTCGAAGTGGGTGAGGTAACCGGTGGCGCGGGCCTTGGCCAGCGCGGCCTCCTTGGCGCCGGGGGCGTCCAGCGGGCCGTCGACCAGGCCGGCGAAGCCGATCGCGACCCGCGCGCCGCCGATCGGCACCAGGCCGACCTCGACGGTGGCGCCCGGGTCGAAGCGCACCGAGGATCCGGCCGGGATCGCCAGGTGGGTGCCGTAGGCGGCGGCGCGGTCGAAGGCCAGGCGCGGGTTGGCCTCGAAGAAGTGGAAGTGCGAGGTGACCGAGATCGGCACCCCGGAGGTGTTGTGGACCGGCAGGACCACGGTCTCCTCGACCGGGTCGTAGCCGGCGCCGTCGCCGAGCAGCGCGCCGCCGGGGGCCTCGTCGCCGAGCGAGCCGGCGCCCCGGAACGGGTCGTTGACCACGGCGAGGCGGGTGCCGTCGTCGAAGACCGCCTCCACCTGGACCACGGTGACCACGTCGGGCACGCCGGGCAGCACGTCGTCGGCGGTGAGCACGGAGCGGCCGGCCTCGATGGCCTCGGCGAGGCGCCGGCCGTCCCGGGCGGCCTCGCAGACGGTGTCGGCGATCAGCGCGGTCGCCTCGGGGATGTTGAGGCGGACGCCTCGGGCGCGGCGGGCGCGGGCCAGCTCGGCTGCTGTGAAGATCAGCAGCCGGTCCCGCTCGGTGGGGGTCAGTCGCACGGTTCCTCGCTCGCGGTGGCCGGGTGAGGGGGGAGGACGTTAGAACGGCGTTCAAACATCTCCGGCCATTGAACCCGGAGCGGTCCGCCCTGTCCAGCCTTGCCGCTCCCGCGGCGATCGGCTCGGCGGAACGCCCGGGGCGGCGGCGCCGGAGACCGAAAACCGCCCGTACGCTTCGCAAACCTGTCCGGCGCGGGCAGTTGGATCACGTGAACCGCCCCGTGCCCCTTTCACCCCAGGTGATCGCCTGGGTGCCGTTCCAAATGCCGAAAGCTGGGCATGAGGATGATTGGTCAGTACCAAGTGGGCCGACCGGCCGGCGGGGGATACCGGACCGGTGACCCGGAACGAGGGCGGGGGCAGGGGTGATGGACGGTCAGTCGCGATTCCCGCGGCAGCGAACGAGTTCGGGGGGAGCCTTCCGGGTGACCGGAACCGGCCAGGGCGCCCCGGCGGGCACCACCGGCCCCGTGAACGCGCTGGGCGTGCCCGGCGTCACCCGGCCGGGCGCACCCGCACCCGGGTGTGCGCTCAACCGCCGGCTCCACCTGGCGCTGGAGGCCGCCGACCTGGTCGGCGTCGGCGCGGTCCGCCACCGGCTGCGCGCCGCGCTCGGTGTGTGGGGCGTGCCCGAGCTGGCCGACACCGCCGAGCTGCTCACCTCCGAACTGGTCACCAACGCGCTGCAGCACACCGGCCAGGGCGCGGTCTTCGATGCGGTGCTCACCGGTGACCAGAGGCTGCGCATCGAGGTCCAGGACGGCACGGCCCGACTGCCCGGCCGCCGCCGTGACCCGGACGCGGAGTACGCCACCTCCGGCCGCGGGCTGCTGCTGGTCGAGGCGCTCGCCGACTCCTGGGGCGTCCAGCTGCGCGGTGACGGCAAGGTCACCTGGTTCGAACTGGGCATCGTCGGCGCCTGAGCCGCCGTCCGCGGTTCGCCGTCCGCGGTTCACCGTTCGGCCTCCCTCGCCGCCGTTTGCCGTACGAGCACCGTTCGCTGTCGAACGATGCGCGGAAGTGAAGGCGTACGACAAGGTTTCCGGCCCGTTGCCATTGCCGCTCGGCCGAACATTGGCCAGGATGGTGGGAATGTGTGCCCACGTGCGAGAAGCGGCGGGGAAAGACCACCTCGACCGATGACCGCCCATGGGCGCGCGACCGTCGAGCACCACCCATCACCCGCCACGCGGCCCGTCCGGACGGTCGGCGCGGTCCGCCACGGCAGCGGCAGGAGCAGCATGCCCACAGAGCCCGAGTCACCGGGGCCGGCCCTTCCCGCCGGTCCGACCACGACCGGCTCCGGGCGGGCCAGACCCCCCGCGCAGGCGGCCCGGCGGCACCCGCTGCGCACCGCCCCCGGCCTGGCGGCCGGCCGGCTGGCGCCGATGCTCTCCGGTGGTCTGCCGCTCTCCCCGGGTGACTCCACGCCGGACTGGCTCGAACCCGCGATGGCGGCCAACGGCATCGGCTCGTTCGACTGGGACATCCGCCGCGACGTCCTGGAGGGCGACCAGCGCGCCTGCGCCATCGTCGGCCTCGACGTCGTCGAGAAGGGCCGCTTCGACCGCACCTCCGCCTCCTTCCTGGCCCTGCTCCACCCCGAGGACGCCCCCGTGGTGCGCCGCCGGGTCGAACGCGCCGTCGCCGAACTCGGCCAGTGCGGCGCCTACTACCGGACGGTCGGCCGGGGCGGTGCCACCCGGGCCGTCCGGTTCCGCGGCCGGGTCCTCGCCGACGCCTTCGGCCGCGCCTCCCGGATGGTCGGCTTCGTCTGGGACGCCACCGTCGAGCTGCACAAACGCGACCGCGCCGACCGGCTCGCCCTGCTGCGCGAGGAGCGTTCCCGCTTCATCAAGGAGGCCGCCCGCGCGCTCTCCGAGGCGGTCACGGTGCGGGACGTCGCCCGGGTCTTCACCGAGCTTCCGCTGCCCGGCCTGCCGCCGGACGGCCTGGTGCTCGCCTCCTTCGAGGCCGGCCGGGTGCAGATGCTCGGCGCCTCCGGCTACCCCACCGAGGAGCTGGCCGGCTACGACCGCTCGGTGCTGCCGCCGAGCCACCCCGCCGCCGAGGCGCTGCGGGGCCGCGCCCCGGTGTTCTGCGCCAGCCGCGAGGAGTACCGCGAGCGCTACCCGGACGTCTGGGAGCAGGTCCGCCGCACCACCCGCAGCTCCTGGGCCTTCCTGCCGCTGGTCGCCAGCGGCCGGGCGATCGGCCTCTGCGTGGTCAGCTTCGACGACGACCGCCGGCTGGACGCCGACGAGCGCACCCTGCTCTCCACCCTCGGCGGCCTGGTCGCGCAGTCCCTGGCCCGGGCCCGGCTGCACGACGCCGAGCACGAACTGGCGGCCGGCCTCCAGCGCGTCATGCTGCCGCGCACCGTGCCGTCCGTGCCGGGCGTCACCACCGCCGTCCGCTACCTGGCGGCCGGTTCCGGCCTGCAGATCGGCGGCGACTGGTACGACGTGGTGCCGCTGCCCGGCGGCCACGTCGGCCTGGTGATCGGCGACGTCCAGGGCCACGACGTGCACGCGGCCGGCATCATGGGCCAGCTGCGGATCGCCCTGCGCGCCTACGCCGCCGAGGGCCACCCGCCCGCCGCGGTGATGGCCCGGGCCTCGCGCTTCCTCGCCGACCTCGACACCGACCACTTCGCCACCTGCACCTACGCCGAGGTCAACGTCGACTACGGCGTGGTCTACGCCGTCCGGGCCGGCCACCTCGACCCGGTGGTGCGGCGCGGCGACGGCACCGCCACCACCGTCCCGGTGGCCGGCGGGCTGCCGCTCGGCATCGCCCCGGACGAGGAGTACCGGGTCACCCGGTTCAGCCTCGACCCGGGCGAGACCGTGCTGCTCTGCACCGACGGCCTGGTCGAGGCGCGCGGCATGGACCTCGACGAGGGCATCGCCCGGCTCACCGCGGTGCTCGCCGAGCCGCTCGCGAGCCCCGTCGCGAGCGGCCGCGACCCGCTGGACGAGCTCGCCGACCGGATCGCCTCGCAGGCCGCCGACTCCAGCGAGCGCGAGGACGACATAGCGCTGCTCCTGCTGCGCTGGGACGGCCCCGAGGGCGGCCTGGCCGCGCAGCAGCTGCGCCGCCGGATCGGTCAGGCCGACCTCGCCCGGATCTCCGAGGTCCGCGCCGAGCTGCGGGACGCGCTGCGCCGCTGGGGGGTGGCCGAGCTGATCGACACCGCCGAACTGCTCTCCTCCGAGCTGGTCACCAACGCCATCCGGCACACCGACCGGGACGCCATGTTCACCGCCCGCCTCTACCGGGAGCCGGTCGCGGACGGCGGCCGGGCGCGGCTGCGGGTCGAGGTGGAGGACGAGTCGGACCTCTGGCCGACCCGTCGCACCCCGGGGGAGCAGGCGTCGTCCGGGCGCGGGCTGATGCTGGTCGAGGCGCTGGCCGACGGCTGGGGCGTGGAGCCCCGGGGAACGGGCAAGCGGATGTGGTTCGAGCTCAGCGTGACGCCCGCGGACTGAGGTTCGGCGGACCGGCGTTCGGGGGACGGGCGTTCAGGAGCGCCGGGGCGTCAGCCGAACTGCTGCTCCAGGTCGTTCAGCTTCTGCTCCAGGAAGTCCAGCCGGGGCAGGGCCGCGGTGTTCTCCTCGGTCGTGAGGTCGACGGTGCGCCGCTCGGGCCTGGCCGGCAGGCCGGGCTGGGCGGCCGTGCCCTCGGCGCCGGGCCCGTCGGCGCCGGCCGTCCTGGCGGACTCCGAGCCGGACTCCAGTTGCCGGGGCGCCGCCGGGGGAGCCACACCGCCGCGCTGGCGCCAGACGCTGTTGGTGCGGTTGATCGCCCGGATCTCGGCCCGCTCGCGGCGCCCCGCCAGCCGGCGGCGCTCCTTCTCCCGGATCCGCTCGCGCTTGTCGTTGCGGACGTCCTCGACCGCCTCGTCCAGGCTGCGGACGTTCTCCAGCAGCATCAGCGACCAGGCGGCGTAGGTCTCGCGCGGGGCGCGCAGCCAGCGGACGATCCGGATCTGCGGCAGCGGGCGGGGGACCAGCCCCTGCTCGCGCAGCGCGGCGCGGCGGGTCTGCTTGAGCGCCCGGTCGAACAGCACGGCGGCCGAGAGTGACATCCCCGCGAAGAACTGCGGCGCGCCGGCGTGGCCGAAGCCGCGCGGGGCGTGCACCCAGTTGAACCAGGCCGAGGCGCCGGCGAACAGCCAGACCAGCAGCCGGGAGCCGAGCGCCGCGTCGCCGTGGCTGGCCTCGCGCACCGCGAGCACGGAGCAGAACATCGCGGCCCCGTCCAGGCCGAACGGCACCAGGTACTCCCAGCCGCCGGACAGGTTGAGGTTCTGCACCCCGAAGCCGACCAGGCCGTGGAAGGAGAGCGCGGCGGCCACGGCCGCGCAGCAGAACAGCAGGGTGTAGGAGGCCCCGCCGTACAGGGACTCCTTGCGGCGGCGGCGCTCCTCGGCCCGCTCCCAGGAGTCCGCGCCGCTCCCGCCGCCCGTGCCGCCCCGGTTCCGGGCCAGGGCCACCAGGAGCGCGGTGAGCAGCAGCACCGCGACGCCGGTGACGGCCCAACCCAGCGGTATGTCGGACAATTTCATCGCCTGGACCAGCCTCGCTTTCCTGCGCCGCAATTCCTGCGTCGTGATGGCGGGGACCATCATGGCGGATGCGTGGTCGAAGAGCGGCCGATTTCCTGTCAATGCACCGGTGTGAGGGATTTCTGGCGGGGGATAAGTCGTTTCGTCATATTTATATGGAAAAAGGGGAGTCGGGAATTCCGGACCCGTCAAAGGTCTCGGTCCGGCCCGCGTCGGCCTGCGTAAGACTCCGTCAAACCCGCACGGCCCGGGGGCAGCCCGCGCACATCGCCTCGATCCGCGCCGTGTAGACGAGGCAGCAACTGGCCCGGCACCGCTCGGACTGTTCGACGCGTGCCGGGGAGCCGGGCGCCGGAGCGGTGAATCCGGCGCCCGGCGTGAAGGGCGCGCACTCCGGCGCGCCGGGGCCGTCCGCGCCGAACAGTGCGCTGAGCTCCGTCCGTACACGCTCCTCCTCGCCGAGCCGCCGGCCGACGTACCAGAGGCCCTCCACCACCGCGTCCGTGGCCATCGCCCAGAGCGTGCGCGGCCCGCGCCGCACCTCCGGACGGAAGGCCGTCAGCACCGGGGTCAGGAAGTCCGCCAGCGCCGCCCGGAGTTCGGCGGCCAGTGCGGTCTCGTCGGCCACCGTCCGCGCCGCCAGGACCACCGCCGGATCGTGCGGCAGACAGACGAAGGCGTCCTGGCCCGCCGTCAGCTCGCCGCTGCGGCGGCGGATCGAGACGTCGCCGGGCGCGAGCAGCGGCACCCGGCGCTCCAGGAACCACGGCAGGGTGAACAGCAGCGAGACCTGCCAGACGAACCGGTGCAGCCCGATGCCGGCCGCCACGTCCGGCCGCAGCGCCCGGCCGTAGCGGGCCAGGCCCTGCCGGGCGTCGTACGCGACCAACTCCCGCAGCGCGTCCGGGTCCGCCACCAGCTGCGCCCCCGCGATCCACCCCCGCCCGGAACGCGGCGGCGCACAGCGCACCCGAAGCTCGGGAACCACCTCACCGAGCCGCCGGTAGGCGCCCACCGCGGGCGGCAGGGGGGCCTCGGCGCCGGCCGGGTCGGGCCGGTGGGCAGGTGCGGAGGCTGCGGGCGCGACGGGGGCGGGGGCGGTGCCCGCCGGTTCCGGGGCGGTGCGCGGGGGCGCGGTGGTGAGGGAGGGGGCGGGGCCGTGGCGGCGGGCGGTGGGGTCGGCCCGTTCGGCGGTGGGCCGGGCGCTGCTCGCGGTCATGGTCGTGCCCCTCGGGTCGACCGGGCCGACCGGACCGTCCGGTCCGTGCCCGGCCGGGGCGTGCCGTGACACCGCTGCGCCGTACGTCCGGGCCCGGCCGGTCGGGGCCCGACGGAGCCCGGGAACGGCAAGGCTGACCCGGCCGGGTCACTGCTCGACCCGGCCAGGTTAGCCTCACCTTAGCTGATCGGCCCCTGGCTCTGCCTCTCGACGCGTCCGTCCGAGGGGGCGCCCGGCGCGCGCCCCGTACCGAGCTGGCGCGCGAGCCAGACCGGTACGCCTCCGAGGGCCTGCACCAGCCGGGCCGCCTCCGCCCGCAGCCGCGCGGCCTCGGCCGGCCCGGACACCTCGGCCAGCGCGGCCAGCGCCGGGGCCACCCCCACCGTGAAGCCCAGTTGCTCGCGCAGCCGCAGCGAGGCGTCGAACCCCTCCCGCGCCCGCTCGCGGTCCCCCGCCGCGAGCGCCAGCGCGGCCAGGTGCCGCCAGGTCGACGAGCGCAGCAGCTCGTCGCCCCGCTCGCCCGCGCCGTCGTGCGCCCGCCGGTAGGCGATCCAGGCCGCGGTCGGGTCGCGCAGCAGGTTCTCCGCGACCAGCCCCCGGCGGAAGTCCAGCAGTGGCCGGCCCGGTGCGTCCGGCGGCAGCAGGGCCGAGGTGCGGCCGAGCGCCGCCTGTGCCTCGTCCAGCCGGTCGCGGGCGCCGAGCACGCTGGCCACGTACGCCAGAAAACCCCGGGCGCAGGCCGCCGCCGCGCGCTGCTCGGTGGTCGCCGCGACGGCCTCGGCCAGTCGCAGCGCCTGCTCGGCCTGACCCCAGTGGGCGGCGGTGAACAGGCACTGCTCGATCAGCAGTTCGGCCCTGACGAGTGCTGCCGACGGGTCGCGCTCGGCGGTCGGCCGCAACAGCTCGGCGGCCTCCCGCCAGCACGCCCGGGACCGTAACCGCCATACGGTGTCCCCCGGCTCCGGAGGCGCCGCCGGCCCCCGTGCGTCCCGGCCACTAGGGCCCCATCCGTGCTCCGACAACGCCACCTCCTTGTGTGCGCCATCCAGCAGGAAGCGGGCCCCTCCCCACTCGTGGCATGACGCGCCACAGGCCCGCGCTGTGGCGGCAATTCAACACGGGGGCGAGCTTGTGCACCAGATCACGAGCGGAGGTTGTTGCGCTCGGCCGGGTTTTCGTCTAAACGATCAGCGGGCGGGCGGCCGGGGCCGAACGGGCCTCAGGACGTCCAGCCGGTCTCCATCAGAGCCTCCGCGGCGCCGTTCGCGGGCTGCGGCACACCCGCCAGGTCCAGGCTGAACAGGGCGACCAGCAGCTGCTCCCCGCGCACCGTGGCCTGGTGCGAATAGCCCGCAAGGGTGAACATCGCGGCGGCCATCTCCTCCGCGTGCAGGGTCTGCAGCCAGAGGCACTCGACCGACTTCACGTCCGCCGGCTCGGTCCAGGTGTCCACCTGGGCGACCATCCGGCTGCCCAGCAGGGTGACCCCGTCCCGCTCCTGGGCCTCCGTCAGCTCCAGGTCGTCGAAGCCCAGCCACTCCAGGTAGCGGGCCGCGGTGAACACCGCGTCCTGCGAGGTCCGCACCGGGTGCGGGCGGAACGGCGCGCGCCGCCGCCACGGCGCCGCCGGGGTGCCCGCGCCCGCGGCGGGCGGTGCCGCGGCGGGGGCGTCCGGCGAGTGCGCGGGCCGCGTCGGGTGCGGGTGGGAGGCCCGCGGGCCGGCGGCGGCGCCCAGCGGACCGGCGGTGGAGCCGCCCAGCCGGGTCGTCCGGTCCACCGGGAGGCGCACGGTGGCCCCGCAGTTGCAGGTGAACTCGGGCTGCGGCCACTGGTCGGAGCGCCCGCAGTGCGGACAGCGCATGCTCAGCCAGGAGTCCTCCCAGGACCGGAAGCGCACCTGCACCGGCACCCCGCCGCGCAGCAGCGGCACCTTGAGCGAGGCACCGCACGGGCAGGGCAGTGACGGCGGTTCGTAGAGGTGCTCCCGCCGGCAGGCGGGGCAGCGGATCGCCCGGGCGCCACCCGCCGCCCCCGGGCCGCGGCCGGCCGGGTCGTGTCCGGTGAAGTCGTCGGGCAGTCCGGGCATGGCGGGCACCGTCCGTTCGAGTCGGGGGTGGGTGACGTGTCCCATGCTCCCCGAAACCCGCCGGACACGGCGCGGAATGCGGCAATCCTCAGGGACGAATCAGGGGTGTGCGCTCGATCGGTCGGCGGCGAGGAGGAGAGGACTCCCCCTCGCGTGGGAGCCGGGGCCGTTCCCGGGGCGCACCGGGGTGAACGCGTGCGGCCCGGTCCGCCCCGTGAGTCACCCCGCGCCCCAGCGGGCGAGGTCGGCCGGGGTGTCCAGGTCGTCCGGGGCGGCGACGTCGGCGCACTCGACGAGGACGAGGTCGTCCGGATGCGCCGCCAGCAGGGCGCGCGCCCCCGCGTCGCCGTGTGCGGCGGCGAGCGCCGCGGCGAAGTGCCGGGCGCCGATCAGCACCGGATGCCCGCGCCGCCCGTGGTACGCCGCGGCGGCCAGCTCCGCCCCGGCCCGGTGCGCGGCCAGCAGCCGGGCCACCGCGGCCGGGCTCACCCCCGGGGTGTCCACCAGCATCACCAGCGCCGCCGAGGAGCGGGCCGGCAGCGCGGCCAGGCCGGTGCGCAGCGAGGAGCCCATGCCGCTCTCCCAGTCCGGATTGGCCACCAGACGGCAGCCCGGCAGGTGCGCCGTCGACCGCACCCGTGCCCGGTCCGCGCCCAGCACCACCGTCACCTCCCGGCAGCCGCCCGCCCGGGCCACCGCCGCCGCGTGTTCCACCAGCGGCCGGCCCCGGTAGCGGAGCAGCGCCTTCGGCCGCCCGCCCAGCCGCCGTCCACCTCCGGCGGCCAGCACCACGGCGGCCACCGCATCGCCCTGTTCCATGCGCTCAGCGTGCCCGCCCGGGGCCGCCGCCGAACAGCCCGGCGGTCGGCGGTCGGCCGCTCGCTCAGCCGCGCGCGCGGGCCGTCGGCCGGGCGAAGTGCGCGCGGTAGGCGCGCGGGGTCATGCCGACCCGCTGGAGGAGGTGGCGGCGCAGCGAGTCGGGGGTGACGAAGCCGGTGCGGGCGGCGACCCGCTCGACCGGCAGCTCGGTGGACTCCAGCAGTTCCCGGGCCTGTTCGAGGCGCTGGGTGAGCAGCCACTGCAGCGGGGTGGTCCCGGTCTCGGCCTGGAAGCGGCGGTTGAGGGTGCGCACGCTCACCCCGGCGTGCGCGGCCAGTCCGGCCAGGGTGAGCGGCTCGGCGAGCCGGGCGAGGGCCCAGGCGCGGGTGGCGGCGAGCGAGCTGCCGTCCGGGGCGGCCACCGGCGTCGGCAGGACCTGGCCCTGGCCGCCGTCGCGGACCGCCGAGACCGCCGCCAGCCGGGCCACCGCGTTGGCGACCGCCGCGCCGTGGTCGGTGCGCACCATGTGCAGGCACAGGTCGATGCCGGCGGTGAGCCCGGCCGAGGTGAGTACCGGGCCGTCGTCGACGAACAGCGCCTGTGGCAGTACCCGGACGTTGGGGAAGCGGTGCTCCAGCGCGCCCGCCTGCACCCAGTAGGTGGTGGCGCTGTGCCCGTCGAGCAGTCCGGCCTGGGCGAGCACGAAGGCGCCGGTGCAGATCGAGGCCATCCGCGCGCCCCGGCCGGCCGCGGTGCGCAGGGCCGCGAGGATCCGCTCGTCGGCGTCGGCCCGGGACGCCGACCCGGTGACGAGGACGGTGTCGGCGGTGGTGATCGTGTCCAGGCCGTGCGGGACGACGACCTGGAGGCTGCCGGTGCTCGCCACCGGGCCCGGCTCGACGGTGCAGATCCGCACCTGGTAGGCCGGGCGGCCGTCCACCTCGGCGGAGCCGAAGACGATGTCGGGGATGGTGAGGTCGAAGGCGGTGACCGGCGGCACGGCGACGACCGCGATCCGGTGGACGCCCGAGGGGGCGGGCGTGGGCGCGGACGAGGGCATGGCCAGAACCTCCGGAACCTTGGCAGCCGGAGCCCTGCCGTGCGGCGGGGCCCTGGCCGAGAGTTGATCACGGCGCCGCGCAGTCCGGCGCCACCACCCCTCAGGCAACCAAGGAGCCTCCCATGTCCTTCCACGTCGTCACCGGCGCCGGCCCGACCGGTACCGCCACCGCCCTGCGCCTGGCCGGGGAGGGCGAGCGGGTCCGCCTGGTCACCCGGCGCGGCAACGGTCCCGAGCACCCGGGCATCGAGCGGGTCGCCGCCGACGCCACCGACGCCGACGCCCTCACCGCGCTCGTCGAGGGCGCGCACGCGCTGATCAACTGCGCGGCCCCGCAGTACCACCGCTGGCTGACCGAGTTCCCGCCGCTCGCCGCCGCCCTGCTGACCACCGCCGTGCGGACCGGCGCGGGCTACGTCATGCTCGGCAACGTCTACGGCTACGGCCCGGTGGCCGGCCCGCTCACCGAGGACCTGCCGGCCGCCCCGACCAGCCGCAAGGGCACGCTGCGGGCGGCCCTGTGGGCGGACGCGCTGGCCGCCCACGAGGCGGGCCGCGCGCGCGTCACCGAGGTGCGGGCCAGCGACTTCGTCGGACGCGGCGCCACGTCGCTGTTCGCCATCACCGTGGTGCCCGCCGTGGTGGCGGGCGAGCCGGTGGGCTACCCCGCCGACCTGGACGCGGCGCACAGCTGGAGCTACGTCGGCGACGTGGCCGCCACGCTGGTCGCCGCAGCGCGCAACGAGACGTCCTGGGGCCGGGCCTGGCACGTGCCCAGCACCAGCGAGGCGTCCCCCCGCGAGCTGGCCGGGCGGCTGGCGGAGGCGGCCGGGGCGCCGGAGCCGGCGCTCACCGAGGTCTCCCGGGCGGCGCCGGCCCGCTCCGGCAACGAGATCCTCGCCGAGGTGGAGGAGATGGGCTACCTGTACGACCGGCCGCTGCTGCTCGACTCGACGGCGACGCGGGAGACGCTGGGGGTGGCGGCGACCCCGCTGGAGACGGTGGTGGAGGAGAGCGTCCGCGCGCTGCGGCCCTGAGCGCGGATGCGGCGGGGCGGCCGGGCGGTGGGGCGGCGGGCTTCCCGGTGTGAGCTTCGCCATGATCGAAATGCTCCCTGTTGTGGTGGCTTGACCGCCCGCTGGGCGGCTGGTCTGCTGGTACGCCGTCAGCAGCCCGCCCACTTGGGGAGTCCCCGTGCCCGCCCGTCGCACCACCCTGTCCGCCGCCGCCACCGTCCTCCTGATATCCGCCGTGGTGCTGAGCAGCTGCTCGGACGACAAGAAGCCGGGCGGCGGCGCGTCCACCGGGGCGGCGGGTGCCGCGAGCCGGGGCACCAGCCCGCTGGAGAACCCCGACGGCACCAAGCCCGGTCTGGCGCCGCTGACTTCGGCCGAGGACCAGAAGGCGGGCCGCGAGCTGATAGCCAAGGTCGCCACCGCCGCCGCCGGCCCCAAGGACGGCTACGACCGCAATGAGTTCGGACCGGCCTGGACCGACAACGTGGACGGCATACCGGGCGGTCACAACAACTGCGACACCCGCAACGACCTGCTGGCCCGGGACGGTTCGGCGGTCGAGCGCAAGGACGGCTCGAAGTGCACGGTCACCTCGATGACCATCTACGACCCGTACACCGGCAAGACGGTCGACTGGAACAAGCAGCAGGCCTCGAAGATCCAGATCGACCATGTGATGCCGCTGTCCTACGACTGGCAGATGGGCGCCAGCAAGTGGGAGAAGCTGAAGCGGGTGCAGATCGCCAACGACCCGCTCAACCTCATCCCGGCCGACGGCTCGCAGAACGCCTCCAAGGGCGACTCCGGCCCGGCCGCCTGGCTGCCCGCCAACCCGGAGATCCGTTGCTCGTACGCGGTGCGCTTCGCGCAGGTGTCGCTGAAGTACCAGCTGCCGGTGACGGAGGCCGACAAGAAGGCGATGCTGCAGCAGTGCGGCGGCTGACGAGCGGCTGACGAGCGGCAGGGAAACAGCCGAGGAAACGTTTCCTCGGACGGTTCGTCGCTCTTTGTCCCGAAGCGCGCGGGACGGGCGGGGCGCCGGCGGGTGGGGCACCGTCAACCATGTGATCGTCAGGTGGTATTCGTGTGCGGTGCATTCGATGATCACACGGTTCTCGCGACGCGCCCTGCCCGCCGTCGCCGCGGCCGCCCTGCTGGCCGCCTGTACCAGCTCGGGCGGTTCCACCGACGCGGCCTCCGGCACGCCGTCCGCCGCCGCGACCACCACGCCGTCGCCCACGGACCCGGCGACCGCCACCCCGACGCCCACCCCCACCGCCACGCCCACGCCGACCGTCAAGCCCACCGGCCAGGCGGACCCGGCCCTCCAGGCCTTCTACGGTCAGCAGCTCACCTGGGCGGCCTGCAAGGACGACCCGAAGACCACGAAGATCGACGAGTCGGCGGTGCAGTGCGCCACCCTCAAGGTCCCGCTGGACTACGCCGACCCGGCCGGCGGGGGCCTCGACGTCGGCGTCGCCCGGATCGGCAGCGCCAAGCCCGGCGAGCGGACCGGCTCCCTGCTGGTCAACCCGGGCGGGCCCGGCGTGAGCGGCGTCACCATGGTCCAGCGCGGCCAGAAGGACTACGACGGCCCGCTGCGCGACCACTACGACATCGTCGGCTTCGACCCGCGAGGGGTCGGCCTCAGCTCGCCGGTCAACTGCCTGGACGACAAGGCCCGTGACACCTGGCTCACCACCGACGACCTCGGCCCCGAGCACGGCAAGGTGCTCGCGGACGCCTGCCAGGCCAAGTACGGCAAGCTGCTGGAGCACATCGGCACCCGCGACACCGTCCGCGACATGGACGTGCTGCGGGCCGCGCTCGGCGACCAGAAGCTCAGCTACTTCGGGCTGTCCTACGGCACCTACATCGGCAGCGTCTACGCCGAGGAGTTCCCGGACCGCGTCGGTCGGCTCGTCCTGGACGGCGCGGTCGACCCGGCCAAGTCGCTGGTCGAGAACAACATCGAGCAGTACGGGGGCTTCGAGCGCTCGCTGCGCGCCTTCGCCGCCGACTGCGCCAAGCAGAAGCAGTGTCCGCTCGGCAAGGACCCGGACAAGGCGCCCGAGAAGCTCGCCGACTTCCTCGACGGGCTCAAGCAGAAGCCGCTCACCACCAAGGACGGGCGCGTCCTCACCTCCGCCGCGGCGTGGACCGGCGTGATCGAGGGCCTCTACGGCGACGAGCGCGGCTGGGAGGAGCTGCGGAACGTGCTGGCGCAGGCCATGGTCAACGGCAAGGGCGACTACCTGTTCATGTACGCGGACAGCTACAACAAGCGCGACAAGGACGGCCACTACCCCGCTTCGGGCGACGCCTACACCGCCGTCTACTGCGCCGACGGCGCGACCGGCGTCCCGACCGGTGACGCGCTGCAGGCCGCGTACGCCGAGATGGCGTCCAAGGCCCCGCTGATCAGCCGACGCGAGCCGGGAGCCGCGCTGTTCGACCCCGACTGCCGCAGCTGGCCGTTCCGCTCGCCCGAGAAGGCGCACCCGATCACCTCGAAGGCCGCGACGCCGATCCTGGTGGTCGGCTCGACCGGTGACGCGGCCACCCCGTACGCCAACGCCGAGAAGCTCGCCGCCGAGCTCGGCAACGCCGTGCTGCTCACCCGCGAGGGCGAGGGGCACACCGGCTACGGGCACAGCGAGTGCATCCGCACGGCCGTGAACGCCTTCCTCGTCGACGGCACGGTGCCGGCGGCCGGGACGCGCTGCGCGACCGACACCGCGAAGTGATTCCTCGGCACAGCACAACGGCGGGGCACGGCACGGTCGTTCACCGTGCCGCGCCCCGCCGTCAGGGTCAGGACACGGGGGACCGGGTCAGGTCGTAGAAGGTCGAGCCGCCGACGGTGCGGGCGGTGTAGTGGCTCGCCACCCACTCCTCGATCTGCGAGGTCTGCGACCTGGCCGACTCGCGGTCCCGGCCGCCGCCGGCGGCACCGTTCGTGCCGGGGGCCTCGGTGAGGGCGCCGCGCGGGTCGCCGCCGGCGACGAACCAGTGCACCTTGCCCTCCTGCACGTACTTCTGGAAGGCCTCCAGGCTCAGCGAGGGGTCGCTGCTGTTGAAGCCGCCGAGGGCCATCACCGGGACACCGGAGGCGAGTTGGTAGCTGGCGGCGTTCTGCGAGCCGCTGGTGGCGGCGGCCCAGCGGTAGCCGTCGGCGCCCTCCTTGAGCAGGTCGGCCGCCTCCGTGCTCACCTTGGTGCCGTTCAGCAGCCCGCCCATGCCGCCCATGCCGCCCGGGACGCCGCCGCGGGTGCGGTTGCCGTCCTGGCCGCCGTTCTGCTGCGGGAAGCCCGGGATGCCGCCCTGGCCGCCGCCGGGGACACCACCCTGCTGCTGCGGGGCGCCGGGGAAGCCGGGGAAGCCGCCCGTGCCGCCCGTGCCGCCCGCGACGCGTCGGCCGCCGCCCGGTCCGAAGCCGCCCTCCACGGCCGGCCCGGCCAGCACGATCGAGCCCTGGTGCGGGGTGTTGACCGTCTCCACCGCGTACGCCGCCGGTCCGCCCAGCGCCGCCGCCGCGCCCAGCAGGCCCGCCACCGCGGTCAGCCGCCCGGCGAGCCGCGAGGACCCGGCCGCGGCCCCATCCGCCCGGCGCGCGAGCCGCGACGCCAGCGGCCCGGCGACCAGCAGCGCCACGGCCGCGAGCAGCCCGCCGGCCAGGACCGTCGGCCGCAGCCACGGCACGAAGTCCTTGCTGCGCCCGAGCAGCACGTACGCCCACACCGCCGTCACCGCGAGCGTGCCGGCCAGCACCGCCGCGTACGGCAGTCGGTGCCGGGCCCGCCACAGCCCGTCGACGCCGATGCCGACCAGCGCCGCGACCGCCGGGGCCAGCGCCACCGTGTAGTACTGGTGGAAGATCCCGGACATGAAGCTGAAGGTCAGCGCGGTGCAGAGGAGCCAGCCGCCCCACACCAGGAACGCGGTGCGCGCGGTGTCC
Organism: Kitasatospora sp. NPDC058032; assembly: GCF_042885845.1. Lineage (NCBI taxonomy): Bacteria > Bacillati > Actinomycetota > Actinomycetes > Kitasatosporales > Streptomycetaceae > Kitasatospora > Kitasatospora sp. NPDC058032. The sequence continues at coordinate 202,535 of NZ_JBHVRK010000002.1, read as the reverse complement.
GTCCGGGCGCGGCGGCGGGTCGCCCACAGACCGAACACCAGCAGGATCAGCGCGGCGGGCAGCAGCCAGGCGATCTGCCCGCCGATGTCGCCGTCGAACAGCCGGGTGATGCCGGTCGTGCCCCAGCCGCCCCCGCCGCGCATCCCGCCGGGCGGACCCCCGGCCGTCGCGCCGCCGGGCCCGGCGCCGAAGGCCGCCTCGAACCCGCCCGCCATCCGGTTGCGGCCGCCGCCGACGCTGCCGGTCTCGTTGCCGTTGAGCCGGCCGAAGCCGTTGTAGCCGAAGGTGAGCGAGAGGAAGCTGTTGTCCTGCGAGCCGCCGATGTAAGGCCGCGCCGAGGCCGGGACCAGCTCGACCACCGCGACCCACCAGCCGCCGGCGAGCACCATCGCCAGCCCGCCGGCCAGCAGCTGGCGCACCCGGCGCCACAGCCCGGTCGGCGCCACCACCAGGTAGACCAGCGCGAACGCGGGCAGGACCAGGAACGCCTGCAGGGTCTTGGTGAGGAAGGCGAGCCCGAGCATCACCCCGGTGAACACCAGCCACCGGGTGCCGGCCGCCTCGACGGCCCGCAGCAGCCCGTACGCGGCCAGCGTGAGCAGCAGCACCAGCAGCGCGTCCGGGTTGTTGAAGCGGAACATCAGCGCCGCCACCGGCGTCAGCGCGAACGCCACGCCGGTCAGCAGCCCGGCGAGCGGCGAGAAGCGCCGGCGCACCGCCGCGTACAGCACGGCCACCGTGGCCACCGCCATCAGCGCCTGCGGGGCCAGCACCGACCAGGACGAGAGCCCGAAGACCCGGGCCGCGAGCGCCATCGGCCAGAGCGCGAGCGGCGGCTTGTCGACGGTGATGAAGTTCCCGGCGTCCGAGGAGCCGTAGAAGAAGGCCTTCCAGCTCTGGCTGCCCGCCTGGGCGGCGGCCGAGTAGAAGGAGTTGGCCCAGCCGGAGGCGGACAGGCCCCAGAGGTAGAGGACGGCGGTGGCCGCCAGCAGCGCCAGCAGCGCGGGCCGCACCCAGCGCGGGTCGTCGGCCCGCCCTCGCCAGGTCCGGCCCGGCAGGGTCCGCAGCCGCTCCGCCCAGGAGGCCGGCCCCTTGGGACCGGTGGGCGGCGGCGGGAGCTCCGGGAACAGCGGCGGCCCGGCGGGCCGCCCGGGCGCCGACCCCTCCGGCGCGGGGGCGGGCGGCAGCACCGGGGGCGGGTGGTCCCCGGCCTCCGGCCAGGGCTCGCCGGCCGGTGGGGTGAGGCTGGTCGTGGTCATGGGCGCTACGTTCGGGCGCCCGGCTGAGAGAACCGTGAGACACGGGTATGAGCGGCCTGTGATCCTCGCGGCGGCGTGCGTTGTTCACACGGCCGGCGCAACCGTCATGCCGCCTGCGGCATCGTCAGGTGCTTGCCGAGCCACTCCAGGGCGGGCGGGATCTCCCGGGTCCAGGTGTGGAAGTTGTGGCCGCCGGTGTCGAGGGTGATGGTGGAGAGCTTGGTCGGCGCCTTGAAGGAGTTGACCATGGCCTGGGTGCCCTCGTAGTTGTTCTCGTCGTAGCTGGTGGCGAGCAGCAGCGAGACCGGCTCGGCGGGCTTGTTCTTCAGCCGCCAGACCAGGTCGTTCTCCTGCTTCAGCTGGGCGTTGCCCGCGAACAGATCGCCGGTGGTCTCGTCGATCGGCGCGGTGTAGTAGCCGGAGAGCGAGATCGCGGAGCGGTAGGCGTCCGGCTTGCGCAGCGCGAACTTGAGGGCGCAGTAGCCGCCGGTCGAGTTGCCGATCACCGCGCGGTTGGCCGGGTCGGTGCCGATCCGGTAGTTGGCGGACAGCGCCGTCGGCAGGTCGCTGGTGAAGAAGGTCTCCACCTGGGGCCCGCCGGGGATGTCCATGCACTCGGTGTCGCGGTTGCCGGACAGCGTCGGACGCATCAGCACCAGGACGGTCGGCGGCAGCTTGTTCTGCTCGATCGCGGTCAGCGTGGACGCCGGGTACTGCATCAGCGTGATCAGCTTCTCCGCCGAGCCCGGGTAGCCGGCCAGCACCAGCGCCATCGGGAACTTGCGCTGCGCGTACTCCGGCTGGAAGTACTGCGGCGGAAGATAGACGAAGGCGTCGCTGTTCAGCCCGCTCGCCCTGCCCCGGACCGACACCTCCTGGATCAGCCCGGAGCGGTCGCGGGCCGAGCCCTGCGCCGAGTACATGTTCTTCTCGCCGGTGACGGCCAGCGCGGCGGCCGCGTTCGGCTGGTGGTCGACCACCTCGCCGGGCTTGCCGTTGGTGCCGAGCAGGTCGCTCCAGGAGCTGTAGAAGCCGAAGTAGCCGTTGGCGATCAGCCCCATGGCGACGAGCACCGCGAGCTGGGTGGCGAGGAACGCGCCGAGCCGGCCGCTCCAGGCCTTCCAGCCGCCGCCGCCGAATCTCGGCCAGAGCCACATCGTGGCGGCGAACACGCCGATCGCGATGACGGAGGCGATGATCTGGAGGGGGAGACCCGTGAGGCTGAGCACGGACCGATCGTAGTTGACGTCGGAGACCGCTCCGTGCGCTCCGTCGTACGCCCCCGCTACGCTTCGGTGCGCTGTAAATGCGCCCTGTTGACCGCGTCTTGTCGGATCGCAATCATGTCCGCGGGGACAGCAGACAGCACGGAGTGTGCATGGATCAGTACCGAGATTTCAATCGGGGGAGCGGCATGAAGTCCTTCACCAAGGCCGGCGTCGCGGTGGGCACCGCCCTGCTGCTGGCGGCCTGTTCGAGCGGTGGCTCGGGCGGCGGATCCGCCAGCGGTTCGGGCAGCGAACCGGCGTCGTCCGGCCCGTCCGACGGCTTCAACACCGCCCTGCCGGCCCCGACCCGCACCGCGACACCCACCCCGACTCCGACCCCGACGCCGTACGGGCCCGTCCTGGCCGGCTACATCGACCCGGTCGGCGTCGCGCTCGGCAAGATCAACCCGTCGGCCAACCTGAACAACTTCATGATCGGCCTGCAGGAGGCGGCCGGCGCGGCCAACTCCGCGAGCAGCGGACTCGGCCTGAGCGACACCCCGGCCACCGTCGGCACCACCAAGCGCCAGCTGGTGAACGCGCTGTCGCAGCTCGCCACCGACCTGACCAAGATCCGTACCGGCGTCAAGTCCAAGACCTACTGCACCACCGGCTCCGCCTACGCCCAGGTCGGCCTCTCCGAGGGGCTGAAGGCGATACCGGCCGCCCTCGCCGAGATGACGGCCGCCGGGTACACCACCAACTTCACCGTTCCGCAGACGCCGCAGCCGCAGACCCGCTCGCTGGACAACGGCACCTTCGTCACCAAGGGCCGGCTGCGGGGCGGCGGCGAGTTCCACGTCGACAACACCGCCGGCACCGTCGACTCCGTGGTGTCGCTCTACAAGGGCGGCAAGACGGTCCACTCGCTGTACGTCGGCAAGGGCAAGGAAGCGGCGATCGAGGGCGTCGAGGACGGCGACTACGACGTCTTCTTCTCCGAGGGCGTCGACTGGGACTCCTCGCTGAAGATGTTCACCCAGAGCTGCAGCTACACGAAGTTCGACGACTCGCTGTCCTACACCAGCGGCCGGAACTACGTCTCCTGGACGATCACGCTGACCGCCAAGGTCGGCGGCAACGCCAAGACCAGCGACGTGGACGAGGAGAGCTTCCCGCAGCAGTAGGCGCCACCGCGTTCAGTGGACGGGGGCACCGCCGGCCGGACGGTCCGGCGGTGCCCCCGAATCCGTTGGACGGCGCCCCGCCCCACCCGCGAAGCTGACCGGGTGACCAGCGCGCCCTTCGTCCCCGGCCTCGAACTCTCCCGCCTCCTCCACGAGGAGGCCGTCCGCCCGATCCTCGCCGCCGCCCACCCCGGCCTGCGGTACGCCGCCGCCCGGCTCGGCGCAGGCTCGGAAGTCCTCGGCCTCGACACCCCGCGCTCCACCGACCACGACTGGGGCCCGCGCCTCGACCTCTTCCTCCCCACCGAGGACGCCGCCCGCCTGCGCCCCGACCTCACCCGCCTGTTCGCCGAGCGGCTCCCCAGAACGCTGCGCGGCCGGCCCACCCGCTACCGCACGGGTGACGACCCGAACGGCCCCGTCGACCACCGCGTCGTCGTCCACGACCTCACCGCCTGGCTCACCGACCGCCTCGGCCCGCCGGGCGACCTCGGCGTCGCGGACTGGCTCGCCTTCCCGCAGCAGCGGCTCGCCGAGGTCACCGGCGGTGCCGTCTTCCACGACGGCACCGGCGAACTCAGCGCCGTACGAAGCGCCCTGGCCTGGTACCCGGACCAGGTCTGGCGCTACCTGCTCGCCTGCCAGTGGCAGCGGATCGCCCAGGAGGAGGCGTTCACCGGCCGCTGCGCCGAGGTCGGCGACGAGCTCGGCTCCGCCGTGACCGCCGGCCGACTGGTCCGCGACCTGATGCGGCTCTGCCTGCTCCTGGAACGCCGCTACGCCCCCTACGGCAAGTGGCTGGGCTCGGCGTTCGCCCGCCTCGCGGTCGCGCCCCGGCTGACCCCGTCGCTGCGCGGCGCCCTGGCCGCCGACACGTACCCCGAACGCGAGCGCCACCTCTGCGCCGCCTACGAGACGGCCGCCGCCCTGCACAACGCCACCGGCCTCACCCCGCCCGTCGACCCGGCGACCCGGCCGTACCACTCCCGCCCCTACCGCGTCCTGCGCGCCGACCGCTTCGTCCGCGCCCTCACCGCCACCCTGACGGACCCGGCCCTGCAAGCCCGGCCGCTCATCGGCGGGGCCGACCAGTGGGTCGACAACACGGACGCGCTGACCCGCCCGTCGATGCTGCGGCGGGCGGTGGAGGCCGTCGGTTAGGCTCTCCGATCGGCCAAATCGCCTCCGGGGGACGGACTTCGGCGACGGACCGGACTGTCGGGCGCCTCTTGCGGGGCAACTGTCGGTGCCGCGTGCCAGACTCCCGGCATGGCTCCTGAACCGCTCGCCACCCTCACCTTCGCCGCCTGGCGCCGCCTCGACCGCACCGCCGCCAGTCGTCTCGCCACCCAGATCGCGGGCAGCGTCGGCGGCCGGCTCGACCGGGTCGAGGAGGTCGAGCACCTGGGCGCGCCGCTGCACCGGGTGCTGGTCGAGCGCGGTGGGCGGATGTTCGCGCTGATACCGGGTGGGCGGGTCACCGTGGGCTTCGACACGGCGAGTTGGCGGCCGTCCCCCGAACTCCTGGCCTGCTACCGGGAGGAGAGCGTCAGCCAGGGCTTCGGTGACGGGGACCTGCACGCCCACCTCGCCCGGGTCCTCAGTCCGCGCCGGACCGTCACCGTGCCGACGCTGCTGATGGCCGTGGAGGGCGAACCGCTGGAGGAGGAGCCCGCCGACCTGCCGGCCGTCCTCGCCCACGAGGGCCTGCGCCTGCCCACCCCCGACGAGTGGGAGCACGGCTGCGGGGCCGGAGCGCACACCCTGTTCCGCTGGGGCGACGAGTGCCCGCTCGACCGCATCCCGTACGGCCCCGAGCCCGGCCCGCACACCGGCCCCAACGCCTTCGGCCTGCGCATCGCCCACGACACCTACCACTCGGAGATCACCAGCGACCCCGGCACCATCTACGGCGGCGACGGCGGCGAGTCCGTCTGCGGCGGCTACGGCACCGTCCTCGCCTGGCTGCCGCTCGCCACCGCCAACCGGCACCCGGACCTCGCCGCCATGGTCTTCGACGAGGACGGCGACTACTGCACCGAAGACCTCTCCGCCCGCCCCGTCCTCGCCCTTCGCTGACGCCTCGGCCGTTGCTCCTCCTGGCCGTTACTCCTCCTCGGCCCACTCCGGGATGCTCCACCGCAGCACCGTCCCGCCGTCCGCACCACGGTCCAGGGTGACGGGGTACACCCGCCCCCGGTCCCGCTCACCGTGGTGCCGGACGGCGTGGTCGCCCTGGCACCACCCGAAGCCGAGCACCGGGCAGCCGCCGACCTCGATCTCGCCGACGGCCGGCGCACTCGAAGCGGTGGTACGCCTCCTCCTGGTCCCGCCCCCAGTAGCTGACATCGGCGAGCCCGTCGGCCGGCTCCTCCTCCAACCCGAGCGGCTCCGGCAGCCGTACCGGTGATCCGGCGCCTCCGGGCGGATTTCTCCGCCTGACTTCTGCTCACACCGTTGACCAATTGATGTGGTCATGGCACTTTCGTGCGGCGCGGGCGTCCGCAACCGGTCGTACGCCCCGCATCCCCCACAAGGAGAGCCATGTTCAAGAGACTTGCCGCCGCGTCCGCCGCGAGCGTCGTCATCGCGGGGGTCCTGACCTCCGTGGCGGTCGCGCCCGCGCAGGCGGTGCAGGCCGGTGACCTGACGTCCACCATCGCGCTGAGCAACTGCTCGGCCTCGCTGGTGCGTTACCCCTCCTCGGTCGACGCCGACCGGGCCCTCATGCTCACCAACGGGCACTGCCTGCCGACCATGCCGTCCGCCGGCCAGGTCATCCAGAACCAGTCCGCCAGCCGCAGCGGCACCCTGCTCAACGCTTCCGGCGGTTCCCTCGGCACCGTGACGGCCGACAAGATCCTCTACGCCACGATGACCGGCACGGACGTCGCGCTGTACCAACTCACCGACACCTTCGGGTCGATCACCTCCAAGTTCGGTGCGACGGCGCTGACCATCAGCGACACCCACCCGGTCGACGGCTCGGCGATGTTCATACCCTCCTCGTACTGGAAGCAGACCTGGAACTGCTCCGTCAACGGCTTCGTCGGCACACTGCGCGAGGACGCCTGGACCTGGCACGACTCCCTCCGTTACAGCTCCGGCTGCAACACCACGCACGGCACCTCGGGTTCGCCGATCGTCGACGCCGCGACGAAGAAGGTCGTCGGCATCAACAACACCGGCAACGACGACGGCCAGATGTGCACGCTCAACAACCCCTGCGAGGTGGCGGCCGACGGAACCACCGCGGCCTACCAGGGGCAGAGCTACGGCCAGGAGACCTACTGGTTCACCACCTGCCTGGGCAACGGCCGCGTCATCGACCTCAACGTCAGCGGCTGCCTGCTGACGAAGCCCGCGGGCAGCGGCTCCGTCTCGGTCGTGAACCCGGGCAACCAGTCGACGGCGGTGGGCGGTTCGGCGAACCTCCAGATCCAGGCGAGCGGCGGTTCGACGCCGTACACCTACACCGCCACCGGGCTGCCGGTCGGCCTGTCGATCAACGCCTCCACCGGCGTGATCAGCGGCACCGCGACCACGGCCGGCACCTACAACGTCACCGTGACGGCGAAGGACTCGGCCGCCAGGACGGGCAGCGCGAGCTTCACCTGGACCGTCACCGGCGGTGGCGGCGGCACCTGCACCCCGGCGCAGCTGCTCGGCAACGCGGGCTTCGAGACGGGCACGGCCGCGCCGTGGACGACCTCCAGCGGCGTGGTCGACAACTCGTCCTCGCAGGCGCCGCACGGCGGTTCGTGGAAGGCGTGGCTGAACGGCTACGGCTCGACGCACACCGACACGCTGTCCCAGACGGTGACCATCCCGGCGGGCTGCTCGGCGACGCTGAGCTTCTACCTGCACATCGACACCGGTGAGTCCGGCACGACGGCGTACGACAAGCTGGCCGTCCAGGTGAACGGCACCACGCTGAAGACCTACTCGAACGCCGACGCCGCCAGCGGCTACCAGCTGCGGACCTTCGACCTGTCGGCCTACGCGGGCCAGACGGTGACCCTCAAGTTCACCGGCACCGAGGACGTCTCGCTGCAGACCAGCTTCGTGATCGACGACACCTCGATCACCACAAGCTGACCTGTCGGTTGACCCCTCCCGCCTGCCGCCCGGCCCCGCGCCGGGTGGCAGGCGTGTCGTGTGGGCGCTTGCCCGGCGTAGGAAGTCGGACAGGCCGACTTCCTACGCCGCGCAAGCTGCCCGACGCCTCCGGCGGAACCTGGGTAGGCTGCTCTCACGCCGGCCAGGAAGCGTCCCGAAAGCCCGACATGCCCGTTTCCCGACAAGTTGCAGAATCCCGCCCCATCCCCGCATAGACCCGCAGCTTACGAACTCCGCTCCCCGCGCACGCGGGGATGGTCCCAAGGAGCGGAGGGTGCCCCTTTCTGAGGGGCTCCGCTCCCCGCGCACGCGGGGATGGTCCCTGGCGCAGCTGCTGGTAGGTAGTCGGCCGTGGTTGGCGGTCGATCGGGATGGGTGCCGGTGTGACGTGGCGGTTCCTGCTGTGAGCGCGTTCCGCTGTGCCTGGGTTGCCTGAAGCCAGGATGGTCGGCTTTGGAGGACTGGGGAACCAGGGATGGCCGGATCCCGCTGATCTGCGGCGTCCGGCCACCGCAGGCGCCATCCGTTGCGGCGGGCCGCCGGACTACTGCGGAGGGGGAAGTTCGCCGAGGAGGATGCGCCCGTCCACCGTTCCGAGCACGAGTTGCCCGGGCGCGGTCGCGGCGAGGGAGAGGGCCACCGTCGGGACACCGCCCACCGAGAGCTGGGCGCGCCGGCGGACGGTGCCGTCGGCCGCGTCGAGGGCGACGATCTCGCCCGAGAGGAGGGCGGCGAACACGGTGTCGCCGTCGGAGTCGAGCGCCGTGACCGGGTGGTCCACGGGGAACACCCACCGCGGCGCGCCGTCCGGGAAGCGGCGGCAGGCGACGAAGGCGGGGTCGGCCTTCGGCCCGCGGTCGACGTGGATCTCGCCGGCGTGGACCAGGGCGCCGCCCGTTCCGTCGCTCCCCGCGAGGCGGACGGCCGGGCCGCCGGTGAGACGACGGGAGCGCTTGCCGTCCCAGTCGAGCGGGAACAGCCGGCGGGTCTCGGGCCTGCGGCCCTCGCGCTTCGCGGGGTCGACGGCGACGACCCACTGGTCCTTCCAGTACTCCTTCTTCCCGCCCTGGAGGAACAGCAGTTCGGGGCTGCGCCGTACCCCGAAGTACATGTTGAGGGAGTCGTAGCAGCCGAGCGCCGGCCCGGCGGACCGCGTGCCGTCGGGGGCGAGCAGGGTCATCCGGGTGTTCTGCCGTTCGAGGCGGGTGTCACGGAGGGCGAGCCGGCCGTCGAGACCGGCGGCGAGGGCGGCGGGGAAACCGGCGTCGACGGTGTCGAGGGTGCTGCCGTCGGCGAGCGAAACCCGTTCGACGAGGCCGGGGACCTCCTCCCACCCGACGCCGTGTGCCCAGCGGCTCGGGCGGGCCACATTGACCCAGGCGGACGTCCGGTCGGGGGAGATGTGCAGTTCACGCGCGCCGTCCGGGTCCGGCACCGACCACTGCGACTCACCGGACGGCGACCAGCTCTCCAGCTTCGTCCCCTCCAGCGCGGCCAGCACTCGCCCGTCGTCCAGCGCCTCCACTGCCCACACCTGGCGCCGCGGCGACCACGTCGCGCCGTGCGCGTCGGCGAGCGCGGCGAGCGTCTCGCGGGCGGCCTGCTTGGCACCCTCGGGGCGACGCGACGCCCTGACGCGTGGGCCGGTGAGGTCCTTGTAGGAGATGCTGCGGGGGGCGACCCGGCGCCAGTCGTCGCGTTCGAGGACGGGGGCGAAGCCGTGGGTCTCGGGGGCGTCGTCCGCGTCGTCGTCGGGCGGGGCCACGACCAGCTCCAGCGCGCGGCCGTCCTCGCGCCAGCGCACTCGGCGGACTTCCCAGTGGCCTTCCAGCACGGAGGTGGTGGTGCCGTCCTCCAGGTCGACGATCAGGAGTTCGCCCTCGTACAGGTAGCCGCCGTCGTACGCGCCGGTGCCGACGGCGAGCAGGGGGAGGTGGGGGTGGAGGGCGAGGTCGAGCACGGGCCACCGGGTTCGGACGAGCTGCCGGCAGCGGAGGTCGTCGAGCCCGTAGACACCGACGCGGTAGCCGTACCAGGAGTTGAGCGCACGGCCGCCCCACTGCAGGTCGCCGACGCTTCCGCCGACGGCGATCAGCCCGCGCGCGTCGTCGCGGGCGAGGGCACTGGGCTTCCCGGCCTCGGCGAACGGCCCACCGCCGAGGATCCGGTGGATGTGCAGGGGCTCGTGCATGGGGGCGCTCCTCCGGGCAGATCGTCGGAAGATCCTCGCACGTCATCGGCTGGGAGCAGTCGCAGTATGCCGAACGGGGGCACCATGGCCGGTGCCCGCGTAGGTGATCCAGGCCATCCGGTCCAGACTGCCGACCAGATACCGGATCCGCCCGCCGCCTCGACCGGCGGCGGCGCCGCGCGGTCGCCGCGCTTCGGGCTCACTCGGGTACTCCGGGCCGGGGTGCGGGCCCGAGGTCGCCGTCGGGCTCGCGGGTCAGGAGGGCGTACAGGGCCGGGTCCGCGTGCACTTCGGCCGTGTGCCGCCACTGAGTGAGGAGCAGGGCGATCGGGGCGAGGTTGTCGAGGGCGACCGGGCCACGGGCGACGTCCACCAGTTCGCCGATGAGCTCGGCCACGTCCTCGTCGGGCAGGAACGTCACCCACGGCAGCGCTTCGGGCAGTGCGGCACGGAGAGCGGCGACGTTCCCGGTCGTACCAGTCCGCCGAGCAGACGGGACGTGAAGTCGATGACGGTGGTGTCCTGTTCCAACTGGTCGACACGCATCAGCGCGAGATCGCCGGCGCCACGGCGGCGGAGTCTCAGCGCACGCACGGCGTCGAGTCGGCCGGTGGTGGCAGCGGGCCGGTGGAGCAGCTCGCTGAAGGGGATCTCCTCGTAGGCCGCAGTCATGACATCCACAGCAGCTTGGATGTCGGTTCGCTGCGGGCGATCAGGCCGCCTCAGCGGGGGATGCGGTGGTGCCACTCCTTGGTGAAGACGACGTTGCCGGCCTCCTCGGCGCGGAGCTGGGTGCGGGCGAGGAGGTGGGTGGGGTCGCAGCGGAGTTCGGTGCGGGTGTGGACGGTGACGTCCCAGCCGAGGGCGGGGCGTTCCAGGCGCACGGTGCGGTCGGTGCGGGCCAGGGCGCTGAGCGGGGTGGCGGTGAGGACGCGGTAGGCGGTGACGGTCTGTTCGGCGCGGACCAGGCCGTCGGGGTGGGTGCGGGTGCCGTCGGTGGCCGGGGAGAGTTCGGTGCGCCATTCGCGGCGGCCGATGTCGTGGACGGTGACGCGCTCGGGGCGGGCCGTGAGCGGTTCGGTGAGGTGGAGCGGGGGCGGCAGGGGGAGGGTGGGGGAGCGGAAGGTGAGGTCGTCGGCGTGCCGGGCGGGGTGGTGGACGGGGACGGTGAGGGTGGAGCGGGAGGGGTCGAGCGCGAAGCCGGCCGGTTCGGGGCCGGGCCAGATCCACGGCCAGTAGGTGGAGGAGAGGGCGAGCCGCAGCCGGTGTCCGGTCGGAACGGTGGCGCCGGTCGGGGCGAGCTCCACGACGGCGGCGTCGGCGGCCACGGAGTCGTCGTGGCCGTCGGCCGGGCCGGCGAGGGCGCGGACGCCGCGGGTGAGCAGGGTCGAGGTGCCGTCGGGGGCGACGGCGCACAGACGGGCGGCGATCAGCGCGGGGCCGGCGGCCGGACGGAGGTGCAGGGCCAGCGACGGGGCGCCGAGCAGGTCCAGTGGCTCGGGCAGCGGGCGGGAGTCGAAGCAGACCGAGCGGCCGTCCTCCTCGCGCTGGTCGGGCGGCTGGTCGGCGGGGCGGCCGAGCGGGACGTGGGCGCCGGCGTCGAGGCCGGTGTGCTGCGGCGAGTGGACGTGCACCCAGCGGTCCTCGGAGGCGGTGCCGGCGGTGCGCAGCGGGCCGTCCAGGCCGTAGTGGACCTCGCGGAGCCCGGGCGGGGGCCAGGGGTCGTCGCCGGACCAGTGGCCGGCGCGCCAGCTGCGCAGGGTGGGGGCGGCGAGGGCGCCGGCGTCGATGTCGCGCAGCCAGTGGTCGTACCAGCGCAGTGCCTCGGGGAGGAGTTCGTCGGGCAGGCCGTGCGGCCAGGGGCCGAGGACGGCGCGCACCGCGGGGCCGGCGCCGGCCCCGCCGCCGGCAGCGGCGAGGGCGAGGACGGTGGCGGCGGACGGGTCGGACCAGCCGGCGACGGCCAGGGTGGGGACGGCGGCGGCCGGTACGTCGGGGGACGGGGCGGCGAGCCAGTCGGCCAGCGGTGGTTCGAGGGCGTCGAGCCGGGCCAGCCACATCGCCCGCCAGTCGTCGCCGACGTACTGCGGGTCCGGTGGGCGGGCCGCGTCGGCGAGCCGGTCGGTGGCGCGGGCGTGGCCGTCGGCGGCGAGGACGGCGCCGCCGAGGCGGTGCGCGCCGTCGGGGCAGACGACGACCGCGGCGTGCACGGCGCCGGGGGCGAGCGCGGCCAGACGCAGGGCGGTGTCCCCGGCGGCGCCGGTGCCGAGCAGGCCGACCCGGCCGCTGCACCAGGGCCGGGCGGCGAGCCAGCGGACGACCTCGGCGCCGTCGGCGGCCGAACCGTCCGCGGCGGCCCGGCCGTCCGTGGTGGCCGGATCGTCGGCGACCGGGGCGACGCCGCCGGAGTTGCCGTGGCCCCGGGCGTCGACCCGGACGGCGGCGTGGCCGTGGCCGGCGATCCAGGGGAGGCGGCGGGCGTCGTCGGTGGCGGTCCAGTCGGTGAGACGGCCGGTGGAGTACTCCAGTACGACGGGGACGGGCTCGTCGGTCACCGGGCGCCAGAGGCGGGCGAACAGTTCGGTGCCGTCGGGGAGGGGGACTCGCAGGTCCTCGCGGGTGGTGCGGTAGGGGTACGAGGGCATGGCCGCTCCATCGGGTCCCGGTCGGTGCGCACGGCCGTGGCTCACGGCAGGCCGGTGCGGATCATTCCGACAGTAGGGGAGGAAGCGGGCGCGCGCCCGGCGAGCGGACGGCCGGGCGCGCGGGAGGCGGCAGGGGCCGTCAGGCCTTGCTCAGCCAGGCGGTGGCGTTGAGGGCGAGGGCGGCGTTGGTGCCGGCCGGGTCGTTCCAGCCGTTGAACAGGTTGTTGCCCGGCTGGCCGGTGCCGTCGTCGGCGGGCGAGCTGTCGCCCCAGGCGGCGACCCGGCCGGAACCGTAGCCGCTGGTGAGGAAGAAGGCGCCGGTGTTCGCGGAGTAGCCGGTGCGGTAGACGATGCCCTTGACCTTGGGGTTGTCGGCCGGCTTGAGGGTGAAGGTGGTGCCGGAGCGCAGGATCGAGCCGGTGACGGTGCCGAACGGGCCGTGCAGCACCGGGTCGGCGGCGTCGTTGACGGCGCGCGGGTTGTCGGTGGAGATGTTGGCGATGTCCACCGAGAAGCCGAACGGGTCGTTGTTGTTCACGCCGTTGTTCGTCAGCAGGTCGTTGATGATCGCCGGGGAGTCCCAGCCGTCGTTGTTGCGGTCGCTCTGGTTGTGGTCGGAGATCAGGAAGAGCCCGCCGCCGTTCTGCACGAAGCGGATGATCGCGGACTTCTCCGGGGCCGACAGCCGGATGTTCGGCTCGGGCAGCACGAAGGTGTCGAAGTTGGCGAGGTCGAGCGCGGCGCCGGTGCCGTAGCTGATGGTGGAGCCGGCCGGGAGGGTCTTGAGGCTGTACTGGCCGGTCTTCTGCAGGGCGACGCCCCAGGCGGAGAGCGCGCCGGTCCAGCTCTTCTCGGTGGTGGGGTTGGCGTTCTGGACGAGCGGGTCGGGCTGGGCGGTGGAGATGATCCAGTCGGCGTTGCCGGCGGTCTCGCCCTTGCTGTTGTCGAACAGGACGCGGTGGGGGAGCGCGGTGGTCGCGGCGGAGGCCGGGGCGGGGGCGCCGAGGGTGGCCAGGCCGGTGGCGAGCAGGGCGGACGCGGCCAGCGCGGCGGCGGGTCGAAGGTTCATCATGTGCCGTCCCTCCAGAGGGGGTTGGGGTTCGGGGCAGTTGAGTATCCGCGCGTAGAACGGCGCTCGCGGGGCACTCCGGGTTACCGCCACTTGTACGGTGCATGACGATCTCGGCGCGGCGGTCCCGCTCCCTGGCCGGCGGTCCCGCTCCCGGGCCGGCGGTGCCGCGAGCCCGTTCGACCGCTATCCGGTGACCAGGTTGTAATTGCGAATGACTTGCAACTATTTGCGACAAGAAGGAAAGATGGCCCAGCTCCGAGGGCCGGACAGGACCCCGGAGCTCCGACGGCCTCATGAAAGGACCCCCGATGACCGGCCCCCGCTGGCGCGATCGGCTCACCCGTGAGGAGTGGATCCGCCTCGCAGGAATGGGCGGCTTCATCCTCGCCCTGCACGTGATCGGCTGGTTCACCCTGCTCGCGCTCGTCGCGCCCGAGCACTACGACGTCGGCGGCCAGGTCTTCGGCGCCGGCATGGGCCTCACCGCGTACACCCTCGGCATGCGGCACGCCTTCGACGCCGACCACATCGCCGCCATCGACAACACCACCCGCAAGCTGATGGGCCAGGGCAAGCGGCCGCTGTCGGTCGGCTTCTGGTTCTCGCTCGGCCACTCGTCGATCGTCTTCGGCCTCTGCGCGCTGCTGGCCTTCGGCATCCGCTCGCTCGCCGGGCAGATCGAGACGGACGACTCCACCCTGCACGAGACCACCGGCCTGATCGGCGTCGCCGTCTCCGGCACCTTCCTGCTCGCCCTCGGTCTGATCAACCTGGGCGCGTTCAACGGCATCCTCAAGGTCTTCCGGCGGATGCGCGAGGGCGAGTTCGACGAGGCCGAACTGGAGGCGCAGCTGGAGAAGCGCGGCTTCATGAACCGCATCCTCGGCCGGGTGACCAAGGCCGTGACCAAGCCCTGGCACATGTACCCGGTCGGTCTGCTGTTCGGCCTGGGCTTCGACACCGCCACCGAGGTGTCGCTGCTGGTGCTGGCCGGCGGCGCGGCGGCGTTCCAGCTGCCGTGGTACGCGCTGCTGGTGCTGCCGATCCTGTTCGCCGCCGGCATGAGCCTGCTGGACACCATCGACGGCTCGTTCATGAACTTCGCCTACGAGTGGGCGTTCTCCAAGCCGGTCCGCAAGATCTACTACAACCTGACCGTCACCGGCCTGTCCGTCCTGGTCGCCCTGGTCATCGGCTCGATCGAGCTGATCGGGCTGCTCGGCGAGAAGCTCGACATCACCAGCGGGCCGGTCGCCTGGATCGGCGAGCTGAACCTCGACCTCGTCGGTTACGCCATCGTCGGCCTCTTCGTGCTCACCTGGGCGGCGGCGATCGCCTACTGGAAGTTCGGCAACGTCGAGGAGAAGTGGTCGGCCGGGCTCACCGCCGCGGCCGCCGAGAAGGGCGAGTAGCACCACCCGGCGACCTCGGAGCCGAACGCGGGAGGCCCGCCCGACCTGGTGGTCGGGCGGGCCTCCTAGCTCAGCCGGGTGTCCGGGTCAGCAGCTGGTCGTCCAGGACCGCACGCCCGGGAAGGGCAGCGAGTTCCAGCCGGCCGCGCCGATCGCGATCGCCAGGCACCGGTGGTTGTAGTACGCCTTCGAGGCCATGTGCTGCACGTAGCCGGAGTAGGCGCCCGCCGCGAGGGCGAAGCCCGTGCCGACCGGTCCGAGCAGGCCCACGCCGACCCAGATCGGGCCGTAGACGTAGTGGGCGTTGCGGCCGATCTTCCCGGTGTACGCGCGGTTGAAGTAGAAGGTGAGCTGCGCCAGGTACTTCAGGCCGCGCCAGCCGATGTGCGCCTCCAGGTGCGCCCAGAGGCGGCCCCAGGAGTAGTAGCGGGTCTTCGACCAGCTCCAGCGCCCGTCCAGGTCGAAGGAGTTCACCGGGTCGGTCGGGTAGGTGTAGGCGTTGGCGTTGCCGCCCGGGACCGGGTCGGCCTGCAGGAACCGGCCGAGGCTCGGGTCGTACAGCCGGGAGCCCATCAGGACGACGCCGCTGGCGGTGGAGGAGTCGCGCTGCTCGCCGCCGACCCAGCCGTAGCCGGTCACCGGGTCGCCGAGGCTGACGCCGTACTCGTCGAAGGCCCGCACGCTCAGCGCCTGGGCCGGGTCCAGCGGCAGCTGGACGGACACGTCGCCGTGCAGGTTGGTGAGCTGCAGGACGGTGCCGTCGGTGGCACCGGTGATGGCGCCGAGCGTGCCGCCGAGGTCGGTCACGCTGCGGGCGACCGCGCCGTTGCCGGCCTTGGACCAGCTGGGGCTGTCGCAGGCGCAGCCGTAGTGGTTCACGCTGGTGGCCGTGGTGCTCCAGGTGCCGTCGCCGGCCTGGGTCTCGGTGCTGCGGGAGGCCAGCCGGCCGGCCGCGTCCAGCGCCCAGGTGTTGCGCTGGGTGCCCGAGGTCTCGGTGCGGACCAGGTCGTTGGCGTAGTAGCCGAACTGGGCGCCCCCGGGGTGCGTGGTGGTGCGGCCGAAGGCGTCGTACCCGGCGCCCTTCAGCCGGTCGGCCGCGTCGTACTGCGAGCCCACCGTGCTGCTGGTGGAGTCGACGGTGGCCGGGTCGCAGTCCTCCTTGGTGGTGGTCAGCGCGGTCCGGTTGCTGTTCCTGTCGAAGGTGTAGGCGCGGGTGGTGCAGCCGTCCAGGGACTTGTCGGCGGCCTTGGTGAGGCGGCCGGAGGCGTCGTAGCCGAAGACCGACTCGGTGCTGGCGCCGGCGGTCAGCGCGTGCCCGGCCTGCTGGCCGTGGACGGTGAAGTCGGCGTAGTCGGCCAGGACGACGGTGCCGTCGGCGGCGGTGTAGACCTTGCCGGTGAGGGTGCCCTGGGTGTCGTAGCTGTTGGTGAGGACGTAGCCGCCGGGCAGGGTCTGCCGGGTGAGCTTGCCCTCGGAGTCGTACTCGGCGGTCATGGTGCCCGCCACCGAGTCGGTGAGCGACTGCGGCCGGCCGTAGCCGTCGTAGCCCGTGGTGGTGGTGGACGGGGCCGAGTCGGCGCGCTTGACCGGGCGGTCGGCGACGTCGTACTCGGTGGTGGTGACGCTGCCGGCGCCGTCGTCGTAGCCGATGACGCGGCCGAGCCGGTCGAACGTCGTCCGCACGGTGGCGGTGCCGTTGGCGATGCCGACGACCCGGCCGGTGGCGGCGTCGTAGGCGGTGGTGGTGTCCGGCACCGCGGTGCCGGTGCCGCCGGTCACCGCGACCTTGGTGGTGCGGCCGGCCGCGTCGGTGGTCGTGGTGGTGGTGCGGGTGACGCCGTTGGCGGTCTCCCGGACCACGGCCGGGCGGCCGTAGCGGTCGTACTCGGTGGTGCTGGTCGGGATCTCCGCCGGGTTGGCGCCGGCGTCGCCCGCCGCGGCGGCCGGGCCGGTGGAGCAGGGCAGGTCGGCCCACTCCGGGCGGCCGGCGCAGGCACCGGTGCCGGTGGCGGACCAGTAGGTGGTGACGGTGGTGCCGACGTCGGTGCCGTTCGACTTGGGCAGCGAGGTCTTGACGGCCCGGCCCTGGGCGTCGTACGCGACGGTCTTGGTGAGCTTCAGGCCCGCCGGGTCCTCGGTGGTCTGGGTGGCCAGGCCCTTGGCCCAGTCGTAGGCGGTGGCGGTGGTCCGGACGTCGGCGTCGGCGGCGTAGCCGTCGACGCGCGCGCCGATGGTGGCGGTGGTGGGCTCGTTGCTGACCGCGGCGTCGGCCGGACGGCCCTCGTCGTAGGCGGTCGCGGTGTGGGTGCGGGCCGGGACCTCGTCGCCGGCCGGGCGGGCCGGGCTGGCGCCGGAGGCGGCCAGGTCGTGCTCCAGGGTGACCAGGTGCAGCGGGCCGAACTCGTCGGTCTGCCGCTCGCCGTCCGCCGAGTAGACGGTCAGGGTGGACAGCGCCTGGGCGCGGTCGGCGGTGGTGGCCTTGTCGAGGCCGAGCGCGCGCAGCTTCGCCAGGCCCTCGGCGGAGGTGGACAGGGCGAGCGCCCGGTTCTCCGCGGTCAGCTTGCGCACCGCGTTGCCGTAGGCGTCGTACTCGGTGGTGGTGACGCCGCCCGCGGAGGCGGTGTTGACCTCGCGGCCGGAGGCGTTGGTGTACGTGATGCCCGCCTTGGCGAAGTCGCCCGAGCCGAGCAGCCGCCCGTTGTGGCTGGCCGGCGGCGCGTCGGCGGGGAAGATCGCGGTGGCGTCGGTGGGCGCATTGGTCTGGCCCCAGGCGGCGACGTCCGCGGTGCCCAGCTTGTACGGGGCGTTGGCGCCGCTCAGCGGCACGTCGTAGACCAGGTTGGTGGCGGCGGTGCCGTTCACCACGTCGGCGCTGCCCTGCTGGAGGGACGGCCGGGAGGCCGCCAGCAGCATGCCCTCACCGGCGGTGGCGGCGTTGCCGGCCTTGCCGTAGGTGAAGGTCCAGGCGAACTCGCCGGGCGGCGTCAGGGTGATCACCCGGCCGGCCGCGTCGTAGCTGTACGCGGTCTTCAGCGCGGGGCTGATCCGCGGGTCCCACTCCTCGCGCAGGCGGGTCATGTCGTCGTAGCGGTACTCGGCGACGGCGACCGGGGTGGCCGCGGTGGCACCGGGCAGGTTGGACCAGAGCCGGACCTGCTTCACCTGGCCGGCCACGTCGCCGAGCGCGGCGGTGGTGGCGGTGGTGGCGTCGGCGTAGACGTACTCCAGGACCCGGCAGCCGTTGGCGGCGGGGTTGGCGGCGCAGGTGGAGTTGGCGACGGCCGTGGTCGGCGCGACGACGAACTTCGGGCGGGCCAGGGTCTTCCCGCCGGTCACGACCTTCTCCGAGACCACGGTGGTGGTGGAGTTGTCGGTGGCCGTCGAGGAGGTGGTGACCTGCCAGGTGGTGGCGGCCGGGTCGACCTTGGCGAAGGTCGTGGTGGCGCCGTTGGTGCTCTTCAGGGTGAAGGTGCCGGTGAGCGCGCCGGTCAGGGTGAGGGTCTCCGCACCGGGCTCGGGCTTCCAGCCGCCGCCCGTGGTGGCGGTGAAGCCGGTCTCGTGGCCGGTGGCGTCGACGATGGACACCGAGGTGGGCGAGGTCTGCCGGACGTACGCCCAGTCCGAGGAGGTGAGCTCGGCCATGGTGCCGGCGCTCCACTGCGGGCCGAAGATGGCCGCCTGGCCCTCCTGCGCGGCGCCGTTCTCGGGGTGCCGGGAGGAGAAGGTGCGGCCGGTGCTCAGGCCGAAGGCGGAGGCGTCGGTCGCGCTGAGGGTGTAGTCACCGGTGAGGGTGTTGACCCGGCCCGGGCCGACCTCGGCGTCCGGCGCGTTGCCGCCGTTGCGGTCGACGGTGATGGTGTTGGGCTCCGAGGCGTCGGTGCCGGTGCCGACGGTGAAGACCGCGCGGACGTCGACCGGGCCGTCGGTGGCCAGCGTGTCGGTGATGTTCCAGGTCAGCGGCGCGGGCTTGCCGCCGGTGACCGCGAACGGCCAGGCGGCGACGGCGCCGCCGGCGGCGGTGGTGACGTTGGCGACCGGGATGTCGGTCCAGGCGGCCGTCTCACCGCGGCGGTACTGGTAGCGCACGCCGGTCGAGGTGGTCTGGCCCTCGGCGGCCAGCGTGGTGCGGCGGGCCGGGCGCTCGCCGGCGCCGGGCGAGGTGAGGGCCGCGCCCTTGCCCGCGTTGAACACGTAGGAGGTGTCCGCGGAGACGTTGCCGGCCGCGTCGCGGGTGTGCGCGGTGACGGTGTGCCGGCCGCCCTTGAAGCTGAGCGCCGCGGTCACCGGCGTGCCGGTGGTCGCGACGGTCACCCAGGTGCCGCCGTCCAGCCGGTACTGGATGTCCTTCACGTCGCTGCTCGGCGGGGTGAAGGTGAAGGTGCCGGTGAAGTTGCCGGAGGCGTCCGGGGTACCGGCCCACTGGCCGGCCGGGAAGTCGCCGGAGGAGACGGCGGTGGCCGCCGGGGCGGTGGTGTCGACCGTGAAGGTGCGGAAGCCGGACCAGGGGCTGTAGGCGGTGCCGTCCCAGGAGCGGGAGCGCCACTTGTAGGCGCCGGCCGGCAGCGCGGTGCCCGGGGTCCAGGTGAAGGTGGAGCCGGAGGCCGCCATGGCGGTGCGGCCGGACTGCAGCGCGGCGGTGCCGGCGGACGTCCAGACCTCGAAGTCCAGGGCGATGTTGCCGCCGTCGGGGTCGGTCGCCTTGGCCGACAGGGTCGGCGTGGAGTCGCCGGTCACCGCGGCGTTCGCCGGGGAGACCAGGGTGGAGACGGCCGGCGCGGTGTTGTAGGTCACCGACAGGTAGGGCGTGTTGGAGGCCGCGTTGCCGGAGTTGAACTTCTTCCAGCCGTACGGGTCGGTCTCGTCGGTGGCCCGGATGCCCAGTGTGTTGTTGGCGTTGCCGTTGCCGGCCCAGGCCTGCACCAGCGAGGTGATGTCGGTGTTGGTCCAGCCGGCGGCGCAGGAGCTGGAGTAGCCCTTGGTCGCCGTGGTGGTGGCCCACTTGCGGTTCCAGCCGGGCTGGGCCGTCCAGCGGGTGGCGGTGGTCGCCGTGCCGGTGTCCCAGACCTCCCAGCTCTTGGCGGTGCAGGACCAGGAGTGGAACTCCCACAGGTTGAGCTTGGCGGCGGTGACCTGCTTGCCGCTGATGGCGGCCATCGGGAACTGCAGGAAGGAGCGCGCCACCTGGCTGGAGCCGTTGTTGCCCAGCTTCAGCTCGGTCTGGGAGGAGACGTCGGTGCCGTAGCCCTCCTGGACGAACGTGTCGAAGCCGACGCCGATGTTGACCGCCGGGTCGACGGTGACCGGGTAGCGGGTCTCCGGGTCGTTGAGGAAGGCCGCGTCCGGGGTGAGCGTGAGGTCGACGGCGTTGCCGTTCTGGGTGACCTTCAGGGTGACCGGGGCGGTGCGGGTGTGGTCGCCGCTGCGCTCGTCGACCTGTGCGTCCCACATCACCGGGGCGGGCAGGTGGCCCTTCTCCTCGCCGGTCTTCGGGTCGAGGAAGGAGACCGAGTTGTCCGCGTTGTGGCGGGCCTGCAGGCCGGCCGCGTCCAGGGTCATCGTGACGGTGCCGTTGGCGCCGACCGCCGTGCGGTCCTTGAGTTCCAGGAACTGCTCGAAGCCGGTCCGGGTGGACTCGATGACGAGGTCGGTGGCGGTGAGCGCGTTCTCGTAGCGGGCCCTGGTGCCGTCCACCTTGGGGGCGGGCAGGGTACCGCGCCAGGACAGCGACATGGCGGTGCCGTTGCCGTTGTCCAAGGAGACCAGCGGGACGGCCGGAGCCTGCCGGTCGCCGGCGGGGGCACCGGCGGCCTTGAACTTGGAGGCGGCGGCGGCCGGGGTGGCGCCGGCCAGCTTGAGGCCGAGCGGGTGGCCCTTGGCCTTGACGGAGCCGTCGGGCTGCTGGGCCAGGTCCACGTCGATCGGCTGGAGCCTGCCGGAGCCGTCCTTGTACCTGACCGGGCCGGTGGCCATGTCGAGGGTGGTGGTGCCGTCCGGGTTGATCCAGGTGGTGGTGGACTCGGTGCGCTCGCCGACCACCTCGATCCGGCGGTTCTCCAGCCGGGCCTTGAGGTGGGCGGAGGCGATGTCCGCGGCCTCGGCGGCGCCGAGCGCCCGGGCGGTGTCGGGCGCGGCGGGCCTGTCCGCGCCGAGGGCGAAGGACTGGCCGCTCGTCAGGGCGACGACGGCGGCCTCGGCGGCCAGGACCACGGCGAGTGCGACCGCGGTGTTGCGCAGGACGCCGTTGCGGCGGCGTGACGCGGGGGCGGCTGGCACGCCGTCCCCGGCGCGGGGCCGGGGTGGGGTGCCGGTCGGGTGTGACATGGGGCTCCTCGACGGTCTTGGTTGAGCGGGGGTTCGTTCTCGACGGCGACATGCGCCCGTCCACGCGGGCAGGGCGTGGCAGGGCGAGGCAGGGCAGGGCGGACCCGGAGACCGGGCCGCACGGAGACCTGTGATTGGGCATGCGCATGTCAGTAACGGCCTGGTCAAGCCGTAGGCATGAATCGGCCAAATTTGCGGGTGAAGGGAACCGTTCGAAAACCGGACGGAAGGTTAGGAAGCGGCCGGCGGAAGGCCCCGCGGCCTACGGCGGAGCCGCCACCGCGTAGCGGCGCGCGGGGCCGTCCGCCAGCGCCCGGCCGAGCAGGGCGTGCGCCCGCACCTCGGCCGCCTCCCGGTGGGGCGCGCGGACGTACAGCACCAGGCCGACGCCTCCCGGGACGGCGCGGGCGCGCACGTGCTCCAGGCCGTCACCCGGAACCGCGCGTGCCCACAGGGCGGCCTGGACGTCGTCGGCTCCGGCCCCGCCCGTCGGCGCGGCGGAGACGTCCAGGAGGGTCAGATGGACGGCGAACACGGAACGGTCAGTCCCAGCCGATGCCCGGGCCGCTGACCGGGCTGTCCCAGCCGATGGTCCCGGCGCCCGCGGTGTCCCAGCCGATTCCCGGCCCGTCCCAGCCGATGCCGGGGCCGTCCCAGCCGATCCCCGGCCCGTCGGCGGGGGTCGTGGCGGCGAGGGTGACGGCGGACGGAGCGGTCCGCGGGGCGGAGAAGGCGGGGGCGGCGGCGGTGGCGAGGGACAGCGCGAGAACGGTGACGGCGAGCAGTCGGACGGTCTTCGGCACGGCGGTTCCTGTCTGTGCACGGTGGTTCAGGGCGTGTTCGAGAAGGGCGGTGCGTTGCGCGCAGACCGCATCCTCCCGCTGCCCGCCCCCCGTGGGGAGGGAGTGCGGCGGGCAGCATCCGGCCAGGCAGCATGCTGCAACCCCGGGCCGGCCGCCGGGGGTGGCGTCGCCCGCCCGGTTCCCTCCGCAGAACAGACCGGATGGTCCGATTCGGCTCGGCTGACCGGATCGGGCCTTGTGGGGGTGGGACGGCCGACGGAAGGATCGGGGTTCGGCAGACCGGACGGGTATTCATTCGCTTGAGGCGATGCTGTGACGATCAGGGGTCGTTGACGTGCTGGAACTGCTGGGCCTGGACGCCACCGCGGAAGCCGTGTACCGCGAGATGCTCGCGGATCCGGAGGGCGGAGTGGCCGAACTCTGCGAACGCCTCGAACTCCCCGAACCCGAGGTCCGGGCGACCCTCGACCGCCTCGCCGACCTCACCCTGCTGCGGGCCTCCCGGGAGCGCCCGGGCGCCCTGTGGCCGGTCAGCCCGGAGCGCGGGCTGGAGCTACTGCTGCGCCGTCAGGAAGAGGAACTGGCACGCCGACAGCAGGAGTTGGCGGTCTCCAAGGCGGCCGTGGCGCGCGCCGTCGCGGAGTACGCCGCGCTCCGCTCGGCCACCCTGGTGGACGGCGGCGAGCGGCTGGTCGGCCTCGACGCGATCCAGGCCAAGCTGGAGGTGCTGACCGCCCGGCTGACCACCGAGTGCCTGGGCGTGATGCCCGGTGGTGCGCAGTCCGCGGCCAGCCTGGCCGCCTCCCGCCCGCTCGACGAGGACGCCCTGCGGCGCGGCGTCAGCCTGCGCACCATCTACCAGGACAGCGTCCGCAACGACCCGGAGACCTTCGCCTACACGCAGTGGATGACGGGCCTGGGCGGCCGGGTGCGCACCGCCCCGGTGCTGCCGCCGCGGATGCTGGTCTTCGACGGGACCACCGCCGTGGTGCCGATCGACCCGGAGAACACCCGGGCCGGCGCGCTGTGCACCGAGGAGCCGGGCATCGTCGCCTCGCTGGTCGCGCTGTTCGAGCAGACCTGGGAGACGGCCGTCCCGCTCGGCGGGGACCCCCGCCCCGAGGACGCCGCCACCGGTCTGAGCCCCGGCGAGCGCGAACTGCTGCGGCTGCTGTCCACCGGCCTGACCGACGACGCGGCGGCCAAGCGGCTCGGCGTCTCGGTGCGCACGGTACGCCGGCAGATGGCGGCGCTGATGGAGCGTCTGGAGGCGGCGAGCCGCTTCGAGGCGGGCCTGAAGGCGGCTCAGCGGGGCTGGCTGTAGCCGGTCGCGGCGGTGGTCGCGGTGATGGTCGCGGCGGTGGCGACGATCGTCGGACGTAACGGAGAAGTTCACTTCCGGGCTCTTGTCCGGCCATTTTCTACGCGCGTATCTTTGGGCGCTGCGGGGGTGGATCCCGGCCCTCGCACGGCTTTCTACGCGGGTAGCGGGGCGGGGTGCGCGGTGCGCCCGGCCCGACCGACCCTCACCCACAGCTAGGAGTCCCGTTCCGGTGACCACCCCCACTGCTCCCCGTCCGCGTTCCCGCCGCGCCCTGCTGCGCGCGGCGATCCTCCCGGCCGGTCTCGCCGCCTCCCTGGTGCTGGCCCCGCTGCCGGCCGCCGTGGCCGCGCCCTCCGCCGACGTGCTGATCGCCGAGGTCTACGGCGGTGGCGGCAACTCGGGCGCCACCCTGAAGAACGACTTCGTCGAGCTGGCCAACAAGGGCGGCGCCGCCTTCGGCCTGGACGGCTGGAGCATCCAGTACATATCCGCGACGCCGGGTGCCGGCTCCCAGTGGGGCGTCACCCCGCTGACCGGGTCGATCGCCCCCGGCGGGCGCTACCTGGTCGCCGAGTCGGCCGGCGCGGCGGGCACCGTCGAGCTGCCCACCCCGGACGCGGCCGGCTCGCTGGCGCTCTCCGCCACCAGCGGCACCGTCGCGCTGGTCCGCGGCACCGACCCGCTGACCTGCAAGACCGCCGCCGACTGCGCCGCCGACCCGCGGGTGCGCGACCTCGTCGGCTTCGGCACCGCCGTGGTCCACGAGGGCTCGGCCTCGGTGCCCGGCGCCTCCAACACCGCCTCGGTGGCCCGCAAGGCCGGGCTGCCCGACACCGACGACAACGCGGCCGACCTCGCGGCCGGCGCCCCGACGCCGACCAACAGCCGGGGCGAGGTCGCCGAGGGCTCCACCCCGACCGGCCCGACCGAGCCGGGTACCGTGCGGATCCACGACATCCAGGGGAAGACCCGGGTGTCCGAGCGCACCGGCAGGACGGTCGCGGGCGTGCCCGGCGTCGTCACCGGCGTGCGCGCGTACGGCTCCAAGGGCTTCTGGATCCAGGACCCGAACCCGGACGCCGACCCGGCCACCAGCGAGGGCGTCTTCGTCTACACCGGCTCCGCCGACCCGACCGTCAAGGTCGGCGACTCGGTGCTGGTCACCGGCAAGGTGACGGAGTACTACCCGAACTTCAACGGCGGCTCGCAGTCGCTCACCCAGCTGAGCAACCCGGCCGTCACCGTGCTCTCCTCCGGCAACCCGCTGCCGGCCCCGGTGGTCGTCGACACCCGCAACATCCCGGGCACCTATAGCCCGCCGGCCGGCGCCGACGGCACCGTCAACGGCGTCGCCCTGGACCCGGAGAAGTACGCCCTCGACTTCTACGAGTCGCTGGAGGGCATGCTCGTCGAGGTCCGCGACGTGCGGGTGGTCCAGGCCACCGACAAGTACAACGAGCTGTGGGTCGCCGCCGACAAGCAGGACCAGAAGAGCAAGCGCGGCGGCCTGCTCTACGAGTCCTACGCCGAGCCGAACGTCGGCCGCCTGATGGTCCAGCAGCAGGCCCCGGTCTCCCGGCAGCCCTTCCCGGTCGCCAACGTGGGCGACGTGCTGACCGGTACCACCAGCGGCCCGCTGGACTACAACCAGTTCGGCGGCTACACCCTGGTCGCCGGCACCCTCGGCGCGCTCCAGGACAACCACCTGCAGCGCGAGGTCACCGCCCAGGCCGGCGAGCGCGAACTCACCGTCGCCACCTACAACGTGGAGAACCTGGCCGCCACCAACCCGGACGCCAAGTTCGCCGAGCTGGCCGCAGGCATCGTCACCCACCTGCGCTCGCCCGACATCGTCGCCCTGGAGGAGATCCAGGACAACAACGGCGCCAAGAACGACGGCACGGTGGACGCGAGCCAGACCGTGGCCAAGTTCATCGCCGCGATCAAGGCGGCCGGCGGCCCGGCGTACGACTGGCGCTCGGTCGACCCGCAGGACGGCAAGGACGGCGGCGAGCCCGGCGGCAACATCCGCCAGGTCTTCCTGTTCAACCCGCAGCGGGTGTCCTTCACCGACATCCCCGGCGGCACCGCGACCACCGCCGTGGACGTCGCCGGCACCGGCGCCGCCGCCTCGCTGACCGCCTCGCCCGGCCGGATCGCCCCCGCCGACGAGGCGTGGACCAGCAGTCGCAAGCCGCTGGTCGGGCAGTTCTCCTTCCGCGGCAAGAAGGTCTTCGTCATCGCCAACCACTTCAACAGCAAGGGTGGCGACCAGGGCATCGACAGCCGCTTCCAGGCCCCGACCCGCTCCTCCGAGGTCCAGCGGATCAAGCAGGCCACCGTGGAGCAGGCCTTCGTGGCCAAGCTGCTGGCCGCCGACAAGGAGGCCAAGGTGGTCTCGGTCGGCGACTTCAACGACTACCAGTTCTCGCCCGCGCTGGCCGCGCTCACCAAGGACGGCGTGCTGCGCGACCTGGTGAACGAACTGCCGGAGAAGGAGCAGTACTCGTACGTCTACCAGGGCAACTCGCAGGTGCTGGACCACATCCTGGTCAGCCCGGAGGTCGGGTACGCCAAGTACGACGTGGTGCACATCAACGCCGAGTTCGCCCAGCAGGCGAGCGACCACGACCCGCAGGTGGTCCGCATCAAGCCGTGAGGCGGCCGAGCGCACGACCGAGGGGGCGGTGACCGGGTCCGGTCACCGCCCCCTCGGGCGGTTCCCGCTCAGCGCAGGGCGGCCAGGACGGCGTCCGCCATGACCCGCTCGCCGGTCGCGTTCGGGTGGAAGGGGACGGCCGGGGAACCGGGCAGCGCGCCCTCGATCCAGGGGGCGTCCGAGCAGACGTCGTGCCCGCGGGTCGGGGCGGCGGTGTCCACGTAGCCGGCGCCGACCGCCGCGGCGGTGGACCGCAGCATCCCGTTGAGCCGGTCGAGCACGCCGTGCAGGTACGGGACGTCGCCCGGGGCGAGCGGCTGGCGCAGCACGCAGGAGGCACCGTCGGCGGGCAGCACCGAGGGGTAGCCGACCAGCAGGATCCGGGCGTCGGGGGCCTTGGCGCGCAGTTTGCGCACGGTGTCCGCGAGCCGGGGCCCGGTGGCGTCGATCCGGTCGGCGAGGTCGTCGTTGCCGTACTGCCAGGACCAGCTGGACCAGTCCCAGTAGCCGTGGTGGTAGACGTCGGTGCACGGGGTGCCGAGCGGGTTGACCACCGCGCCGGCGATGCAGGTGGCGATCACGTCGCCGATCCCGATGTCGCTGTCGCCGAGGTCGTTGCCGCCGATCCCGAGGGTGATCAGGTCGGTGTCCGCGGTCACCGCGTCGATCTGCGGGTCGTTGACCCGCAGGAAGGCGTCGTACTGGGCCTGGGTGATCGACTTGACCTTGGCGGCGGCGCAGGTGACGTCGCGGTAGGCGGTGGCGTTCAGGGCGGCGGCGACCAGGTGGCCGTAGTTGCGGTCGGAGCGCAGGCAGAGGCCGGCCGACTGGTTCGGGACGCCGGCGCCGGACGCGTAGGAGTCGCCGAGCGCCACATAGCGGTGCGGGGCGGGGGTGGCGGCCTGGGCGCCGGTGGCGGTCATCGCCAGGGCGGCGCCGAGTGCGGTGGACGCGAGCAGCAGGGAATTCCGGGCACGGCGGAGCACGGTTCCTCCTGGGGGAGAGAAACGGGTGGGGGACGTACCAGCCGGGCCACAGCTACTACCGACAGGTAAGTTACTGGCAGGTTTCGTCGCCGTCCATGCCGCGCGCAGACATTTCCGGAAACCCGCCGAAGGTTTCGCCGCTCGGTTTCGGAGGGCGCCCCGGCGGGAATTTCGAATTTCGCTCCACGGTGTGTCGAAGTCATTTCCGAAACGGGGCGGAGCGGAATGCGCGCGACCGCCCGCCGCCGATCTGGAGGAGCCGCCGGATGGCCATGGACGCCGACGTCGTCGTCATCGGAGCCGGACTCGCGGGCCTCGCCGCGACCGCCGAGCTCGTCGACGCCGGGCGGCGGGTGATCCTGCTCGACCAGGAACCCGCGGCCTCGCTCGGCGGCCAGGCGTACTGGTCCCCCGGCGCGCTGTTCCTGGTCGGCTCGCCCGAGCAGCGCCGACTGCGGATCCGCGACTCGCGTGACCTCGCCCGGCAGGACTGGCTCGGCTCCGCCGGCTTCGACCGGCCCGAGGACCGCTGGCCGCGCCGCTGGGCCGAGGCCTACGTCGACTTCGCCACGGGGGAGAAGCGGGCCTGGCTGCGCGCGCTGGGCGTGCGGTTCCTCCCGGTCGTCGGCTGGGCCGAGCGCGGCGGACCGCTCGCCGACGGCCCCGGCAACTCGGTGCCGCGCCTCCACACCGTCCGGGGCGCCGGCCCGGCACTGCTGGAGCCCTTCGTCCGCAAGGTCCGCGCCGCCGCCGCCCGCGGGCTGGTCGACCTGCGCTTCCGGCACCGGGTCACCGGCCTGGCCGCGAGCGCGGGCGCCCTCGACACGGTGACCGGCGAAGTGCTGGTCCCGGGCGCGGCGGCACGTGGCGAGGCCGGGTCCCGCGAGGTGGCCGGCCGCTTCGAGCTGCGCGCGCAGGCCGTGATCGTCGCCTCCGGAGGCATCGGCGGCAACCACGACCTGGTCCGCCGGGCCTGGCCGGCCCGGCTCGGCCCCCCGCCCGGGCGAATGCTGCGCGGGGTGCCCGCGCACGTCGACGGGCTGATGCTGGGCGTCGCCGCCGGTGCCGGGGCCGCGCTGGTCAACGGCGACCGGATGTGGCACTGCGCCGAGGGCATCGCCGACCGGGACCCGGTCCGGGCCGGCCACGGCATCCGCATCCTGCCCGGCCCGTCCTCCCTCCGGCTCGACGCCCTGGGCCGCCGGCTGCCCGCCCCGCTGTTCCCCGGCTTCGACACCCTCGGCACCCTGGAGCACCTCGGGGCCACCGGGTACGAGCACAGCTGGTTCGTCCTCAACCGGAGGATCATCGGGAAGGAGTTCACCCTCTCCGGCTCGGGACGGAACCCCGATCCCACCGGCGGCTCACTGCCCGCCGTGCTCCGGCGGGCCCTGCCCGGAGTCCCCGGCCCGGTGCGCACCCAGCTCGCCCACGGGCCCGACTTCGTCGTCGCGGGCAACCTGCGCGACCTCGCCCGCGCGATGAACGCCAGGGTGCGGGCCCCGCTGATCGACACCGCCGAACTGCGCCACGTCGTCGAGGCCCGGGACCGTCAGCCGGCCGACCCCTTCGCCGAGGACCTCCAGGTGGCCGCCCTGCGCGGCGCCCGCCGCTACCTCGGCGACCGGCTGCTGCACACCGCCGCCCCGCACCGCATCCTCGACACGGACGCCGCCCCGCTGATCGCCGTCCGGCTCTCGGTGCTCACCGGCACGTCGCTCGGCGGCCTGCACACCGACCTCTCGGCCCGCGTCCTGCGCCCCGACGGCTCCGTCCTCGACGGCCTCTACGCCGCCGGCGAGGCCTCCGGTTTCGGCGGCGGCGGCCTCCACGGCTACCGCTCCCTGGAGGGCACCTTCCTCGGCGGCTGCCTCTTCTCCGGCCGCATCGCGGGCCGCGCGGCGGCGAGGGCCACGGCGTGACCGCCGGGGCGGCGGGCCGGCGTCGGTGGAGGGTGAAAGCCGGCCAGAAGAAGACGGTCGCGGCTTGCGTCCCGGCGAGGTACGAACCGCCGCCCAGGACCGTGCCGATCGTGAGCGCGACGAGGTCCACGGCCCGCAGCCCGGCCGCCGGGGCGCTCCCGCGGTCACCGTCGCGTCGCTCAACTGCCGTTCTTCGGCGCGGAGTTCGCCATTCCGTTGTCGACGATGCCGAGGCGCAGGTGGTCGACGTGGTAGACCGCCTGGTCGAGGAGGGCGGCGACGTGGTCGTCGTGCAGCGAGTAGACGACCGAGCGGCCGCGGCGCTCGCCGACCACCAGGCCGAGGTTGCGCAGCAGGCGCAGCTGGTGGGAGCAGGCGGACTGCTCCATGCCGACGGCGTCGGCGAGTTCGGTGGCGGCCCGCGGCCCTTCGCGGAGCTCGGCCAGGATCAGCAGGCGGGAGGGGGTGGCGAGGGCCTGGAGGGCGCTCGCGACCTTCGCGGCGTTGGAGGCGTCCAGGCGCATCCGCGGCACGGTGTTCTCGGCGGCTGCGTGTCCCATGGGTGAATCCTACGGGGCGCGGATGCGGGGGGAGGCGGGCCCGGGGGGTCAGAACCCGGCGATCGCGGGGGCGGCCATCGCCCTGCCGGGCACCCGGGACCTGGCGGGTACGCTGCCCCTGCCGCTCGGCGCCGCCGGGCACGAGGGCTCCACCGTGATCGTCGGCCACCACGGCCTGCGGCTGCCGCGCGAACGGGCGTCGCGGCGGGCCCTGCGGAACGAGGAGGACCGAGGACGATGAGCCGACGCGAGCGTGAGCGCGAACGGGCCGGGGGGAAGGCCGCGGGGAAGGCGGGCGGCCGAGGCCCGGCGTCCCCGGTGACCGTCACCGTCTGCCGGGGCTGCTGCTGCGGCACCCAGGAGAAGCACCCCGGCGTCGACCACGCCGGCCAGTACGAGCGGCTGCGCACCGCGGTCGGCGACGCGGGCCGGGTCCGGGCCGTCAAGTGCCTGGACACCTGTGCGCACTCCAACGTCGTCGTGGTCGGCCCCTCCAGCGAGGGCCGCGCGGCGGGCGGCCGGCCGGTCTGGCTCGGCTGGGTGCTCGCCGACGACATGATCGAGGAGATCGCCGCGTGGGTGCAGGCCGGCGGCCCCGGCCTCGCCGACCCGCCGGGGATGCTCGACCTCCAGCAGATCGCCGTCTCCCGCCGCGTGAGCGCGGGCCTGCCGGGCTGAGCAGGGCCCGCCCGGGAAGCGGCGGTCAGCGCCTACCATGACCTGGGCCCCCTCCGTCGGGCCCAGGTTCCGACCCGGGAGGAAGACGATGACCACGGTCTGCCGCATCTGCGCGGGCACCGGCCGCACCGCCGGCCTCAGCTGTCGCACCTGCCAGGGCACCGGCACCACCGAGGTCGGCGGCGGAGGGGGCAACTGCTTCCTCTGCGACGGCACCGGCGTCTACGTCCGCTACCGGGTCGACGCCACCGGTGCCAAGCACGCCTACCGCGACGAGATCTGCCGCACCTGCGACGGCACCGGCAACCGGGCGGCGTCCCCCTGGGACGAGGCGTCCTGAGCACGTCCCGCTGACGCCCCGTCGAGCGGTCGGCCCCGCGGCCCGTCCGCGGTCCCGGCCGACGGGAGGCGGCAGGTGACGGTTGCTCTGTGCGGGTGCGCGCGTTTCATCATTCAGCGTACGTGGACGCGTCAACGGCGACCCCGCGCACAGGGCCTGTCGGACGCTACGACCATGGCTTCCCTCAACCGACTGTTAGCGCGCGTCCGCCGGAAGGCCGTCGCCCTGGCACTGCCGTGCACCATCGCCTCGGCCCTCGTCCCCGTCCTCGCGCTCGGCCCCGGAGCCGTGTCCGCCGAGGCCGCGACGCTGCCCGGTGGCCTGGGGCCCTGCGTACCCGGCAGTTGCCCCGAGCCCTTCCCCCCGATCAACAACGGCCCGTTCGCCGGGCGGGACAACGGGATCAACATCTTCGTCGGCTCCGACTTCCTGGTCCGAGGCCGCGCCGCCGAGGCCGAGGGCCGTGTCGTCGTCCTCAACGACTTCGACCAGGCCAAGGACCCCGGGGCCAGCTCCATCTACAACATCGGCATCGTCGGTGTGGGGTCCCGGGTCCCCCCGCCGGACGGCGCCGACTTCCTCACCACCGGTGACGACATCACCATCGCCGCCGGCCAGAGCCTGGTGGCCGAGGGCGGCGTGGTCCGGCACGCGGGCACGGTCACCGGCACCGTGGTCGGCACCCTCGTCCAGGACCCCGACGCCATCCAGCCCTACGCCGGCCTGCGCGACCAGCTCACCGCCGCCTCCGACTGCTACGCCCGGGTCAACGGTGTGCCCCGCACCGCGACCGGCACCGCGGTGAACGCGGGATTCGAGACGCTGTTCACCGGTGACGGCGTGTCGGCGCTCCAGGTCTTCAACGTCGACTTCGACCTCACCGGCCGGGGCGGCGCCCAGCAGGGCATCACCTTCGCCAACATTCCGGCGGGCGCCACCATCCTCGTCAACCTCACCGGTGCCGCCCGGACCATCAACACGTTCAGCGGCGGCATCACCGACGACGACCCGCTGAACGCCTACCGCGAGCGCCTGCTGTGGAACTTCCCCGACGCCACCACGGTCACCCTGGCCGGCACCGGCCAGTTCCAGGGCAGCGTCCTGGTCGGCGAGCAGGCTTCGCAGACCACGGTCACCCTGCCCGGGGTCAACGGCCGCTTCTACACCACCGGCGGGCTCATCCACACCAGCTCGCCCACCGGAGGCGGCGGCCAGGAGTTCCACGCCTACCCCTTCAACGGCGACCTGCCCGACTGCGCCGCCGCGGTGACGGGCGAGGTGCGGGTGCTGAAGACGGACTCGGTGACGGGCGCGCCGCTCGCGGGTGGTGTGTTCGAGCTCTGGGCGGAGACCAACGGGATTCCCGGTCTCCAGACCACCGGTGCGAACCCGGACACGCAGGTGGGTAGGCCGTGCACCACCGGTGCGGACGGTCTGTGCAGCCGGACGGTGCCGGTCGGTTCGTACTACTGGCGGGAGACCGCGGCTCCGCCGGGCTATGTGCTTCCGGCCGATCCGGTGTTCGGCCCGCTGGAGCTGACGGCGGCGAATGCCGCTCAGGGTGTGCAGGTGACGGCTCCCGACGCGCCGCAGGCGCCGGTGACCGGTGAGGTCCGTGTCCTGAAGACGGACTCGGTGACGGGTCTGCCGTTGGCGGGTGGTGTGTTCGAGCTGTGGGAGGAGACGAACGGGATTCCGGGTCTCCAGACCACTGGCGTGAACCCGGACACGCAGGTGGGTACGTCCTGCACCACCGGTGCGGACGGTCTGTGCCGTCGGACGGTTCCGGTCGGTACGTACTACTGGCAGGAGATCGCCGCGCCTCCCGGGTATGTGCTTCCGGCGGATCCGGTGTTCGGTCCGCTGGTGCTGACGGACGCGAATGCTGCTCAGGGCGTCCAGGTGACGGCCCCGGATGTGGCGCAGGCGCCGGTGACCGGTGAGGTCCGTGTCCTGAAGACGGACTCGGTGACGGGCGCGCCGTTGGCGGGTGGTGTGTTCGAGCTGTGGGAGGAGACGAACGGGATTCCCGGTCTCCAGACCAGTGGCGTGAACCCGGACACGCAGGTGGGTACGTCCTGCACCACCGGTGCGGACGGTCTGTGCAGCCGGACGGTGCCGCTCGGTTCCTACTACTGGCGTGAGATCGCCGCGCCGCCGGGTTACGAGTTGCCGGCGGATCCGGTGTTCGGTCCGTTGGAGCTGACGGAGGCGAATGCTCCGGCCGGTGTGCAGGTGACGGCTCCGGACGCGCCGCAGGCTCCGGTGACGGGCGAGGTACGGGTGCTGAAGACGGACTCGGTGACGGGTCTGCCGTTGGCGGGTGGTGTGTTCGAGCTGTGGGAGGAGACCAACGGGATTCCCGGTCTCCAGACCACTGGCGCGAACCCCGACACGCAGGTGGGTACCACCTGCACCACCGGTGCGGACGGTCTGTGCCGCCGCTCGGTGCCGCTCGGCACCTACTACTGGCAGGAGATCGCCGCACCTCCCGGCTACGTGCTCCCGGCGGATCCGGTGTTCGGTCCGCTGGTGCTGACGGACGCGAACGCTGCTCAGGGCGTCCAGGTGACGGCCCCGGATGTGGCGCAGGCGCCGGTGACCGGTGAGGTCCGTGTCCTGAAGACGGATTCCGTGACGGGTGCGCCGCTCGCGGGTGGTGTGTTCGAGCTGTGGGAGGAGACGAACGGGATTCCCGGTCTCCAGACCACTGGCGTGAACCCGGACACGCAGGTGGGTACGTCCTGCACCACCGGTGCGGACGGTCTGTGCCGTCAGACGGTGCCGCTCGGGTCCTACTACTGGCGGGAGATCGCGGCCCCGCCCGGCTACGACCTGCCGGCCGACCCGGTCTTCGGCCCGCTGGAGCTGACGGCGGCGAATGCCGCTGCGGGCGTTCAGATCACCGCCCCCGACGCGCCGCAGGCGCCGGTGACCGGTGAGGTCCGTGTCCTGAAGACCGACTCCGTGACCGGTGCGCCGCTCGCGGGTGGTGTGTTCGAGTTGTGGGAGGAGACGAACGGGATTCCCGGTCTCCAGACCACCGGCGCGAACCCGGACACCCAGGTGGGTACCACCTGCACCACCGGTGCGGACGGTCTCTGCCGCCGCACGGTGCCGCTCGGCACCTACTACTGGCAGGAGACGGCCGCACCGCCCGGGTACGTGCTCCCGGCCAACCCGGTGTTCGGTCCGCTGGTGCTGACGGCGGCGAATGCCGCTGCGGGTGTGCAGGTGACGGCTCCCGATGTGGCGCAAGCGCCGGTGACCGGTGAGGTCCGGGTTCTGAAGACGGACTCGGTGACGGGTGCGCCGCTCGCGGGTGGTGTGTTCGAGCTGTGGGAGGAGACGAACGGGATTCCCGGTCTCCAGACCACCGGCGCGAACCCCGACACGCTGGCGGGCACCCCCTGTACCACTGGCACGGACGGTCTGTGCCGCCGGACGGTGGATCTCGGTACCTACTACTGGCTGGAGATCGCCGCGCCGCCCGGGTATGTGCTTCCGGCTCAGCCGGTGTTCGGTCCGCTGGTGCTGACGGCGGCGAATGCCGCTGCGGGTGTGCAGGTGACGGCTCCCGATGTGGCGCAGGCGCCGGTGACCGGTGAGGTCCGTGTCCTGAAGACCGACTCCGTGACCGGAAACCCGCTCGCCGGTGGTGTCTTCGAGCTGTGGGAGGAGACGAACGGGATTCCCGGTCTCCAGACCACCGGCGCGAACGCGGACACCCAGGTGGGTAGCACCTGCACCACCGGTGCGGACGGGATCTGCCGTCGCACGGTGCCGCTCGGCACGTACTACTGGCGGGAGATCGCCGCACCCCCTGGGTACGTGCTGCCGGCTCAGCCGGTGTTCGGCCCGCTGGTGCTGACCTCGGCGAACGCCGCGTCCGGCGTTCAGGTCACCGCGCCCGACGTTCCGCAGTCGGTGGTCACGGGTGAGGTGCGGGTGCTGAAGAAGGACGCCGAGACCGGTGCGCCGCTCGCCGGCGGTGTGTTCGAGCTGTGGGAGGAGACCAACGGCGTTCCCGGTCTCCAGACCACTGGCCCGAACCCGGACACCCAGGTGGGTAGCACCTGCACCACCGGTGCGGACGGTCTCTGCCGCCGCACGGTGGACCTCGGCCTCTACTACTGGCGGGAGATCGCCGCACCTCCCGGGTACGACCTGCCGGCCGACCCGGTGTTCGGCCCGCTGATGCTGACCGCGGCCAACGCCATGGCGGGCGTCCAGGTCACGGCCGCCGACTGCCCGTCGCCGAAGCCGCCGGGCAAGGGCTCGATCCACCTGACCAAGAAGGACAAGTGGTCGGGCGAGCCGCTGGCCGGCGCGGTGTTCGAGCTGTGGCGGGAGAGCAACGGCGTCCCCGGGCTGCAGACCGGGGGTGCCAACCCGGACACCCAGGTGAGCGGCTGCACCACCGACGCCGACGGAACCTGCGAGTTCGACCACCTGCCGGTCGGGCAGTACTACCTGCGGGAGACCGAGGCGCCCGACGGCTACCAGCTGCCGCGCGACCCGGTCACCGGCCCGATCGAGGTGAACTGCGACGACTGCGTACCCATCTGCCTGACCAACGAGAAGGAGAAGGACGAGGACTGCTGGTGACCGGCTGATCCGACGGACCGCCCGGAGCAGGCTCCCTGCTCCGGGCGGTCCTGTGCTGTCGTGACGACGGCCCGGGGCCCGCTCAGCCGAGCACGTGTCGCAGGCCGCCCAGCAGGTGCCCGCGGAAGGCCCGGTCCGCGTAGGCCTCGGGCGCGTGGCCGAGCGCGGTGTAGAAGGTCGGCACCCCGTCGTGCTCCCCGGACCAGGCGAGCGGGTGACGGTCGGCCAGGCCCATCGCCGCGCCCGTGTAGTCGGCCTCGTCCACGGTGAGCAGGACGCGGACGCCGCGATCGCGCGGGTCGGAGCGGAAGTCGTACCACTCGTCGGTCCACTCCCAGCGGGCGGGCAGGTGGGCGGTGGCCGGGTGGTCGGCGTCGGCGACCCGGACCGGCGCGGTCTGGATCGCCGGGTGGCGGTCGAACCGGGCGCCGACCAGTCCCTCGAACCACGGCCACTCGTACGCGGTGCTGGACGCCGCGTGCACGCCCAGCCAGCCGTGACCGGCGGTCAGGTGGGCGCGCAGGGCGTCCTGCCCGGCCTCGTCGAGCACCGGGCCGCCGGTGGAGAGGAAGACCACGGCGGCGTAGCGGCGCAGCGCGGCGGGCCGGAAGACGGCCGGGTCCTCGGTGGCGTCGACGGTGAAGCCGTGCCGCTCGCCCAGCTCGCCCAGCGCGCGGGTGCCGTCGACGACCGAGGCGTGCGGGAAGCGGAGGTTTCGACGGTAGATCAGGATCCGGGCCATGGTGGACGATCCTGCCAGCCCCGTCCGGAGTGCCCGTGTCCGGGCCCGGGAGACGCGTTTCGCCTGCGTACGGCTTTGCCGAGGCATGGTCGAACATTGGTGTTCGACTGACCGGCGCGCCCGGGCGCGTTCACCGCGTGTCCGTGTCGGGTCAACGCGTGCCTGGAAGAGTCCGGTCCATGGAAACTCCGAACATGGGCGTGCCGGTCAAGCTCGCCGAACGCATGAGCATGGCCGAGCAGCACGAGTACCTGCGGGCCCGCTTCTCCCGCCGCCGGATGCTGCGCGTCGGCGCCGTCTCGGTGGGCGCGCTGGCGGTGGGCGGTGCGCTGGGCAGCGGCACCGCCTCGGCCGCCCCGACGACGCCTCAGCTGCTGGCCGGCGGCGCCACCGCGACCGTCGACGGTTCGCTGGTCGCCCCGATCGGACGTCACCTCGCCTTCGGTCCCGAGCCGGACACCCAGTTCCGGGTCTCCTGGCAGGTGCCGGCCCCGGTGAAGCGGCCGTTCCTGCGCTACGGCAAGAACCCGTGGGACCTCAGCCACAAGATCGAGGCGGAGGTGCGCACCCTGCACACCCCGGCGCTCACCCCCACCGGCCAGCCGGTGGACCAGTACTACCTGCACGTGGCGCTGGAGGACCTGCACCCCGACACCACCTACTACTACGGTGTCGGCCACCAGGGCTTCGACCCGGCCTCGCAGCAGGCCGTCTCCACGCTCGGCACCTTCCGCACCGCGCCCTCGCGCGAGCACCGCTGGGGCAAGGTGTACGAGCCGTTCACCTTCACCGCCTTCGGCGACCAGGGCGTCAGCGACCACGCCAAGGGCAACGACCACATCATCCTGGCCCAGGACCCGGCGTTCCACCTGCACGCCGGCGACATCTGCTACGCCGACCCGGCGGGCTCCGGCCAGGACTCCGACAAGTCGGTGTTCAACGCCACCACCTGGGACGCCTTCCTGGTGCAGACCGAGACGGTCGCCTCGAAGGTGCCGTGGATGGTCGCCTACGGCAACCACGACATGGAGGCCTGGTACTCGCCGAACGGCTACGGCGGCGAGAACGCCCGCTTCTACCTGCCGGACAACGGCCCGGACAAGCGCAGCGTCCCCGGCGTCTACTCCTTCCGCTACAAGAACGTCGGCGTCATCTCGCTGGACGCCAACGACGTCTCCTACGAGATCCCGGCCAACCTGGGCGTCTCGGCGGGCAAGCAGACCCGCTGGCTGGAGCGCACCCTGAAGGACCTGCGCAACGACGAGACGATCGACTTCGTCGTGGTCTTCTTCCACCACTGCGCCTTCTCCACCACCCACCAGCACGCCTCCGAGGGCGGGGTGCGCGAGGCCTGGGTGCCGCTGTTCGAGAAGTACCGGGTGGACCTGGTGATCAACGGTCACAACCACGTGTACGAGCGCACCGACGCGATCCTCGGCAACAAGGTCTCCAGGGCGGTGCCGAGCGGCGCCTCCGTCGAGCCGGCCAAGGACGGCGTGGTGTACGTGACGGCGGGCGCGGCCGGCCGCAGCCTCTACCGGTTCGACGCCCCGGACACCTACGAGGGCCACGAGAACCGCCTCGACTCGGTGGACACCTACTACTTCGCCAAGGGCGGCGGCAAGGTCACCGAGAAGGTCGAGTGGTCGCGGGTCCGCTACACCGGCTACTCCTTCATCAAGGTCGACGTGAAGCCCGCCCACCTGGGCCAGAAGTCCGAGATGACCGTCACCGCCCTGGCGGAGGACGGCACCCGGGTGGACCACTACACCATCCTCCGCGAGGTCGGCGAGGGCTGGGACGGCAACCGCGACGACGACGGCCAGGGCGGCGGCTGGGGCTGGTAACCGCCTCCCGCACGCCATCGGCCCCCGCAGGTACCGCCTGCGGGGGCCGATCGCTGGATCCGGATCACGGTTCGCGGATGTCCTGTTCCCTGAGCTCGGTGATCACCCGGGCGGCGGTGGCGAAGTCGCTGTCCACGTGCAGCACCGGGTCGCCGTGGTGCACGGCGACGGAGCAGAGCAGCAGGTCCTCCCCGCCGGCCTTCCGGGCCCGGTGGATTCGCTCGGTCGGGTCGAACTCGCCGCGGGCGGCGCGGGCGGAGAGCCTCTCCAGTGCCTCCAGCCGCTTGAGCCGCTTGACGTGGTCGGCGAGGGCTCCGTTGACGGTGTCCTTCTTCGTGCTGGTCCCCATCAAGCGCATGGCCTCGGCAAGGACCGCATCGTCGACATCGACGTTGGTCATGCTCGTCTCTGTCCCTTCGTCGGTGGTGTGGCAAACCGATCCACATCATCCGCATGACCCCCGCAGAGCAGGATCTGCGGGGGCCTGCGAGGGGGCGGGTCAGACCTGGCGGTAGGTGGTGAGGAAGCGGCCGATGCGGTTGATGGCGGTCTCCAGGTCGTCGGCGCGGGGGAGGGTGACGAAGCGGAAGTGGTCGGGGCGGGGCCAGTTGAAGCCGGTGCCCTGGACCACGTGGATCTTCTCGCGGAGCAGGAGGTCCAGGACGAAGCGCTCGTCGTCGACGATGCGGTGGACGGCCGGGTCGAGCTTGGCGAAGGCGTAGAGGGCGCCGCGGGGCTTGACGCAGCTGACGCCGGGGATCTCGTTGAGGGCGCGGAAGGCGACGTCGCGCTGTTCGGCGAGGCGGCCGCCGGGCAGGACCAGGTCGTTGATCGACTGGTGGCCGCCGAGCGCGGCCTGGACGGCGTACTGGGAGGGCACGTTGGGGCACAGCCGCATGCCGGAGAGCATGGTGAGGCCCTCCAGGTAGTCGCTCGCGTGCTGCTTGGGGCCGGAGACGACCAGCCAGCCGCTGCGGAAGCCGGCCACCCGGTAGGACTTGGAGAGGCCGTTGAAGGTGAGCGTGAGCACGTCGTCGGCGAGGGCGGCCAGGCAGTGGTGCTCGACGTCGTCGTAGAGGATCTTGTCGTAGATCTCGTCGGCCAGCACCATCAGCTGGTGGCGGCGGGCGAGGTCGAGGATGCCCTCCAGCAGTTCCTTCGGGTAGACGGCGCCGGTGGGGTTGTTGGGGTTGATGACCACGATCGCCTTGGTGCGGGCGGTGATCTTCGAGGCGATGTCGTCGAGGTCGGGGAACCAGTCCGCCCCCTCGTCGCAGAGGTAGTGCACCGCCTTGCCGCCGGCCAGCCGGACCACCGCCGTCCACAGCGGGTAGTCGGGCATCGGGACGAGCACCTCGTCGCCGTCGTCCACCAGCGCGGTGACGGCCATCTGGATCAGCTCGGAGACGCCGTTGCCGAGGTAGACGTCGTTGACGGTCACGCCGTCGACGCCGCGCTGCTGGTAGTACTGCACGACCGCGCGGCGGGCCGGCAGGATGCCGCGCGAGTCGCTGTAGCCGTGCGCCCGGGGGAGGTTGCGGATGATGTCCTGAAGGATCTCCTCGGGCGCCTCGAAGCCGAACGTGGCCGGGTTGCCGGTGTTCAGCCGGAGCACGCTGTGCCCGGCCTCCTCCAGCGCGTTGGCCTGGTCGACCACCGGGCCGCGGATCTCGTAGCACACGTCATTCAGCTTGCTGGACTGCCGAAACTCCATCTGTGGCCTCCCGACCGTCACCCCGCGTCGATCCTGGTTGCTTTGTTCTACCAAGTAGGCACTTGGAAAGTCCAACCTCTTGGCTATGCTGATCCACATGTCACGCCGAAGCTACGACCAGTACTGCGCCGTCGCCCGCGCCCTGGACGCGGTGGGGGAGCGCTGGAGCCTCCTGATCGTCCGTGAACTCCTGGCCGGTCCGCGCCGCTACACCGACCTGCACGCCGACCTGCCCGGCGTCTCCACCGACATCCTCGCCGCGCGGCTCAAGCAGCTGGAGGGCGAGGGCGTCATCGAGCGGCGACGCCTCGAACGGCCGGCCAACGCCACCGTCTACGAGCTGACGGAACGCGGCGCCGCGCTGCGGCCGGTCGTGGCGGCGCTCGGCGTCTGGGGGCTCGACGCGCTGGGGGAGCAGCGGCCGACCGATGCCGTGCGAACGCACTGGATCACCGGCGGGGTGGAGCAGCCGGCGGAGGAGCCGGCAGGGGAGCCGGCGGGGGTCTGACCGGCGCCGACGAAGGATCCCGCCGGATCCCGCCCGATCCCGGCGTGGGCCGCGCGCGTACGATCGTCGGGCCATGGAGAACACCCAGAACACGCCCACCGCCTTCCGCAGTTACGTCGCCGTCGGGGACTCCTTCACCGAGGGCATGTGCGACGACCTGCTGCCCGACGGCCACTTCCGGGGCTGGGCCGACCGCGTCGCCGCCCGGCTCGCCGCCGACCACCCGGCCGGCGGCTTCCGGTACGCCAACCTCGCCGTCCGCGGCAAGCTCATCGGCCAGATCCACGACGAGCAGCTCGACCGGGCCGCCGCCATGGGCGCCGAGCTGGTCACCCTGGCCGGCGGGCTCAACGACGTGCTGCGCCCGCGCTGCGACGTCGCCCGGGTCGAAGAACTCCTCGGAGCCTCCGCCGCCCGGCTGCGCGCCACCGGCGCCACCGTGGTCATGTTCACCAGCACCGACCCGACCCGGCGGATGGCCGGCTCCGCCCGGCTGCTCCCGGCGATCCTGCGGATGAAGGCCTTCGTGCAGGAGCTCGCCCAGGATCCGGGCATCGCCGTGGTCGACCTGTTCTCCGCACCCTGCTTCGACGACCGCCGGCTCTGGGCGGAGGACCGGCTGCACCTCTCGTCCGAGGGCCACCGCCGGGTCGCCGAGGCCGTCCTGGAAGCGCTCGGGCGCCCCGCCGGCTTCGACTGGCGCGCCCCGCTGCCGGTCGCCGCCCCGCCGACCCGCGGCGAGAAGCTGGCCGCCGACGCCCGCTGGGCCCGCACCCACCTCGGGCCGTGGATCGGCCGCCGTCTGACCGGCCGCTCCTCCGGCGACGGCCGCCCGCCCAAGCGCGCGGAGCTGCTGCCCTACGAGGGCTGAGCGGCGTACGGGCCGCCGGGCGGCGGCGGGCGTTGCGGCGACCGCCGTCAGCCGCGGAAGAGGTTGTGGCCCACGTCCGACGGCACCGCGTCCTGGTACGGGGTGGCGTCCGGGCCGGGCACCTGCTCGCCCGGGACGGGCTCGGTGCCCTCCCGGTGCAGCAGGTACACGCCGTCCTCCGACCAGACCGTCCGGTACCCGTGCGCCAGCAGCAGCTCGATCCTGGCCGCCTGCTCGTGGTCGGTCCGGAACGGGAAGGACCGCTTGTCCGCCCGGATCAGCACGTACTCGCGTCCGCGCGGCTTCTCGTCGACCAGCACCACGTCCGCGCGGGCGGTCAGCCGCGGCGCCGCCTGGTTGTCGGCCTCGACGGAGGCGCCATCCGGGACCAGCGCCGCGCCGCGCAGCAGCGCCGCCTCGCTCGCCTTCGGCTGCCAGTAGGCCGGCACGAACAGGTTCGCCACCCCGAGCGGCAGCGCGGCCGCGACGGTCAGCGCGGCGGCGGCCACGCCGAGCCGTCGGGTCAGCGCCCGGTCGTGGCAGCGGCCCAGCACCTCCACCGCGGCGACCAGCAGGATCGGCCAGAGGAACGCGTCGTAGTGCCGGGCGATCGACCAGTGGTTGGGATTGCTGGAGAGCACCCGCTCGGCGAGCAGCGGGACGGCCAGGAGCACGGTCGCGGAGCGCAGCGGGAGGAGGAACAGCGTGCCGAAGATCCACAGCAGCAGCAGCGGCTTCAGCGGGGCGTCGAAGAGCGCCGAGACGAGGCGGGTCGGGTCGGCCAGCACATGGGCGACCGCCGAGCCGCCGTCCTCCCCGAGCGCCTGGTAGTTCCAGTAGTAGCCGGGCACCCCGCCCATCGCCGGGATCAGCTCGGCGATCGCCACCGCCGAGGCGAGCGGGCCGCCGAGCAGCAGGCCCAGCCCCCAGCGGACGGCCGGCCGGCGCCGCTCGGCGTCCGGTTCCCGGCGCGCCCGCAGCAGCAGTACCAGGCCGTAGGCGCCGACGGCCAGGCCCATGTCCTCCTTGGTGCAGCAGAGCAGCAGGCCGGCCAGTGCGGACGCCCAGTACTGCCGGGCCATCCCGCGCTCCAGCATCAGCAGCGTCAGCGGCACGGCGAACGCCACCTCGTGGAACCCGCCGCGCGAGGCCACCAGCAGGGGCCAGCCCAGTCCGTGGGCGAGGGCGGCCAGGTCGGCGGCGCGGCGGGCGGTGCGGGGGTCGGCGTCGGCGAAGCAGCGGTCGGTGATCCGGCGGATCAGCGGCACGCCGGCGGCGAAGCAGAGTGCCTGGCCGAGGAGCAGCGAGCGCGGATCGTCCCAGAGCCAGTAGAGCGGCGCCATCAGCGCGATCACCGGCGAGAAGTGGTCGCCGAGGAGCGAGAAGCCGGGCGGGAACTCGTGGTGGAAGCTCTTCAGCGTGGACACCGGCAGACCGAAGTGCGCGTAGCCGCGCACGCCCTGGTCGAAGATCCCGAGGTCGAAGCCGCCGAGCTGGAGGGTGGTCCACTGCTGGAGGCCGATCGCCAGGCAGACCGCGAAGCAGAGCAGGGTGAACGCGACGGTGCGGGCGCGGGGCGGGAGGCGGAGGGCGGGGGGCTCGGCGCCCGGGGTGTCCTCGCTGTCCTCGGTGTCCGGGTACGGCGCCACGTCGTGCCGGGACATGCCTTGGTTCCTCCGTCGGTGCTGTGGTGCCGCGGTGCTGCTCGTGCTCGGCCGACCACACTAACCGACGGCCGTACGGGGACTGTCGGTACGCTCTACAGCTGCACCACCGCACCGCACCGTCGTCCCGGAGGAACAACAGCACCGTGAGCGTCCCGAGCCTCAACCTCGTCTCCGACTGCGGGAGCTGCTTCGGACTGTGCTGCGTCGCGCTGCCGTTCGCCGCCGGCACCGACTTCGCCGTGAACAAGGCCGCCGGCACCGCCTGCCGCAATCTGCGGACCGACTTCACCTGCGGCATCCACGAGCGGCTGCGGGACAGCGGCTTCGCCGGCTGCACGGTGTACGACTGCTTCGGGGCCGGCCAGCAGGTCTCCCAGGTCGTCTTCGGCGGGCGCAGCTGGCGCGAGGCGCCGGAGAGCGCGGGGACCATGTTCGAGGTGTTCCCGGTGGTGCGGCAGTTGCACGAGCTGCTCCGGTACCTCACCGAGGCGCTCACCTTCGAACCGGCCCGGCCGGTGCACGACGAGCTGCGCCGGGCGCTGGAGCAGACCGAGCGGCTGGTCGGCGGCACGCCGGAGGAGATCCTCGCGGTCGACGTGCCCGCGCACCGGCAGGCGGTGGCCGAGCTGCTGCTCAGGGCCAGCGAGCTGGTCCGGGCCGGCGTCCCGCGCCGGCGCGAGCACCGGGGCGCGGACCTGTTCGGCGCCCGGCTGCGCGGCGCGGACCTGCGCGGGGCCAATCTGCGGGGCGCGCTGCTGGTCGCGGCGGACCTGGCGGGGGCGGACCTGCGGCTCGCGGACCTGGTCGGCGCGGACCTGCGGGACGCCGACCTGGCGGGCGCCGATCTCACCGAGGCGCTGTTCCTCACCCAGGCGCAGCTCAACGCCGCCCGCGGCGACGCCGCCACCCGTCTCCCGGCCACG
Source organism: Kitasatospora sp. NPDC058032 (assembly GCF_042885845.1). NCBI lineage: Bacteria > Bacillati > Actinomycetota > Actinomycetes > Kitasatosporales > Streptomycetaceae > Kitasatospora > Kitasatospora sp. NPDC058032. The sequence continues at coordinate 158,969 of NZ_JBHVRK010000002.1, read as the reverse complement.
CTGAAGCGCCCCGCCCACTGGCCCGACACGGCCGACGCCCCGGCGGCCACCGACGGCGGCAACCCGCGCGCGGCCCGGCCGCCCCGCGGGCCCCGCGGCTCCCAGGGCGGCGCCCGCTCGGGCCGGCCCCGGCGCCGCTGAGCCGCCCGCCCGGCCGGGGAGGGCACTCAGCCGGCCAGGAGGTGCGGCGTGCTGGGCGGGCGCCGGCGGAGCAGGGCGACGGCCGCACCGGCGAGCAGCAGCAGGGCGACGGCGGCGAGCGCGGGCGCGGAGCCGGCCGGGTGCAGCGGCCAGGCCCAGGGCCGGGGCCGGCCGTCCGGGTACCAGCCCGCCGCCGAGCAGAGCAGCGGGGCGGCGGCCAGCGCGGCGGCGGCCGGACGGTGGCCGACCAGGGGGTGGAAGAGCAGCGCGAGGCCGAGGTAGCCGGCGATGTTGCGGGCCAGGACCAGGGCGAGCGCCCCCTGCCCGGTCGCGTACGCGAGGCCGCCGCAGGCCGTCCCGGTGGCCGCGAGGGCGAGCGCGAGCCCGACGTCCAGCCCGCGCAGGAACCGCGCGGCGACCGTCTCGGTCCGCAGGTCGCCCCGGCCCAGCCCGTACAGCAGGAACACCGCCGGGAGCAGGGTGACGACGTGCGCGAGCAGGAAGTGCCCGGCCTGCCCGCGCAGGGCGGGTACCGGCAGCTCGCCGTCCCCGAACGGCAGGCCGACGGCGAAGGTCGCGGCGAGCACGGCCGCGAGCACCGGGACGGCGCGCGCCTTGCACCACCAGATCACCGCCCACCCCCGCCCGCGGAGGCCGTCCCGGTGGACGGGATCGGCGGGGGCGGGGCGTCGCAGCCGGCCAGCGCCGCCGAGGTGGCGCGGTACCAGGCGAGCTGGGCCCCGTCGGGCAGTCGGAGCAACTGGGCGGCGCGGGCGGCGTCGGCCTCGGTGAACCGGCCGCCGACGCCGGCCGCCGGCGGGGTGCCGCCGTCCGGGCCCGCCCGGGCGGTGAGCCAGGCGGTGGCCGTGCCGACGGCGACCGCGGCCGGGTAGGGCTCGCCGCGGCGGGCGCAGTCCGGGGCACGCGGGAGCAGAGAGCCGACCACGGCGGGGAGGACGTCCTGCGCCCGGGCGTCGGTCGGGACGCCTAGTCCCGCCTCGCCCGGCCCGGGCCGGGCGGTCATGGTGAAGGACTCCGGGACGGTGACGCCCCGCCCGGCCAGGGTGTCGGCGACCCGCCGGACCTCGGCGCGGACCACGGCCGAGCGGGCACCGCCGAGCTCCGGCCAGAGGCAGACGCGGGGCCGGCCGCCGTCGCAGACCAGGGCGCCGGCGGGCCGGGCGCGTACCGGTTCGGGGCCGAGGTCGCGGACGGTCCAGCCGCCGACCGCGATGCCGCCCGCCGTGACCACCAGTGCGACGGCCACGGCGAGCGGGGTGCCGCGTCGGCGGATCAGCAGGACGGCGGCCGCGCAGACCGCGCCGGAGAAGGCCAGCGAGCCGGCCACCGCCCGGCCGTCCAGCACCTGGTCCACGGCGCAGCAGTCGGAGAGCCCGCCGCCGACCAGGTGCCGCAGCCAGTAGCTGTCGAACGCGGCGGGATAGGAGGTCAGCACGAAGCTGCTGACCAGCGCCAGCGGCACGGCGACCACCGGCGCCAGCACCCGGCCGACGAGCGAGCCGACCAGGGTGGCGGCGAGCAGCAGTCCGGCCCAGACGGCGAACAGACCGGGCTGCGGGAGGCCGTGCACGGTGCCGCCGGCCAGCGCGGCGGTGCCGAGGGCGGCGGCCATGCCGAGCGCGCCCATCACCGCGACCGGTAGCAGCAGCGGGGTGGTGACGGCCGTCGCGGAGCGGACCGGCGAGCGGCCGAACGCACCGCCCCGCTGCAGCCGTCCGCCCTCCCACGCGCCGCCGGCCGCGCACGCCGCGCAGGCGAACGGCAGCGCGAGGCCGGCGTGTCCGGCGGCGGCGAGCCCGTAGGCCGGGGTGACCCAGGCGGTCAGCTCGTCGCCGAGCGCGACCAGGACGAAGCCGAGCAGGAACGGCAGCATCCGGGTGGCGGCCGAGATCCGCAGAACGGTGCGCAGCAGCATCGGTCATGTCTCCCGTTCGATCAGCCGCGCGTACGCGGCCTCGGCGCTCGGTGTGCCGGACCCGCCGGCGGCCCCCTCGGGCCCGCCGGGGACCGCGCTGCCGACCGCCGCCAGGGCGTGGAACTCCTCGGTGGCGCCCTGGAACCGGACCCGCCCGCGGTCCAGCACCACCACGTGCCGGTAGGTGCCGGCGAGGTCCTCGGTCCGGTGGGTGGAGACGAGGATGCCGACCTCGCCCGTCAACTCCTCGACCAGGGAGCGGAACACCGCGCGCTGGGTGGGGTCGAGCCCGGCGGTGGGCTCGTCCATCAGGATCAGCTCGCTGTGGTGGGCGAGGCAGCCGGCGATGCCCATCCGGCGCAGCTGGCCGCCGGAGAGCTGGTGGCCGGGCCGGTCGGCGAGCCCGGAGAGGCCGACCCGGGCGAGCGCACCGGCCGAGGCCCGCCAGGCGGCGGTGCGCGACATGCCCTTCAACCAGCCGCAGTAGGCGACCTGTTCGCGCACGCTGAGCCCGGGGACGGGGGTGATCTGCTGCGGCAGCCACGCCACGGCGCGCCGGTAGGCCGCCCGGTCGCCCGCGCCGGCCGCGGGGTTGACGCCGCGCCAGGTGACCAGCCCCCGGTGCGGGCTCAACTGCGAGGCGGCGAGCGCCATGAGGGTGGACTTGCCGGCGCCGTTGGGGCCGAGCAGGACGGTGGCCGGGGTGTCGATCCGCAGATCGAGACCGGTGAACAGGAGCGCCTTGCGGCTGTACTGGAAGTCGATGCGGTGGAATTCAAGGGCCATGGCGGGGTCGACGCATTTCGCTCGGAACGGGTGCGGGGGCGCCGGCGGACGGGCGTGTCCGCCGGAACCACGGCCGGGGCGAGGGTCAAGGGGGGCGGGTCGGAGGACGAGGGGGCGGGATCAGTACCGGGTGGTGACGGTGTCCACCCAGAGCTTGCCGCCGTTGCGCACGCCTTCGAGCACGAAGTAGTAGTTGCCGGCGCTCTGGTCGCCCCAGCTGGAGGTGTCGCAGTGGTTGGTGCGGTGGCCGTAGGCCTTGTCGGGGCCGAAGACGTCCTTGTAGAGCTGGAGGCCGGAGTCCTTGAAGTCGTCGGTGGCGGTCGCGCAGCCCTGGAAGGTGACGGAGGTGACGACGTCGTCCCGGTCGGCGTCCTCCCAGCGGCGGGACTCCGAGCCGGGCCCCCAGTTGCTGATGTAGGACGTCCAGGAGCCTTCGGCGAGCGCGGGGGCGGCGCCCGAGAACCCGAGCAGTGCGGTGGCGACCAGGACGCCTCGGACGAGCGCGCGGTCGGTGCGGCGGGGCCGGCCGGCGGGGCGGGGCCGGTCGGCGCGGTTCTTTGCGTGCATATTCCGTCCGATCATTTCGGTGACTCCGCCGGGCGGGCGGGGTCATGCAGGCAAAAGGAAACGAGCGGAGGTCCGACCCGAACGGTCGCGGTCACCCGATCGGCCGAGCCGCCGCGGAAATGACCTTAGCGTGCACGAACAGGCGCCCAGCACTATTTTTTTCGGCCATTCGGCCTGGTGAGGCCGGGGATCCAGGGCTTGGCAAGAGGCTGATCGACATTCACCGAAAGTTCTATCCTCTTGATTCTTTCAGTCGAATATCGATCAGCCATGCCCGTTTCTGATTCACCGGTCGATCGATTTCTTTTTCATGCGATTGTCGTTCCGGTCGGGTGCTGGCCGGTTCCCGTCGCCGCCGTGCTACGCGGTGAGCAGCCGGTCCCGCAGCCGGCCGATCAGCTCCTCGTCGACGCCCAGTCGGCCGGTGGCATAGGCGTGGACCGATCCGTGCGCGGCGGTCAGGTCCGCGAGCGCGAGCCGGATCACCTCCTCCGGCGCGCGCCCGAAGGCGGGCCAGCGCAGGGTGCGCCCCGGGTTGGCGGCGCGCCAGTCCTCCACCAGCCGGGCGGTGACGAGCTCGGTGAGCGCGAAGTCGGCGGCCACGTCGTCCTCGCCGACGCCGAGCAGGCTGAGCACCAGGGCGGCGATCAGTCCGGTGCGGTCCTTTCCGGCGGCGCAGTGGAAGACCACCGGCCGCTCGGCCCCGGCGATCAGCTCCAGGGCGCCGCGGATCTCCGTGACGCCGTCCTCGGCCACCTCGGCGAACCGGTCCGCCAGGTACCGCCACGGGTCGAGCCCCGGGTCGATCTCGGCCTGGTCGTACGGCCGGTGCTCGATCGACAGATTGTGGTACGCGACGCCCTCCAGCTCCGGTATCCGCCCTCGGCGGGCGATCTCCCAGGGGTAGCGCAGATCGATCACGGTGCCGATGTCCAGTGCCCGGAACCGCTCCTGGTCGGCGGCGGAGGTGAGTCTGGCGAGCGAGGATGAGCGGTAGAGCAGTCCCCGGCGGACCGTCCGTCCGTCGGCGGCCGGGTAGCCGCCCAGGTCGCGGAAGTTGTACGGGCCCTCGAAGTCCAGATGGCGTGTCATGTCCGCACCCTACTGGGCCCGCCGGGTGTGGTGTCGGCCGGGCTCAGCGGTGCTCGGGCGCCGCGATCAGCGCGTCGAGCAGGCCCGGGAAGGACTCCTCGAACTCCTCGCGCCGCAGCGCGTTCAGCCGCGAAGTGCCCACGTAGTACTGGCGGATCAGCCCGGCCTCGCGCAGCACGTGGAAGTGGTGGGTCGCCGTCGACTTGCTGACCGACAGCTCGATCACCCCGCAGGCCAGGTCCTCGTCGGCCGCGTCCAGCGCGCGGACGATCCTGCGCCGCACCGGGTCGACCAGCGCCTCCAGCACCTGCTGCAGCGGGACGGTCCGCGGGTCGGGGTGAGGGGCAACGCGCCTTCCCTGCTGTGCCGTTCGTGTCATGGGGATCCGGCCTCCTGTTTCTGTCGCCCACCCATCGTACGACGGTCATCGAAGTTTGACAGCGTTCGTACTTTGGGCTTGGGTGAGAGCGCCGCGACGCGGAGATCATCGACAGGGCAAGGGAGTTGAACCATGGTCAGGACCGTGCTGTTCCGCGAGCCGGGTGGGCCCGAGGTGTTGCGGGTGGAGGAGGTGCCGGTCGCCGAGCCGGGCCCCGGGGAGCTGCTGATCCGGGTCGAGGCGATCGGCCTCAACCGGGCCGAGGTGCTGTACCGCAGTGGCCACTACATCGAGGACGTCCGGGAGTTCCCCGGCCGCCTGGGCACCGAGGCCGCGGGCGTCGTCGAGGCCGTCGGTCCGGGTGTGACCGGCTTCGTGCCCGGCGACGCGATCAGCGTGGTGCCGGCCTTCTCGATGAACGACTACGCCGTCTACGCGGAACGGGCCGTCGTCCCCGCGAACGCCGTGCTGCACCGACCCGAGGGGCTGGACGCGATCGGCGGGGCGGCGGTCTGGATGCCGTACGTCACCGCCTACGGCGCCCTGGTGGAGGTCGGCGGCATGCGGGCCGGCGACGCCGTGGTGATCACCGCCGCCTCCAGCAGCGTGGGTCTGGCGGCCGTCCAGATCGCCCGTCGGATCGGCGCCGTCCCGATCGCCACCACCCGCACCCGGGCCAAGCGGGAGGCCCTGCTGAAGGCGGGCGCCGCCGAGGTCGTCGTCACCGAGGAGGAGGACCTCGCGTCGCGCGTCCGGGAACTCACCGCCGGCCGGGGTGCCGACTTCGCCTTCGACGCCGTCGCCGGCCCCGGCGTCGTCGACCTCGCCCGCGCCCTCGCCCCCGGTGGCACCATCGTCGTCTACGGCGCACTCAGTGGTGAGGACACCCCCTTCCCGCCCATGCCCGTGATGCGCGGCAAGGCCATGCGCAGCTACACCCTGTACGAGATCACCACCGACCCCGGAGCCCTGCGCCGGGCCGAGGCCTTCGTCTCCTCCGGCCTGGCGACCGGCGCCTTCCAGCCCGTGATCGACCGGGTCTTCCCCTTCGAGGAGATCGTCGACGCCCACCGCTACCTGGAGGCGGGCAGCCAGATCGGCAAGATCGTGGTGGCGGTCGGGCACTGATCGCCACGTCCGCTCCGGGGGCCTCGGCCCCCGGAGCGGACGCCGCCGCCGGGCCGCACCGGGCGGGCAGTGCAAAGAGCGCAAATCACCGGCAAGGAGGCCGTCAAGATCCCGGCCCCCGTGATGTGGGACGCGGCGCTCGACGAGGCCTCGGGCGAGCACCTCAACCGGGCCCCGGTGACGATGCAGGTGCGCGGTGAGGGGGCGGACACCGAGCTGGTGTTCACCCCGGACGCGGCCTTCCTGGCCGACGCCGGGACCCAGTACCCGGTGACCATCGACCCGGTCGTGGACATCGGCAGCACCTTCGACACCTATGTCCAGAACAACGAGAACTTCGACGCCTCCGGCTCGGACGAGCTCAAGCTGGGCAGCTACAACGGCAGCGTCAAGGCGCGCTCGTACGTGACGATCCCGGGCGGCCAGTTCAACGGCAAGCAGATCCTGGACGCCAAGCTGCACCTGTACAACTTCCACTCCTCCTCCTGCACCCCGAAGCAGTGGGAGGTCTGGAACGCGGGCGGCGCGGCCTGGTGGACCCGGTGGGGCAACGAGCCCCAGTGGGGCCAGATGTGGACCCGGACGTACGAGACCTACGACCTCGACGGCGGCGACACCCACCAGTGCGCGGCCCCGGACGGGTCCGGCTGGACCAACACCGACGTCACGGAGATGATCCGGTACTTCGCGCAGTACGGCTCCAACGACTACGGCTTCATGCTGAAGGCGACGGACGAGAACAGCAGCCTCTCCTGGAAGAAGTTCGGTTCCGCCCAGAGCTCGGCCCCGCCGTACATCTCGATCACCTACAACTCGGTCCCGCGGACCCCCGCGTCGGTCGAGATCCAGCCGTCCCAGCCGGGCACCCCGAAGTACGTCGCGGACGCCAACCCGCGCTTCCTGGCGCAGGCGGCGGACGACGACGGTGACAACGTCAAGGTCTACTTCGACCTGTGGCGCGGCGGCACCTTCATCGGCAGCATCCCCAAGGAAACGCCGAGCGGTTCCTGGGCCTCCGTCAGGGCGTCCGACTTCGGGATCGCCAAGCTCGACGAGGGCGTGCAGTACTCGATCTCCTCGATGCTGGACGACGGCAAGTCCCGCTCGAACTGGGTGACCACCCCGTTCGTGGTGGACACCGTGGCGCCCGGCACGCCGTTCGTCACCTCCGCCGACTACCCGGCGGACTCGCTGTGGCACGGTGCGGCCAACCAGGCCGGTTCGTTCACCTTCACCCCGGCCGCCGGTACCGACGACCTCACCGCCTACGTCTACACCCTGGACGGCGGCACCGCGGTCACCGTCGACGCCACCGCGGCGCTGACCACGTCGATCACCCCGACCACCGAGGGCCGGCGCGTGCTCAGCGTGCAGGCCAAGGACCGCGCGGGCAACCTCTCCCCGCCCGCCGAGTACGTGTTCCACGTCGGCCAGGCCGGCATCAGCTCGCCGGTGAACGGCACCCAGGCGGCCAAGCGCGTCAAGCTGGCCGTCGACGCGCAGGCGCAGTTCAAGCGGGTGGTCTACGAGTACCGCCGCGGCCCGGGCGCCACCGAGTACACGGTTCCGCGCGTCAACCTGACCAAGGCGGACAACACCCCGGTCACCGAGGACAAGCCGCTGCTGTCGGACCTCGGCCCGCACGCCAACTGGAACGTCCTGGACACCCTCGGCAACGTCGGCGGTGTCCTGCAGGTGCGCGCCAAGCTGTTCCCGCAGGACGGCTCCGGCAACGGCTACACCACCGTCTGGAACACCCTGACCGTGGACCGCAACGCGGACGGCGCCGCGAGCGCCGACGCGGGCCCGGGCTCGGTCAACCTGCTCACCGGTGACTACACCACCAGCACCACCGACGCCGACGCCTTCGGCATGTCGGTGTCCCGCACCTCCTCCTCGCGGGGCACGGACCGCGGCTGGCAGCCGCAGGGCGAGCGCCTGACCACCAACCAGCGCCAGATCGGCACCGACACCAACGGGTTCTCGGCCGGCCTGGCCACGCTGTCGCGTTCCACCGCGCGCGGCCACGACAGCTCGACCGACTCGCTGCTGATCACGCCGACCGGCCAGATCGACTCCTACGCGGGTGTCGGTCCGGACAACACCATGGCGCTCGGCATGAAGCCGGGCCGGACCTACCGCCTCACCGGCTGGATCTACGTGCCGGGCTCGACCGGTCTGAACCCGGACTTCGGCGACCGCGGCCTGCGGCTCGTGGGCTTCGTGAAGACCGGGGCCGGCTACGCCAAGACCACCTCGGCCAAGGCGGGCTTCACCGACGGCTGGCAGCAGCTCAGCGTGGACCTGGCCGTTCCGGCGGACGCCACCGAGGCGTTCTTCCGGCTCTACGACGGCTTCACGGCCGCCGACAAGCAGGTCTTCTTCGACGACCTGTCGATGAAGGAGATCGTGGCGCCGTTCGGTCCGCAGTGGGCCGGCGGCCCGGCGGCGGGCGGTGGCTCGGACTTCCGCTCGCTATCGTTCCCGCAGTCCGACCTGGTCGAGATCAAGGGCAACGACGACTCCTCGCTCACCTTCGCCAAGGGCTCCGACGGCACCCTGTTCCCGGAGCCGGGCGCCGAGTCGCTGACCCTGAAGGCCGTGCCGGCCACCTCCGGTGCGATCGTGCTCAGCACCAACGGCCTCTGCCTGGAGGTGCCGAACGGCGACGCCGGCAACGGAGCGGTGCTGCAGACCGCGCCGTGCACCGGTGCCACCAACCAGCAGTGGACCCGTGACGACCAGCAGCGCATCCAGATCCTGGGCCGGTGCCTGGACAACCCCTGGGGCGCGGTCGACGACAACACCCGGCTGGTGCTCTGGGACTGCAACGGCGGCGCCAACCAGAAGTGGGACGTGCGCACCGACGGCCAGCTGCTGAACCAGCAGTCCGGCAAGTGCCTGGACGCCTACAACGGCGCCACCATCTGGGTCTGCTGGGCCGGTGCGAACCAGGTCTGGGACGTCCGGACCAACGCCACCACGTACGAGCTGACCGAGCAGGACGGGACCAGGACGGTCTTCGCCCAGCAGGCCGGTTCGAACAGCTACCAGGTGGTCAGCGAGATCGGTCCGGGCGCCGCCTCGGCGACCCGCTACCTGTACGACACCACCGACGGCCGTTCGCTGGTCAAGCGCGTGATCCCGCCGGTCGAGGCCGGGGTGGACGACACCAACAGGTGCTCGGTGGACCCACTGCCGCGCGGCTGCGAGGTCATGGAGTACGAGTACGCCAAGGTCACCACGGCGACCGCGACTTCTCCCGGTGACTACCTGGACCGCGTCAAGGCCGTCAAGGTCTGGTCGTGGAACCCGGCGACCTCCAAGCAGGAGGCCGTCGAGGTCGCGCACTACGCGTACGACGACAAGGGCCGCCTGGCCGAGACCTGGGACCCGCGCCTGACCCAGACGTTGAAGACCACCTACGGCTACGACGACGCGGGCCGGGTCACCCGGACCACGGCGGCCGGGCACCTGCCGTGGTCCTTCGACTTCGGCAAGGCCGCGGCCGACCAGGACCCGGGGCGCCTGCTGAAGGTCCGCCGTCCGGCCCTGGCGCAGGGCAGCAAGGACCAGGTGAGCGGCGAGACCGCGATCACCGTGGTCTACGACGTGCCGCTGACCCGCGGCGCGGGCGGTCCGTACGACCTGGCCGGCGCGGACGTGGCCAAGTGGGCGCAGCTCGACGCCCCCACCGACGCCACCGCCGTGTACGACCCGGAGGACGACCCGGGCACCAACACCGCCACGGCGGTCAAGCCGGGACCCGACGGCTACAAGCCGGCCGCCGTGCACTACCTGAACGCCAACGGCCAGGAGGTCAACACCGCCTCCCCGTCGGTGACTCCGGGCGGTGACATCGACACCAAGGAGTACGACCGCTACGGCCACGTCGTACGTGCCCTGGAGGCGACCAACCGCGCGATCGCGCTCGGGACCCACCCGGACGCGGCCCGGTACGCGACCGAGCTGAACCTGCCCACCGACTCCGCCGCCCGGGCCCGGCTGCTGGACTCGCGCACCGTCTACACCGCCGACGGCCAGGACGTCGTCGAGACGCTCGGCCCGGTCTACCGCGCCTCGCTGAGCGAGCAGGTCAACGGCCAGACCACGCCGGCCACCGTCACGGCGGAGGCCGAGAAGCTGCCGCAGCTCGGCGCCAACGTGCCGGTCAAGGTCGACACCGACTGCTGCGGCCTCACCTGGTCGGGCGGTGCGCACCTGAGCGTGCGGGCCACCGCGGCCGGCGGCTTCGACGTGGTGCGGGTCAGCGTGCCGGAGGAGGGCGAGTACCTGCTCTCCGGTCAGCTGACCAAGTACAGCGACCACGGCATCGTGCAGTTCGCGATCGATGGGCAGAACCTCGGCCAGCCGATCGACACCTACTCCGCGAACCCGGCGGTGGTGCCGTACGCGACCGGCCAGCCGATCCGGCTGGCGCGTGGTGACCACGAGCTGAAGATCACCATCACCGGCACCAACCCGGCCAGCACCGGCGAGCGCCACCACGCCGGCCTGGACACCGTCACGCTGACCAAGACCACCCTGAACCCGACCCTCCCGGTCGGGACCTCGGTGGTGGCCCGTGACCACAACACCAACACCTACGACGAGGGCAAGCCCGACGGCCGGGCCTACCACCTGGCCACCACCGTGACCGACGGCGCCCGGATCGACGGTTACGCCGACGACGTCGAGCTGCGGGTGACCAAGAACGGTTACGGCACCCCGATCGGCGGCACCTCGGGCTGGACGGTGAAGAAGCCGACCACGGTGACCACCGACGCCCTGGGCGCCAAGCTCACCACCAGCACCCGCTTCGATCCCCAGGGCCACCCCGAGGAGATCCGGGTCCCCGGTTCCGAGGCGGCCGACGCCACCACCACCAGGTACACCTACTACACGGCGGGCGCCAACGCGGCGAACCCGGTCTGCGCCAACCGTCCGGAGTGGGCGGGCCAGCTGTGCGTCACCGCGCCGGGGGCGGACGTCACCGGTGCGGACACGGCGCGGATGACGACCACCCTGCCGGTCAAGCAGACCACCCGGTACTCGCGCACCGGCAAGCCCGAGGAGATCGTCGAGACCAACGCCGGCAAGACCCGCAGGACCACCACCGTCTACGACGCCGTCGACCGCACCGTCTCCACCGAGATCACCGGTGACGAGGGCCAGGCCGTGCCGAAGGCCGTCACCGCCTACGACCCGGCCACCGGCGACGTGCTGTCGACCACGGCGGGCGGCAAGTCCGTCACCATGGTCCAGGACGTCCTCGGCCGGACGATCTCGTACACCGACGCCGACGGCGCGACCACCACGACCGAGTACGACAGGTTCAGCAAGCCGGTCAAGGTCACCGACCCCACCGGCGTCACCACGTTCACCTACGACCGGACCAAGGAACCGCGCGGTCTGCTCACCTCGGTGAACGACAGCAAGGCCGGTGAGTTCACGGCGAAGTACAGCCCGGACGGCCAGCTCGTCGAGCAGACCTACCCCGGCGGCATCGTCCGCAAGGACACCCTGAACGCCTCCGGCAAGGCCGTCGCCCGCAGCTACACCCGCGCCTCCGACGGCAAGGTCGTCTGGTCCCAGAGCAACGACCTGTCCACCCAGGCCCAGGTGGCGAGGACCACCAGCACCAGCGGTACCAAGACCTACGGGTACGACCGCCTCGGCCGTCTGGGCAAGGCCGAGCAGTCCACGGCCGCCGCCGGCTGCACCACCCGCACCTACACCTACGACGTCCACTACAACCGCACCGCCAAGACCACCTCCGGCCCGGCCGGTGACGGCACCTGCACCACCGCCGGCGCCACCACGGTGAACTCGGCGTACGACAGCGCGGACCGGATCACCACCGCGGGATACACCTACGACGCGTTCGGCCGCACGCTCACCACGCCGAGCGGCACGGCCCTCGGCTACCGGGTCAACGACATGGTCGCCTCCCAGGAGACCGCGACCACGAAGCAGACCTGGACCCTCGACCCCGCCGGCCGCCTCAACGGCAGCACCACCGCCGCCAAGCAGGCCGACGGCAGCTGGTCCACCACCGCCACCCGCGTCCAGCACTTCGGCACCGGCGCCGACAGCCCCCGCTGGATCACTGAGAACGCGGCCGGCGCCTGGACCCGCAACGTCCCCGGCACCGACGGCGACCTGTCAGCGACCGTCACCGACCAGGGCACCGTCAAGCTCCAGCTGACCAACCTGTTCGGCTCGGTGGTGCTGGTCACCGACACCGCCCTGACGAGCCCGGTGCTGCTCGACTCCGACGAGTACGGCAACCCGACCGCGGGAACCGCGGCCGCCCGCTACGGCTGGCTCGGCGGCAAGCAGCGCTCCGCCGAGGCCCAGGACGGCATCGTCCTCATGGGCGTGCGCCTCTACAACCCCGCCACCGGCCGCTTCCTCTCCGTGGACCCCGTCCCCGGCGGCAGCGCCAACGCCTACGAGTACTGCATGGCCGACCCGATCGGCTGCACGGACCTCGACGGGCGCAAGGGCATCAAGGACTGGTGGAAGAAGAAGGGGTCGATGTACGTCGGCAAGGCCCTGGGCGCCGTCTCGGCCACCACCGGCGTCATGGGCATCTGGGTGCCGCAGATGAAGGCGGTCTCTGCGGTGACCGGTGGCCTGGCCACCGTCTCGTACGCCTCCGGCGGCCACTGGACGGAGGCCAAGCGGCAGGCGCGGAACACCGTGCTCAACGCGGCCGTCGGCGGCTTCGGGCGCTTCAACACGGCGACGAAGTTCGCCGGCATGGCAGGCCGGTACAACAACCTGACCAAGGGCTGGACCGCGGGCATCTCCGGTCTGGCGAAGGCGAGCGGGGCCAGTTACGCGGCCAGCAGCTTCGCGGGGAGGTTCCACAAGTACGTGCCGTGGGCTTTCATCGGAGGGAACCAGCTGGCGACCAAGTACGAGTACATCTACTACAACAAGGTGCAGGAGACGATCAACAGCGTCACCGAGCGGTTCCGGAAGTTCCGGGACCTCTTCGCGTGATGCCGGCTTCCCCGGGAAGCCACTGAAGCAGGCGCTGCCCGGCAACCGGTCACGGCCGGCTGCCGGGCAGCGCCCTATCGGCAGAGAGGAGCACGGCATGGCAGCGATGTACGGTCCGCTCCGGTACGAACCGGGCGGCGCGCACCTGGGACGCGGCGAGCGTGCCGCCGGGGTGCCGGTCTTCGACCAGGAGGGGCTGCGTCCCGAGGGCATGGAAGGCTTCCGCTGGGACGAGATCGAGCAGATCGACGTGGAGATCCGGGACATCGGCCTCAAGTCCCTGGTGCAGAACGTCGCGATGTTCCTCCTCACCGTCGGCTCGGTGACGCAGCGGGCACCGGGCACCGAGGACTCGTACGTCTGGCTGAAGCCGGTCGGCGGACCGCCGACCACCTGGCCGTTCGACGTGCCGATGCGCTCCGAGGCCCGCTGGAGCCCGGGGGCCGTGCGGCGGTTCGTCCGCCGTCTCGACAAGACCGGCAGGCGGTCCCATCTGGGCTCGCCGGAACTGGCGGCCAGTCTGGAAGCGCTCCACCGGGTGCCACAGTTCCCGCCCTGGACGCGGGACCGGGCGGTCAACCGCCTCGTCGACGCGCTGCCCGCCCCCGATCGGACCCGGGATCGGCCATGATGGAAGCGTTGTGACGGGGCGTGGGGACGGTTCGTCCCGGTCCGCCCCGTGCACGCCGACCGCACGGAGGCCTCCATGGAGCACCGCCCCGAACGCCCTTCGTTCCGCGCTCTCGACCGCAACCTCGCCACCTCCGCCGACCGGGCGGACTATCTGGTCGAACTCTCCAACGTCGTGCGGCGGACCGACCTCGGCGGCTCCGCGGCGCGGTCGCTGCACCGGCTGGGGTTGGTGGTCGACGCGCTGGTGCGGCTGACCGGGGACCGGGACGTCGCCGTCTACTGCGTGGCCGACCGCAGTCTGCTGGGCGGGCGGCGGGAGTTCGAGGACGCGGCGGACGGCCGGACCCTGGCGCGCTGGGTCGCCGAGGGGCTGGTGGAGGAGGTGCCGGACGCCGACGAACGGGTACTGGAGATCGCCGGCATGACCGGGATCCAGGTGGTCACCGCCGACCACTACGACGACCACCGGATCGAGCACCCGTGGATCCAGGGCAACACCTGGCAGTTCCTGCGGCCGGAGGCGGCGGGCCGGGGCGCGGTGCGGCTGGTGCCGCTGGACATGGGGTACCGGACGGGCGCGGAGATCTCCAAGAAGATGGAGCTGTCCGCGCTGAAGAAGCAGGGGCTGCTGACGCCCGCCCGCAAGCCGCTGGTCGAGGTGGTCGGGCGGGCGTGGCGTTGCCCGGAGGCCCGCTGCACCCTGTACAGCCTGCACCGCGGAGGGCGGGTGATGCTGCCCAGGATGCGCCGGGGCGTGCCCACCTGCGAGCTGCACGGGACGCCGCTGCTCGACGACGGGGCCCGGCCCGGTGCCGCCCAGGTCAAGGTGGTGCTGGACGGGGAGTGCGTGGCCCGGTACACGCTGGACGAGGGGTCGCGGACTGTGGTCGGCCGGGCGCCGGTGGCGGCGGAGGACGGCATCGCGCTGCTCGGCCTGCTGCCGGCCGAGCGGGCGGCCCTGGTCAGCCGGCGGCACCTGGTGGTCTCGGTGCGCGGCGGCGCGGTGACCGTACGGGACGCCAGCACGAACGGCAGCCGGCTGCGCGCGGCCGGGCGGCGCGGCCACCTGGGCCCGTGGGAGCGGCTCCCGCCGGGCGCCGACCGGTCGTTCCGCCCGGGCGACGAGGTCGAGTTGACGCCCGGGCTGGTGCTGACCCGCAGTGGCCGCCGCTTCCCGGCCGAGCTGGCCGGGACCTGGCAGTCGGAGTCGGCCCGCACCCCGCTGCCGCCGGGGGCCGCCGAGCCGACGCGCTTCATCTGACCGGGACCGGGGCCGGAACCGGGGCCGGGGACGGGGGCGCACGCCGGGGTCACACGCTGCGGTCCGCCAGGATCTCCCGGACGATGTGCCGGGCGTTGGCGGCCAGCGGCGGGTTGGTGGTGCGGTAGTAGGGCAGTTGGACGAGCGCCAGGGACAGCGCCCAGGCGCGGCCGCGCTCCCAGGTGGCGTCGTCGACGGCCAGGGAGCTGCGGAAGGCCGGGCGGGCGGTGGGCGGCAGCAGGCTCCAGGCGGGCAGCAGGTCGACGGTCGGGTCGCCGACGCCCAGCAGGCCGAAGTCCAGGACGGCGCTCAGCCGTTGGCCGGTGACCAGCAGGTTGCCGGGGGTGAGGTCGCCGTGCACCCAGACCGCCGGACCGGTGTGCCCGGGCAGCCGCAGCGCCTTGTCCCACAGGGCGGTCGCCGTCTCGGTGTCGATCACCCCGCGCAGCCGTCCGATGGCGGCCCGGGTGGCGGCGTCACGGCCGGCCAGCGGTCCGCCGCGCAGCGCGGCCGGGGCACCCGGGTCCGGCTCGACGGCGCGCAGCGCGCGGAGGAAGTCGGCGAGGTCGTAGGCGAGTTGGACGGGGTTGGGGATGGAACCCGGGACCGGGGTGGCGCCGTCCAGCCAGCGCAGCACCGACCAGTTCCAGGGGTAGCCGACGGTCGGCCGGCCCTGGCCGACCGGGGCCGGGACGGGCGTCGGCAGGTGCCGGGCGAGGCGGGGGAGCCAGTGCTGCTCGCGCCCGAGGTTCCCCGCGGCCCAGGCCGCCCGGGGGAGGCGGACGGCGAGTTCGGGGCCGAGCCGGAACATCGCGTTGTCCGTGGCCGTGAAGCCCGCCGGCGCCAGCGGCAGGCCCTTCCAGTGCGGGAACTGGGCGGCGAGCAGCCGCCTCACCAG
This sequence comes from Kitasatospora sp. NPDC058032, assembly GCF_042885845.1. Classification (NCBI taxonomy): domain Bacteria; kingdom Bacillati; phylum Actinomycetota; class Actinomycetes; order Kitasatosporales; family Streptomycetaceae; genus Kitasatospora; species Kitasatospora sp. NPDC058032. The sequence goes on along the minus strand of NZ_JBHVRK010000002.1, from coordinate 143,137 downwards.
GCCGGTGTCGATGGCGGGTTCGTCGTCGTGGAGACGGTCGTGCAGAGGATCGTGCAGAGGGTCGTACGGGTGGTCGTCGTCGTGCAGGTGGTCGGGCGTCCGAGCGGCTGCGCACATGCCCGGCACTGTACGCCGGGAGGGGCCCCGCGCTCAGGCGGATTTCGAACACCAGGGTGAGAACATGAGGATTTCGCGGGGGCGTTGGGTTTCACGGGGGGCGCTCGGGCTCGCGGCCGCGCTGGCCGGAGCCGCCGCCCGAGGTCGCCTGGGACGGCCCGGGCCGGATCAGGCTGGTGAAGGAGAAGGAGACCGTGCTGATCGGGCTCGGTCCGGACGGTTCGCCGGAGCGCACCGTCGACGACGGCTGCCGACCGCGGCCGGAGCCCCCGGCGCGCCACGCCCGGGGTGCCGGGGGCGGGGCGGGGTGTCGGGGGTTGCTGCGAGAATGCCCGGGTACGGACAGCAACTCTGAAGAAGGTGACCGGCTTCGTGACCACGCCAGTCGAACAGGCGGCCCAGCAGGCCCAGCAGGCGATCGAGCGGAAGATCGCCGAGGAACTGGGCGTCCGCGAGGGGCAGGTGAAGTCGGCGGTCGAGCTGCTGGACGGCGGCGCGACGGTGCCGTTCGTGGCCCGCTACCGCAAGGAGGTCACCGGCTCGCTGGACGACGCGCAGCTGCGCACCCTGGAGGAGCGGCTGCGCTACCTGCGCGAGCTGGAGGAGCGGCGCAGCGCCGTACTGGAGTCGATCGAGGCGCAGGGCAAGCTGGACGACGCGCTGCGCGCGCAGGTCCTGGCCGCCGACTCCAAGGCGCGGCTGGAGGACATCTACCTGCCGTTCAAGCCGAAGCGGCGCACCAAGGCGCAGATCGCCCGCGAGGCCGGTCTCGAACCGCTGGCCGACACCCTGCTCGCCGACCCGTCGCAGGACCCGGGGGCGCTGGCGGCCGGCTACCTGAACGCGTCGGTGGCCGACGCGCCGGCCGCGCTGGAGGGCGCCCGGGCGATCCTGGTCGAGCGGTTCGGCGAGGACGCCGACCTGGTCGGCTCGCTGCGCGAGCGGATGTGGACCCGCGGCCGGATGGTCGCCACCGTCCGCGAGGGCAAGGAGCAGGAGGGCGCGAAGTTCGCCGACTACTTCGACTTCGCCGAGCCGTACACCAAGCTCCCCTCACACCGGATCCTGGCGATGCTGCGCGGCGAGAAGGAGGAGGTGCTGGACCTCGACCTGTCCCCGTACGACGGGGAGGAGGCCGGCGACCTGCCCGGCGCGAGCGACTACGAGCAGCGGATCGCCGCCCGCTTCGGCATCGCCGACCACGGCCGCCCGGCCGACAAGTGGCTCGGTGACACCGTCCGCTGGGCCTGGCGCACCCGGATCCTGGTCCGGCTCGGCATCGACCTGCGCGGCCGGCTGCGGGCGGAGGCCGAGGACGAGGCGGTCCGGGTCTTCGCCGCCAACCTGCGGGACCTGCTGCTCGCCGCCCCGGCCGGCACCCGCGCCACGATGGGCCTGGACCCGGGCTTCCGCACCGGCGTGAAGGTCGCCGTGGTGGACGCCACCGGCAAGGTGGTCGCGTACGAGACGATCTACCCGCACCAGCCGGCCAACAAGTGGGACGCCGCGCTGGCGGCGCTGGCCGCGCTGGCGAAGAAGCACGACGTCGACCTGGTGGCGATCGGCAACGGCACCGCCTCCCGGGAGACCGACAAGCTCGCCGAGGACCTCATCAAGCGCCACCCGGAGCTGAAGCTCACCAAGGCGATGGTCAGCGAGGCCGGGGCCTCGGTCTACTCGGCGTCCGCCTTCGCCTCGCAGGAGCTGCCGGACCTCGACGTGTCGATCCGCGGCGCGGTCTCGATCGCCCGCCGGCTCCAGGACCCGCTGGCCGAGCTGGTCAAGATCGACCCCAAGTCGATCGGCGTCGGCCAGTACCAGCACGACCTGAGCGAGGTGAAGCTCTCCCGCTCGCTGGACGCGGTGGTCGAGGACTGCGTCAACGCGGTCGGCGTGGACGTCAACACCGCCTCCGCCCCGCTGCTGACCCGGGTCTCCGGCATCACCGGCACCCTCGCGGACAACATCGTCGCCCACCGTGACGCCAACGGCCCGTTCCGCACCCGCAAGGCGCTCAAGGACGTGTCCCGGCTCGGTCCGAAGGCCTTTGAGCAGTGCGCCGGCTTCCTGCGGATCCCGGGCGGCGACGACCCGCTGGACGCCTCCAGCGTGCACCCGGAGGCGTACCCGGTGGTGCGCCGCATCCTCGCCGCGACCGGCGGGGAGCTGCGGGAGCTGATCGGCAACAGCGGGCAGCTGCGCGCCCTGCGGCCGGGCGACTTCGCCGACGACACCTTCGGCGTACCGACCGTCACCGACATCCTCGGCGAGCTGGACAAGCCGGGCCGTGACCCGCGCCCGGCGTTCCGCACCGCGACCTTCAAGGAGGGCGTCGACAAGATCGGCGACCTGGAGGTCGGCATGGTGCTCGAGGGCGTGGTCACGAACGTGGCCGCGTTCGGCGCCTTCGTCGACGTGGGCGTCCACCAGGACGGTCTGGTGCACGTGTCGGCGCTGTCGAAGAACTTCGTCAAGGACCCGCGCGAGGTGGTGAAGCCGGGCGACATCGTGACCGTCCGGGTGACCTCGGTGGACGTGCCGCGCAAGCGGATCGGGCTCACCCTGCGGCTGGACGACGAGGTGGGGCGCGGCGGCGAGGGCGGCGGGCGCGGTGGCGACCGGCAGGCCCGTCCGCCGCGCCAGGAGCGGCGCGGCGGCCAGGGCGGCCAGAGCGGCGGCCAGAGCGGCCAGGGCGGCCAGGGCGGCGGGCGCGGGCAGGACCGCCGCGACCGCGGTGACCGCGGCGGCTCCGGCGGCTCGGCGCCGCTGGGCAACAGCGCCATGGCGGACGCGCTGCGCCGGGCCGGGCTGGCCAGCGGTGGCGCGGCGGACGACCGCCGCGGCGACCGTCGCTCCGGGCGGCGCTGAGCATCGGGTGGTGGCCGGTGGCCGGTGGACACCCGTCCACCGGCCACCACCGCTCCTGCTCCACCGCTGCCGCCGCGCCGGCCGGCGTCAGACCAGCAGCTTGTCCTTGGCCTTCTGGTACTCCTCCTCGGAGATCGCCCCGCTGGCCTTGAGGTCGGCCAGTCTGGCCAGGTCGTCGACGTGGCTCCGGGCGGGCGCCCCCTCCGCGGGCTCCGTCCCCGGCGCCGGGCCCGCCGCGTCGCGGATGTACGCCTTGAACGCGGCGTCCGCTCTCTGTGCCTGTTCGAGGTCGCGTTGGCCCATGCTCTTGCCGCGCACGATGACGTAGACCAGCACGCCGATCAGCGGGAGCAGGATCACCAGGAGCATCCAGCCGGCCTTGGCCCAGCCGCCCATGTCGTGGCTGCGGAAGATGTCCGTGATGATCTTGAACAGCAGGAAGAACCAGAGGATCCAGAGGAACAGCTCCAGCATCGTCCAGAAGATGTTGAGCAGCGGGTAGTTGTCCATGACGGCTCCCGTCGGTGCGGGCCCGAGAGGGACCCGAGTCCCTTCGAGTCATATCACCGGACATCGGACATCGCGGCCCGCTGCTGCGCCATTCCGGTGGTCTTCCGGCGGTCCCCCGGTGTTCTCCCGAGGTGGCGGGAACAATCGCGGATCAGCGCGGACGCGACCGCAGCTCGACCGCCAGCTCGATCAGCTCGCCCCACCACGCCTCGCGGCCGCTCAGCAGCAGCCGCTGCGCCTCGGCCGGGTCCGTCGCGCGGACCTCGACGACCTGCTCGCCGTCGTCCGGGTTGGTCGGGACGGAGTCCACCGCGACCTCGGCCCAGCCCCAGAGCCAGGCCTTCTCGGGGTGCGGCTGCCACGGCCGGTAGGGCACCGGGTCGTCGGTCACGCAGCGGTGCGCGCCCAGCCAGACCGGCTCGCCCAGCAGCCGGGCGCCGGCCTCCTCGCGCAGCTCGCGGACCAGGCAGGAGGCCACCGACTCGCCGCTCTCGCGGGTACCGCCGGGCAGGAACCAGTGGTTGCGCTCGTCGCGGCAGAGCACCACCCGGCCACCGTCGGTGAACCCCACCAGGTGGATGTTGGTGACCAGCTCGTCCGGCGGCAGGACGGTGGAGAACTGGGCGTCGTAGCGGCCCCAGTCCCAGTACTGCGGGGCGTGCAGGGTGGGGAAGAGCGCGGCCAGCTCCGCGGCCCGGCCGGCCTCGGCCCGGTGGACGGCGGCCTGCTCGGCGTCGTTCCGGCCGGCCTCGTTCCGCTCGGCCTCGGCGGGGCCGGCCGGTCTTGGGATCGACGGGGCTCCGGCGCCGTTCGGTGACCCGGTGGCCCCCTCGGCGGTGGTGCTGTCGGTGGTGCCGGTGGTACCCGTGGCATCCGTGGTATCGGTCATTCGGTGATCGTAGTCCCGGCCGGACGCGGCAGGGGGGCGGTCTGGTGAGCGATCGTCAACTCCGAAGTGTCGATCGCGCGCGGAATGCGCGCGGCCACCGTCTCCAGTGGCCTTCCGACCCAACTGCCCAGCGAGATCTCGGCGGTGATGCCCGGGCCGAAGCCCGCGATGAGTCCCTGGGTGCCGTCCTCGACCCCGCCCTCGTCGAACATCCGGGCCAGCGCGTCGAAGACCACGGCGCTGGCGATGTTGCCGCGCTCGGTGAGCGTGGCCCGGGAGAAGCGGAACGCGGCCGGCTCCAGGTTGAGGAAGCGGCAGAGGTCGTCCAGGATCCGCGGGCCGCCCGCGTGCACGATGTAGAAGCCGAGGCCGGAGACGTTCCAGGCGTGCTCGACGGCCAGCGCGCGCAGGGCGGGGGCGAGCATCTCCATGGTGCCGGGGACGCGCTTGTCGAGCTGGAAGTGGAATCCGGTGTCCTTGACCCCGTAGGAGATCCAGTTCTCGGTGTCCGGCACCAGGTGCGAGCCGTTGCGCTCCAGGTGGACGCCGGTGCCGCCGCGGCCGCGCAGCACGACGGCGGCGATCGCGTCGCCGAACAGGCCGTTGGAGAGCAGCGAGCCGACCCCGATGTCGGTGGGCTGGTAGCAGAGCGAGCAGAACTCGCAGGCCACGATGAGCACGTTGGCGCCGGGGTAGGCGCGGCAGAAGTCGTGCGCCCGGTTGACGGCGGCGCCGCCGGCCGCGCAGCCGAGCTGGGCGATCGGCAGCTGCCGGGTGTCGGAGCGGAACCCCATGGCGTTGATCAGCCACGCGGTCAGCGAGGGCATCATGAAGCCGGTGCAGGACACGTAGAGGATGAGGTCGACGTCGCGGGCGGTGAGTTCGGCGTGGTCGAGGGCGCGCTGGACCACCTCGGGCACGCGGCGCTTGGCCTCCCGCTCGTAGATGGCGTTGCGGGCGGTGAAGCCCGGGTGCTGCAGGGTCTCCTCGATGGGCTGGACCAGGTGCCTGGTCCGTACCCCGGTGTTCTCGATCAGCCGCAGTGCGAGGCCGAGTTGCGGGTGGTCGGCGTGCAGGGTGCGGGCCAGGTCGAGGGTCTGGTCGAGCGTGATGACGTGCTCGGGCACGGCGATGGCGGGTCGGCAGAGTGTGGCCATGGGGGAGGTCTCCGAACGGGCAAGTGGCCGATGGACGCGGCCGGGTACGGCGGGGAGGTCACCGCGGCGCGGTCACCGGCGGTGGTCACCAGGCGATCGGCAGGGTCCGCGGGTAGCGCCAGATCGAGCCGGTCTGCCAGTCCAGCTCGGCGGGCGGTACGGCGAGCCGCAGCCCGGGGAACCGGTTCAGCAGGGTGCCGATGGCCACCTGGAGCTCCATCCGGGCCAGGTGGGAGCCGAGGCAGTGGTGGGTGCCGTAGCCGAAGGTCATATGGGTGGGCGCGCCGCGGTCGAGGTCCAGCTCGTCGGGCCGCTCGTACATCGCGGGGTCGCGGTTGGCGGCCAGGTAGGAGACGTGCACCGGCTCGCCGGCCTTGATCAGCACGCCGCCGAGCTCGACGTCCTCGGTGGCGACCCGGGCGATGCCCACGCCCTGGCGGAACGGGATGAAGCGCAGCAGCTCCTCCAGGGCGCGCGGCAGCAGGTCGGGCTGCGCGCGCAGCTTGGCCAGCTGCTCGGGGTGCGTGAGCAGGGTGTAGGTGATGTTGGAGAGCTCGTAGGTGCTGGTGTCGTGGCCGGTGACCAGCAGGACCATGGCCATGACGGCGAGTTCGTCGTCGTCCAGCAGCTCGTCGCCGTCGCGGGCGGTGGCGAGCGCGCTGATGAGGTCCTCGCCGGGCGAGCGGCGTCGGGCGGCGGTGAGCTCGGAGAAGTAGGCGCGCAGGGCGGTCTTGGCGTTGACCTGGCCGGCACCGCTGCCGGGGCCCATGGACATCATCGCGACGGCGTGGCCGCGGAGTTCGGCGCGGTCCTCGGCGGGGATGTCGAGCAGCTCGCAGATGGTGGTGAGCGGCAGCCGGGCGGAGAGGTGGTGGACGAGGTCGGCGGGGGCGCCGTGCTCCTCCATCTCGTCGAAGTAGCCGTCGACGACGCGCTGGATGTGCGGGCGCATCCGCTCCACCTGGCGGTTGGTGAAGCCCTGGGCGACCAGGCGGCGGAGCCGGTTGTGGGCCGGCGGGTCCATCAGGTTGATCGACTCGACCTGCGCGATCGGCGCGGGCGTCATCCGGGGCAGGTCGCGGCCGATGCCCGCGGCGCGGCTGAACCGGCGGTCGGTGGTGACCACCCGGACGTCCTCGTAGCGGGTGGCGAGCCAGGCCTCGCCCTCGCCGTGCGGCAGACGGATCCTGGCGATCGGCTCCTCGGTCAGCAGGCGCTTGAGCAGGGGGTCGAACTCCAGGCCGTCGGTGTGGTTGAAGGGGCAGTCCCACACGGGGGCGGAGGTAGTCACGGGCTGGTCCCAGGGGCCGGGTTCTGCCGCCCGGACGGAGGTCGTTCGGGCGCGGACGTGCTGATGTTGCCCCATCAGGCCGCAAAAGTGGGGACAGGGGCGATAGTTCCCTCGATCGAGTGAGATGGATGATTGTCAGGTGAAATGGGGGAGTTGGGGCGATGGCGCCCGGTCGGCCCCGGCCCGGCGGGGCGGACCGGCGGGCGCGCGGGGCGGGCGCGCCGCCGGGCGGCTCAGCGTGCGGGGCGCGGGCCCACGCCGTGCAGCAGGGTGTCCACGATCCGGGCCGCCAGCGCGTCGGGATCGGCGTCGGCCGGCGCCGCGCCCGGGTCGCCGTGCAGGGCCTCGCCGATGAGTGCGTAGAAGACCCGGCGCACCCACTCCAGGTCGGCGTCCGCGGCGATGGCCCCCTGTTCCCGGATCCGGCCGAGCAGTTCGCGGCAGCGGCGGGCGATCTCGTCGTGCGTCCGCACGGCCTGCTCGCTGTGGGTGACCGCCGGGCCGAGGGCGAAGCCCCAGGCGGCCTTCACCCGCAGCACGTTGGCCGTCGCCCGGTGCAGCGCGACCAGCGGCGGGGCGGTCTCCGGGCGGCCGTCCTCGATGGCCTCGGCGAGCTTGGCGGCGGCCTCGGCGGTGAGCGCGTCGACCAGCGCCTGCCGGTTGGCGAACCGGCGGTGGACGGTGGTCCGGGTGACGCCGGCGGCCTCCGCGATCTGCTCCATGGAGGCGCCCGGGGTCTCGGCGAGGACGCGTTCCGCCGCCGCGAGGATCGCGCGGATGCTGCGCTCGGCGTCGGCGCGCAGTGGGCGCCCGGGCGTGTTGCTCATCGTGTGCCTCCAGCTCTGACGTACCCGGGGAACGGTACAGCGGGGGAACGGGTCGCCCTTTATCTGAAACAGCAGTGTCGCATCTCTACGGTTATCCGATACTCTCGTGTCACACATCATGAGACAAGGAGCACTACCGTGCGTACGGCCACCACTGCTCTGATCACCGGCGCCTCCTCCGGCCTCGGCGCCGAGTTCGCCGCCCAGCTCGCCGCGCGCGGCCACGACCTCGTCCTGGTCGCCCGCTCCGCCGACCGCCTGCACGACCTCGCCGAGCGCCTCGGCAAGGCCCACGGCGTCACCGCCCACGTCCTCGTCCAGGACCTCTCCGAGCCCGGCGCCGCCCACCGGATCGGCGCCGAACTCGCCGAGCGCGGCCTGACGGTGGACCTGCTGGTCAACAACGCCGGCTTCGGCACCTGCGGTTCGTTCGACACGATCGACCCGCGGCACGACCACGACCAGCTGATGGTCAACGTCGTCGCGCTCGTCGGCCTCACCCATGAACTGCTGCCCGGCATGCTCGCGCGCGGCCGCGGCACGGTGCTCAACGTGGCGTCCACGGCGGGCTTCCAGCCGACCCCGTACTTCGCCGTCTACGGCTCGTCGAAGAGCTTCGTGCTCAACTTCAGCCTCGCGCTGCGCCAGGAGTACCGACGGCGCGGCATCCGCGTCCTGGCCCTGTGCCCCGGTCCGGTGGAGACCGGGTTCTTCGACGTCATCGGCACCCGGAAGGCCGCCGTGACGGGGACGTTCACCACGGCGGAGCCGGTCGTCCGGGCCGCGCTGAGGGCGCTGGACGCCGACCGCTCCTACGTCGTCCCCGGCCTCGCCAACCGGATCGGCGCCCACCTCGCCCCGCGCCGCCCGCGCGCCTTCGTCGCCGTGGTGGCCGAGCGCCTCTCGCGCGGGGTGCGGGACGCCATGGCGGGTGGGCGGACCGGCGAGCGGGTCGCCTGACGGTCCCGGGCGCGGGTCAGCTCCAGTCGGCGACGCGGATCGCGCCCATCACCTCGCCGGCGGCGTTGTAGAGGACGAGCATCCGGCCCGGCTCGTTCGGCCCGACCCACGTCAGATAGGCGCGGATGATGGTGCGGGTCCGGGCGTCGACGTTGTCGGGGAAGTCGGTGGCGAGGTAGGTGTTGACGTGGTCGTCCTGCTTCACGGCCCGGTCGAGCCGGGTGACGTGGCCCAGGACGGCCGCCCGCTGCTCCTCGGTGCCGTGCTGTTCGACCCACCGGGTGAAGGCGGCGGAGCTGTCCTCCGCCCCGGGCGCGGAGGGCATGGCGGAAGGCGCGTAGGCATCGCGCGGCCCGCCGGGCTCGGGCGGCTTCGGCAGGCTCCCCGTCGGCCGGAACGCAACGGCGACCAGCATGGTGGCGGCGACGCCCACCACAACCGCGATCGGACGGAACTTCACCGGGTGACCCCCTCGGTCGGAACTCCAACCGACTCTAACAGGGCGTCAGTTCGAGGATCGATCGAAGGCGAACACCGCCCCGGGAAGAACCGCGCGGGCGTCGGCGGCGTCCGTGCGGGCGTGATCAAAACCGTGTTGAACGGGCTGCCGATGTTCTGGCCCGGGCTGCTCGCCTCCCTGGTGCCGGCGGCGTTGCTGAACCGTCCGGTCGGGCGGCTGCTGCGCACGCACTGGGCGGTGGGGTTCCTCCTGCTGCTCGCCCTCGGCGGGGTGGCCACGCTGACCCTGTTCCCCGAGCACCCGGGCCCGTTCTGGCAGGACCTCTCGTGGTCGGGCGTCGTCCGCCACTGCTCGTTCGACGGCCTCCACCTGCGGCCGCCGGGGGAGTGGTTCACCTCCCGGCGGGCCGACCTCGACCTCCTGATGTTCGCCCCGATCGGCCTGGCCGCCGCCCTGGCCGGCTCCCGCCGCCGGGCCGCCGCCGTGCTCCTCGGCGGCGCTGTCCTCCCCTTCGCCCTGGAGGGCGCCCAGTTCGCCGTGCCCGCCCTCGGCCGCGCCTGCGATGCCCAGAACGTTCTCGACTCCCTGCTCGGCCTCGCCCTCGGCACCCTCCTCGGCCTCCTCGCCCGCCCGGCCCTCCGCCACGCGTGAGGAGGCCCGGGACGGCGGCGAAAATCGCTTGACCTGGACGTCCGGGGGAGTTGCACTGTGGCGGGCGCCACGTGCGGTGGTGCCGTGACCAGGGGAGGCCGCTGTACCCATGGAGATCCGTTCCACCACTGAGCAGGACCGTGACGTCTTCGTCGAAACCCTTCTCGTCCCGTTCGGGCTGGCCCCGGACACACCGGCCGAGGACGGCGGCGGGGTCTGGTGGGCGGCTCTGGAGTTGGACCGGGGCGTGCTGGCGGTGGCGGACGACGGGAAGCCGGTCGGCACGGCCGGCGCGTACTCCCTCGAACTCACCCTGCCCGGTGAGGCCGTCGTCCCGGTCGCCGGGGTGACCGCCGTCGGCGTGCTGCCCACCCATCGGCGCCAGGGCGTGCTCACCGGGATGATGCGGTACCAGCTCGCGGAGCTTCGGGAGCGGGGGGAGTTCCTGTCCGTACTGCTGGCCTCCGAAGCCGTGATCTACCGCCGGTTCGGTTACGGCCCCGCGACGTACACCCGGCGGCTGACGGTGCCGCGCCACCGCTCGGACCTCGCCGCCCCGCGGGCGGGCGGTGCGGACACCGGCACGGTCGAGGTGCTGCGGCGGGCCGAGTGCGTCGACCTCATGGAGGAGGTCTACGACCGGTACCGGCGCACGCAGCCCGGCGCGGTGTCGCGGCCGCACCGCTGGTGGGCCCGGCGGGCGGGGCAGCCGCCCATCGCCCCGGCGCCGCGCTACGTCGCCGTCCACCGCGACGCCGACGGCGTGCCGGACGGGTACGCGAGCTACTCGCGGGGCGACTACGACCATGTGACCAAGACGCTCACCCTGACCGTGGACGAGACCATAGCCGTCGACGACGCCGCCTTCACGGCCCTGGCCCGGTACGTGCTCCAGCATGACCTGATGACCAGGATCGTGTTCAAGCACCTCCCGACCGAGCACCCGTTGCGCTGGCAGCTCGCCGACTTCCGCGCGGGCGAGGCGGCCGACGAGACGGACTGGCTCTGGGTGCGCCTGCTGGACGTCCCGCGCGCCCTGGCCGCACGCGGCTGGTTCGCCGACGGCGAGCTCGTGCTCGACGTGACGGACGCGTTCCTCGGCGAGCACAACCGCTACCTGCTGACCGTCCGCGACGGCAAGGCGGAGTGCGTCCCGACCGACCGCGAGCCGGACCTCTCGCTCGACGTGAGCGACCTCGGATCCATCTACCTCGGCGGCACCACCCCCAGCACCCTGGTCCGCGCCGGCCACATCCGCGCCCACCACCCGCAAGCCGCCACCCGCGCCGACACCCTCTTCCGCTCCGACCGCGCCCCGCACTGCCTGCACTGGTTCTGACGGCCGAACGCCGACGGCCCGCCGCCCCGCACCCGGAGCGGCGGGCCGTTCGGTGCTGCAGGGCTCATGCGTGGGCGGCTTCGCCACCTGATGAGCGTGACTCGGCGTGCAGACATCAGCCTCGGCGCACTCCCGCACCGGAACGGGCGGTTGTGTGCGCCGGCTGAGGACTTCCACATGGCTCGGGGGCGTCGGTGGCCGGTCGTGGGCCGGCCGGGCCCGACTTGCGGCGTGTTGTACGAAATCGTACAGTTCGAAATCGTGAAATCCGAATCCGTGCCATCCGACTGGTCCGCCCTGCTGGCGCTCCAGCGGGCCACCCATGCCACCCTCCAGGTGCTCGCCGCAGAACTGGTCGACCTGGACCTGACCGCCTCCGAGATCAATGCGCTGGCCAACCTTGCCGACGGCCAAGGACGAACCGTCTCCGAACTGGGCGCGGCCGTCGGCACCCGCCCCACCACGCTGACCAGCGTGCTGGACCGGCTGGAGCGGCGCGGTCACATCACCCGAGGCACCCGCCCGGGAGACCGCCGGGCGGTGCTCATCGCACTCACCTCCTCCGGGCGGGTGGCCGCCACCACGATCCGGCAGGCCATCGCCGACTTGGAACGCCGCGCGCTCGGCGACCTGCCCGACGACGCTGTTGTCGCCCTGCGCACCGCCCTGCAAGCCCTGACGGAGGTGTCCTCATGACCCTGCGCGAGCCCCGATCGCAGGTCGCCGATGCGCCCGCCTTCGAAGCGTTGATGGCGGAGGTGATGGCGACCGCCGGTCGGTTCGGCCACCGCGAGCACGTCCACCTGACGTGGCTGGCCGTGCGGGAGTACGGCGTGCCCGCCGCGGTCGGTGTGGTCAGCGACGGGATCCGGCGCACCGCCCGCAACGCGGGTGCGCCCCAGAAGTACCACGCGACCATCAGTCGTGCCTGGGTGGAACTGGTCGGGCACCATGCGACGGGATCCGGCGAAGGTGACTTCACCGCGTTCGCCGACCGCCATCCCGCGCTGCTCGACAAGCGACTGCTGACCCGCTTCTACCGCCCGGCGACGCTGGCCGGCGCGCAGGCGAAGAGCGGCTGGGTCGAGCCCGACCTCGCCCCGTTCCCCTGGCAGGACGGCGCCGACCGGCGGGACTCTCCGGAGGAATAGGCGCCGAACCGCAGGAGTCGCCGAAACCCGGCTCGGGAACGGGTGCTCATCGCTTCGCGGTCTCCGCCCGCACCCACTCCAGGTAGGCCGCGCTGCCTGTGACCACCGGGACGGCGACGACCTCGGGGGTGGCGTAGTCGTGCCGCTCGTTGATGAACCCGGTCAGGGGGTCGGCGAGTTCGGCGCGGGTCTTGAAGTCGATCCGCCACTCGGCCGCGTCCTGGACCTCGCCCTCCCACCAGTAGACGGACCGGATCCGGTACACCTGCGCGCAGGCCGCGAGCCGGGCCCGCACCACGTCGGCGGCCAGGGTGCGGGCCTTCGCCTCGTCCTCGTGGGTCGTGGTCATCACAAGAAGGTCGCTGTTGTTCGTCGTCATGCCGAAAGCCTAGGCGCGGCGGTAACCTACTCACTTACCCAGCGGGGGACACATCCAAGCCGTCCTGAAGTCGCCGTTTCTGACACGCACCTGACGACCTGTCGGTCGGGTGCGTTCGAGGGAGTACCTATGTCCCGGAGCCGCAAGCTCCACCGCCTCAGCAGCCCCGACACCGCCGAGCGCCGTGCGCAGCGCATGCTGTTCCGGCACCTGCGTGACGACACCAACGCCAACCGCGGCCGGATGGCGCGGCGGGTGCGCGAACTCCAGCTCCTGCTGGAGATGGACCCGATCGAGTTCGAGGGGCTGATAGCCCGGCTGATGGAGTCCATGGGCATGAAGGTCGAGCTCACGGCCCGGTCGAAGGACGGCGGGGTGGACGTCCGGGGCATCGACACCGATCCGTTCCGGGGCGGGAACGTGATCGTGCAGGTCAAGCGGTACCGGGACACGGTGACGCCGTCGGCCGTCCGGGACCTCTACGGCACGCTGCAGCACGACGGGGCCGCGACGAAGGCCGTGCTGGTGACGACCAGCAAGTTCGGGCCCAGCTCGCACCAGTTCGTGTCCGGCAAGCCGATCACGCTGATCAACGGCGCCGAGCTGGTCGGTCTGCTGAAGCACCACGGGTTCCACGAGATCTTCGCACCGGCCTACGAGGAGGCCGCGGGTGCCGGGGGCGAGCAGCAGCCGGCGATCGAGGTGGCCGCCGAGCCGTCCCGGCTGCTGCTGCACTGGACCGGGGAGGAGGAGTACGACATCGCCGCCCTGGTCTGCCAGGGCAACCGGGCGCTCTCCGACGACCACCTGGTCTTCTACAACAACGCCTCCACGCCGGACGGTTCCGTCCGTCTGGTCACCGGCTACGACGACGCCAACGCCTGCCTGATGGTCGACTTCGAAGCGCTCCCCGCAGAGGCCGACCGGCTGGTCATCATCGCCGCCGCCGACACCGAGAACCACCCCGACGCCACCATGGCCGGGTTCGGCGGGCCGGCGCTGATCCTCGAAGCGGGCGCCGACCAGGACGCGGCGATCGTGCACCTGGCGGACGGGGCGGAGTCCAACATCGCGATGCGGCTGGGCCGCTTCGACCGCGACGACGCCGGGGACTGGGACTTCACGCCCGCCCTGGCCGGGTATCCGGGTGGCCTTCGGCAGGCGGTCGTCGCCTACGGCCTGGAGGTCGCGGACGAGGAGCCGGTGGCGTAGTTCGGCGGCCCGCACAGGAAGTCGGCGGGTCCGACTTCCTGTGCGGCGGGCGGCCGGAACGATCGCGTGCGGCACGCTCGTTGGGGCGGGCATGGTGGTGGTGACGGTGGCCCTGGTGGTGGCGGCGCTGGTGACCGCGCTGTTCGCGGTGGCGGCGGTCCGGAGCGGACGCCGGAGGAGGTCGCGCTCCGGGCGGGTGGCGGGCGGCCTCGGTATGACGGCGGTCGAGGAACTGCACGCGTTCTTCAACGCCAACAAGCGCGTTCAGATCGAGCAGCGCCAGGCTCAGCTGGTCCTGCGTGACGACGAGCACGCCGGCGCCCCGCCCGGGGCGGGGGTCGACCTGGCCGCGGGCGTCGCGGTGGTCCGCGGCCGAGGGGAAACGGTTCGACCACGGACCAGATGATGTGTCAGGATGCGCCCCGTCTCTTTGTTCGACCGGGGGGTTCTCCTGACCATGCGTCGTTCCACTGTCCTCGCTGTCGCCGCCGCGGCGGTCTCCCTCGTCGCCCTGGTGGGTTGCAACGACGACGCGGCGCCGACCGCGTCCGCGTCGTCGTCCGCCCCGCCGTCCGCGTCGGTGACCGGCGCGCCCGAGGCCGCGCCGACCGCTCCGCCGACCCCCGCCGCCGTCGAGACGCCGACGTCGGTGCCCACCGTCCCCGCAGCGCCCACCGCCACCGCCGTCGCCACGACGGCGGGCGGGGTGATCGACCCGGAGAAGGCGCTCGCGCTGGCGGAGAGGACGCCGTACGCGGCCACCCAGAACTTCACGACCGAGGGCGGCCCGCTCAGCGCCGTCACCAAGGGCCGGGTCAACCTCAACGGGCCCGTCCGCTCCGGCCGGCTCAGCGAATCCATGAGCGCGAGCGGCAGCGACCTCGTCAGCGGCGCCGCCGACAGCGGCCCGACCACCGTCGTGACCGACGACGGCACCACCTACATCAAGAGCGGCAGCAGCTGGCGGAAGTCCCCGCTCGGCGACCGGATCGCCGACTACCACGGCTACGCCAAGGCGCTGCTGGACCTCGGCCGGTCCGCTCGCCAGGGGATGGAGGACTGCGAGGGCACCCCGTGCTTCCACCTCTCCGGCACCGTCGACCTGGAGCGGATGAAGGCGGTGGAGCCCGAGAGCTACAAGATCCTCAAGGGCAAGGGCGTCACGAGCTTCCACCTCGACCAGTGGATCGACGCCCAGGGCCGCACCGTCCGCTTCGACCGGAAGACCGAGCTGAAGGGCATCCCGATGCGCATCCACGGGACCTTCCGCGACTTCGGCCCGGTGGAGCGGATCACCGCCCCGGCGTAGCGCCTGGACGGCGGCGGGGTCACCAGGCGGCCTCGCGGTAGTCCTTGAGGAAGACGCCGGAGACGGGGGAACCGGCCTCGCCGCGGACGATCGGGTCGTAGACGCGCGCGGCGCCGTCGACGACGTCGAGCGGGGGACGGAAGCCGGCGGCGGCGAGGCGGGCCTTCTTGGGGGCCGGGTTCTCGTCGGTGATCCAGCCGGTGTCGACGGCGCACATGTGCACGCCCCGGGTGGCGAGTTCCTCGGCGCTGGTGCGGGTGAGCATGTTCAGCGCGGCCTTGGCCATGTTGGTGTGAGGGTGGCCGGCGGTCTTGTTGCGGACGGCGAACCGGCCCTCGACCGCCGTGACGTTGACGATGTAGCGGCGCGGGTGCGGGGAGGCGAGCAGCAGCGGAAGCAGCCGGTCGCAGAGCAGGGCCGGGGCGAGCGCGTTGACCAGCTGGACCTCCAGCACCTCCGCCGGGTCGAGCGAACCGAGCCGCGTGGACCAGGAGTTGGCGACCGCGAGGTCGGGCAGCAGGCCCGCCTCGTCGGCCCCGCCGGGGGCCGGCGCAGGGGCCGGGACGGTGTCGACAGCGGCGAGCTCGGTGGTCGGCCAGGCGGGGGCGAGGGCCGGCATCGGCCGGAAGCCGGGAGCGTGCGCGACGGTGGCGGCGTCGACGGCGGGCAGCGCGGACCGCTCGCCGGCGGCCAGCAGCGCGTAGGACTCGGGAGGGCGGCGCAGGGTCTGCGCGGCGTTGTTGACCAGGATGTCCAACGGGCGCCCGTCGGCGAACAGTTGCTCGGCGAGGCCGAGGACCTGGCGCGGGTCGCGCAGGTCGATGCCGACCACGGTGAGCCGCTCCCACCAGTCGGCACTGCCTTCGGCGGCCCGGAACCGGCGCACGGTGTCGTGCGGGAACCGGCTGGTGACGACGAGGTCGGCGCCGTCGCGCAGCATCATCAGGGCCAGCTGGAAGCCGATCTTCACCCGGCCGCCGGTCAGCAGTACGCGGCGCCCGCGCAGGTCGGTGGAGAGGGCGCGGCGGGCGGCGCTGTTCGCGGCGCAGGGGCGGCAGAGCATGTGGTAGAAGGCGTCCACCTCGCGGTACGGCTGCTTGCAGACGTAGCAACGGCGGCGGCCGCGGAGTTCGCCGACCGGGACGGTCCGGGCGGTCGGGGCGGCGAGCGGGGCGTCCTCGCGGCGGTCTAGGGCGCCGGTGGCGGTGGCGGCGAGCAGTTCGGCGTCGGCGACGCGGATCTCGGCGCGTCGGCCCTGGCGGCGGCGCTTGCGGCTCTCGCGGACGAAGGACTCCAGCTGCCGTTCGGCGTGCAGCCGGGTGCGGTGGCCCTCGGGCAGGGCGCGCAGCCGGCCCAGGGTGCGGCTGAACGCGGCCAGTTCCTCGGCGGTGGGCTCCTCGATCACCGTGTCCGTCATGTCCGCCCCCTTGCGTGCCGTGCCGCGCAGTGCCGTGCCGCGCAGTGCCGTTCGGTACGGCCGGCCCCGACCGGATTCGAACCGGCGTACTCCACCATGCGGTAGTGGCGCGCCTGCCTCTGCGCTACGGGACCGGCCCTGTCCGGGGGGACGGATTCGAACCGACGTGTCCGCCTTGGCAAGGCGGTGCGCCTGCCTCTGCGCCACCCCTGGGCATTGACCGGGACTGTAGTCGCCCGGCGGGGAACGCGCGCGCGAATTACGGCGGCGCCGGCGACCCCCGGGAAGGGGGCCGCCGGCGCCGTCCGGTGCCCGGGCTCAGCGAGCGTCAGGGCTTGTCGGGGCTCGGCGAGTGCCGGGGCTCAGCCGGTGTACTGGGCGAAGATCTTCGCGAACTCGTACGGCTGCTGCGGGATGTTGGTGCACTTGAAGAGGCCGCCGCCGGTGCAGGCGTTGGCGTCCCGGGTGGCGTCCCAGAAGGCCAGCACGCCGAGGTGGTGCTGCCGGGCGAAGGCGACCAGCTGCTGGGCGTCGGCCTGGTTGTAGATCTGGTGGTCGTCGTTCTCGCCGAGCATCGGGGTGACCCCGACCATGGCCCACAGCTGGGCGTCGCCCTTGGCCGGGTACAGCGCCTTGAGCTGGCCGTACAGGGACTGCGCGGCCTGGACGGCGGCGTCGCCGTAGTCGGTGCCGGTGCGGTAGTAGTCCATCGCCATGACGTTGACGACGTCGACGTCCAGGCCCGCGTCCCGGGCGGAGCGGACGATGGCGACGCCCTCGCTGGTCAGGCCCTCGGGCAGGACCGGCAGGGTGAAGGAGACCTTGAGGCCGGGGTGGGCCTTCTGCAGCTTGGCGAGGGCGGCGGAGCGGCGGTCGTTGGCGACGGTGTCGGCGATCGCGGCGCCCTCGATGTCGAAGTCGACGTAGCGCAGGTTGTAGGCGTTCACCACGGCGTCGTACTCGGCGAACAGGGAGTCGACGCTGGTGCAGGCGGCGGCGAGCTCGGTGCCGCTGGCGCCGCCGAAGGAGAGCTTGACGTCGCCGCCGGCCGCGCGCAGCGCGTCGATCTGGTCCTTGGCCCAGCCGGTGCGCGGGTCGTAGGCGTTGAACCAGCTGGCCTTGCAGCCCACGGCGGTGACGAAGCCCATGGTGAAGCCCTTGAGGTTGCCGGACTTGGCCATCGCGGGCATCGACGGGGTGGGCCAGGCGCCCATGTCGATGTACGGGGCGACCGGGAGGGCGACGTTCGGCGCGGGGGTGGTCGGCCCGCCGGTCGGCGGCGTGGTGGTGGGCGGTGTGGTGCTCGGGGGCGTGGTGGTGGGCGGCGGGGTGCTCGGGGTGCCGCCGGGGCCGGTGAGCGTGACGTCGTCGGCGAGGTAGGCGCCCTGCCCGTACCAGCCGTGCAGGTAGACGTTGACGCTGGTGGTGGCCGCGCCGGTGGTGAAGGTGGCGGTCAGCTGCTGCCAGCCGGAGCCGCCGGGCGTCCAGACGGCCGGGTCGGTGACGCCGCTGCCGGTCGCGCCGAGGTACACGTACTGGCCCTGGACCCAGGCGCTCAGCGTGTACGTGGTGTTGGGCTGCACCGTGACGCTCTGGCCGCACTGCGCGGTGTCCGCACCGGAGACCTCGCCGCGCAGTGCGTACGAGCCGCTGTGCGCGCCGGAGCCGACCACGCCGCCGGTCGCGGCGGTACAGCTCCAGGCGCCCAGCGAGCCGCTCTCGAACCCGGGGTTGCCGAGCAGGTTGCCGTCGGCGGCGCCGGCGTTCCCGGCCATCGTGGCGAGGCCGCCGCCGGCCAGGACGACGGCGGTGGCGAGGCCGAGAACCTTGGTGCGGAGGACCGGGCGGCGGTGCCGGGCAGCGGTGTCGCGGGGCGCGCGTGGCATGGGGGTGCCTCTCGGTGGACGGGGGCCGCCGCCCGGCCCGCGCGGGGGGAGGAGACGCGGGGCGGGCGGCGGTGGAGGGGTGGTCCGGTGGGGGAGTTGCGCGGTGCTGAGCATCAACCTGGACTAGACCACCTGGGCACGTCAAGAACCTCCGGTGCAGCAAAGGCACCTCGTAGCAAGCCTTACGCGGACCTTAAGGTTCCACCATGACCAAGGACTTGGACGGCAGGGACGTGCGGATCGTCTTCTTCGGCGACTCGTTCGTCCAGGGGGTCGGGGACCCGGAGTACCGCGGTTGGGCGGGCCGGGCGGTGGCGGACTGCCTGGCCGGGCTCGGGGTGGGACCGGAGGCGGTGACGGCGTTCAACCTGGGCGTGCGGCGCAGCACTTCGGCGGACGTTCTGGCCCGCTGCTGGGGTGAGACGGCGGTCCGGGCGCTGCCCGGCGCGGACAACCGGCTGGTGCTGTCGGTGGGCAGCAACGACGCGGTGGAGGAGGACGGGCGGCCCAGGGTCGCGCCGGAGGCGTGCCTGGCCAACGTGGCGGCGCTGCTGGACGGGGCGCGCGAGCGCGGCCTCGCGCCGCTGGTGGTGGGCCCGCCGCCGGTGGTCGGCGCGGGCGCGCCGCACCTGGAGCGGGTGTCGGTGCTGGCCGACGGGATCGCCGGGATCTGCGCCGGGCGCGGGGTGCCGTTCGTCGGCGTGACCCGGGAGCTGGCGGCGGACCGGGTCTGGACGGCGGAGGCGCTGGCCGGGGACGGCGCGCACCCGGGGGCGGGCGGGTACCGGCGGCTCGCGGACCTGGTGCTGCGGGGAGGGTTCCGGGACTGGCTGGCGCAGCGTCACCCGGTGGCGGGAACGGGCTTGACCTAGAGCGCACTCGAAGGGAGAGGCTGTTCCCCGTTGAGTTGATCCGACCGCGGTCGGCGCCACGCCGGGCCGGCATCAGTGAGGAGTACCGTCATGCGCAACGCCACGCTCGGCAGCGAGGGTCCCGAGGTCGGGGTCGTCGGCCTCGGCTGCATGGGGATGACCTGGGCCTACGACGTGCACAACCGCGACGACGACAAGTCGGTGCAGGTGATCCGGCAGGCGCTGGACCTCGGCGTCACGCTGATCGACACCTCCGACATCTACGGGCCCTACACCAACGAGGAGGTGGTCGGCGCCGCGCTGGCCGGGCCGTACCGGGAGCGCGCGGTGCTGGCCACCAAGGTGGGCCTGGTGCCGGGCAACGCCGAGGAGCGGGTGCTGCGCAACGGGCGGCCCGAGCACATCCGCCGGGCGATCGACGACAGCCTGCGCCGGCTCGGCACCGACCACGTCGACCTGTACCAGCTGCACCGGATCGACCCGGAGGTGCCGGTCGAGGAGTCCTGGGGCGCGCTCGCCGAGGCGGTGGCGGCCGGCAAGGCGCGGCGGATCGGCCTCTCCGAGGTGGACGTCGAGGAGATCAGGCGCGCGCAGGCCGTGCACCCGGTGGCCTCGGTGCAGAACGAGCTGTCGCTCTGGACCCGGGACTCGCTCGCCGAGGTGCTGCCGTACACCGAGGAGCAGGGGATCGCGTTCCTGCCGTTCTCCCCGCTCGGCCGGGGCTTCCTGACCGGCGGCATCGCCTCCTTCGACGAGCTGCCGGCGGACGACTTCCGCCGGCAGCTGCCGCGCTTCCAGCAGGAGGCGCTGAAGGCCAACCTGGCGCTGGTGGAGCGGGTGCGGGCGGTCGCGGCGCGGCACGGTGCGACGCCCGCGCAGGTGGCGCTCGCCTGGCTGCTGGCGCAGGGGCGGTACGTGCTGCCGATCCCGGGGACCAAGACGCCGAAGTACCTGGAGGAGAACGCGGCGGCGGCCGATCTGGTGCTCTCGCCGGCCGACCTCGCCGAGCTGGACGCGCTGCCGGCGGCGGCCGGCGAGCGGTACTGACCGTCCGGGCCCCGCGGACGGTCCGGATCCTGCGGGCCCGCGGACCCCGCGGACCCCGAGGACCGTCACCAGACGGTGCACGGGCCGGGCGGGCGGCGCTCCCGGATCCAGACCTGCTTGCGTCCGGTCTCGCCCGGCGCCCGGACCGGCGCGTCGACCACCCGGTCGAGCCGGAAGCCGAGCCGGCGGGCCACCGCGCCGCTGGCGGTGTTGGCCGGATCGCAGTGGAGCTCGACCCGGCGGATCCCGGGCAGGGCGAGTGCCGCCGCGGTGACCGACCGGGCGGCGGCGGTGGCGATGCCGCGGCGGCCGTGCTCCGCGCTCACCCAGTAGCCGATCTCCAGCGCGTCCGGGCCGATCCTGCGGTGCAGGCCGAACGAGCCGATCACCCGGCCCGGTTCGGCGTCCAGGGCGGCCAGGTAGATGAAGTCGGTGCCGGCGTCCCAGGCGGCGACGCCGGCCACGGTGAGTGCGACGGTCCGGGCGGGGGTGGGAGCCTCGGCGGCCCACTCCATCCAGGGGCGCAGGTGCTCCAGGTTGGCCCGGACGGCGGCGTTGAGCGCGGTGGCCTGGGCCGGGGAGCGCCGCCG
This sequence comes from Kitasatospora sp. NPDC058032, assembly GCF_042885845.1. Classification (NCBI taxonomy): domain Bacteria; kingdom Bacillati; phylum Actinomycetota; class Actinomycetes; order Kitasatosporales; family Streptomycetaceae; genus Kitasatospora; species Kitasatospora sp. NPDC058032. The sequence continues at coordinate 122,205 of NZ_JBHVRK010000002.1, read as the reverse complement.
CAGGGTGATCCCCTCGGCCGGCCGCAGCAGTTCGGGCGGCCGGCCGGGGGCGGGTGTGCCGGGGGTGCGCCGGCCGGCCGACGGCGCACCGGGCGCGGAGGCGTCCCCGCGCGGCGGCGGCATGACGTGGTCCATGGCGGCGATTATGTCGACGCCCTGGACCCGTCACCACCGGCCGCCGCCGCGCGCCGGCCCCGCCGGGGGCGCGTCAGAGCCGGATCAGCACCTCGTCGAGCTCCTTGCGCCGCAGGTCCGGCACGCGCGCCCCCTCGGCGGGGTAGCCCACCGGAATGACGTACGCGGCCCGCTCCTCCTGCGGCCGTTCGCACACCTCGTTGAGGAACTTCATCGGGCTCGGCGTGTGGGTGAGCGTCGCCAGCCCCGCCTGGTGCAGTGAGGCGAGCAGCAGGCCGACCGCGATCCCCACCGACTCCTTGGTGTAGTACGGACGCGGCGAGTTGGGGCCCTTGTGCACCTCGAAGACGACGATCACGGCCGGCGCGTCCTCCAGGAACGGCTTGTGCCAGTCGGTGCCGATCGGCGCCAGCGCGGCCAGCCACTCCTCGGAGGCCCGGTGCGCGTAGAACTCGCGCTCCTCGGCCTCGGCGGCCTCCCGCAGCAGGCGCTTGCGCTCCGGATCGGTGATCACCACGAACCGCCAGGGCTGCACGTGCGCGCCGCTCGGCGCGGTGTTGGCGGTGCGGACGGCCCACTCGACGACGCCCTCCGGGATCGGGCGGGTCGAATAGTCGCGGACGGTCCGGCGCTGGTCCATCACGTCGTGGAACGCCTTGCTGCGGGCCTCGGCCTCGTGGGCGGGCACGGTCATGGGGGTGAGCGGGACGGTCGGGTAGGACGCGTCGGCCACCGCGCTGTCGAGCGCTGTGCTGTCAACCATGGGCGACAGCACAGCACATGACGGCGGGTCGGGGAAGAGGTCTGGACCTCCCCTCCCGGCCCGCCGCCGTCTCCTCGACTACAGTTCGCGGACCCGGCCGCCGCCGACCTCGATCCGCCGGTTCACCGCGACGGTGTCCAGCATCCGCCGGTCGTGGGTGACCAGCAGCAGCGTGCCGGTGTACGAGCCGAGCGCCGACTCCAGCTGCTCGATCGCGGGCAGGTCCAGGTGGTTGGTGGGCTCGTCCAGCACCAGCAGGTTCACCCCGCGCGCCTGGAGCAGCGCCAGCGCCGCCCTGGTGCGCTCGCCGGGGGAGAGGGTGTCCGCCGGGCGCAGCACGTGCACCGCCTTCAGGCCGAACTTGGCCAGCAGGGTGCGCACCTCCTCCGGCGCGAGCTCCGGGACGGCGGCGGCGAACGCCTCCAGCAGCGGCTCCCCGCCGAGGAACAGCCCGCGGGCCTGGTCCACCTCGCCGACCACCACGCCGGAGCCCAGCGCGGCGCTGCCCCCGTCGAGTTCGAGCCGGCCCAGCAGGGCGGCCAGCAGGGTGGACTTGCCCGCGCCGTTGGCGCCGGTGATGGCCACCCGGTCCGCCCAGTCGATCTGCAGGTCGACCGGGCCGAGCGTGAAGTCGCCGCGCCGGGCGGTGGCCCCGCGCAGGGTGGCGACCACCGAGCCGGAGCGCGGCGCGGTGGCGATCTCCATCCGCAGCTCCCACTCCTTGCGCGGCTCGTCGACCACGTCGAGGCGCTCGATCATCCGCTGCGTCTGGCGGGCCTTGGCGGCCTGCTTCTCGGTGGACTCGGTGCGCATCGCGCGCCCGATCTTGTCGTTGTCGCTGGACTTGCGGCGCGCGTTGCGCACGCCGTTCTCCATCCAGCCGCGCTGCATCCGGGCCCGGGCCTCCAGGCCCGCCTTGGTGTCGGCGTACTCCTCGTACTCCTCGCGGGCGTGCCGGCGGGCGGTGGCGCGCTCCTCCAGGTACGCCTCGTAGCCGCCGCCGTAGAGGTTGACCTGCCCCTGGTGCAGGTCCAGCTCCAGCACCTTGGTGACGGTGCGGGCCAGGAACTCGCGGTCGTGGCTGATCACCACGGTGCCCGCGCGCAGGCCCTTGACGAAGGCCTCCAGCCGCTCCAGGCCGTCCAGGTCGAGGTCGTTGGTGGGCTCGTCGAGCAGGAAGACGTCGTAGCGGGAGAGCAGCAGCGAGGCCAGGCCGGCCCGGGCCGCCTGGCCGCCGGACAGGGCCGTCATCGGCAGGTCCAGGGAGACCTTGAGGCCGAGCGAGTCGGCGACCTCCTCGGCCCGTTCCTCCAGGTCGGCGCCGCCGAGGTCCAGCCAGCGGTCCAGGTTCACCGCGTAGGCGTCGTCGGCGCCGGGCACGCCGTCCACCAGGCCCTGGGTGGCCTCGTCCAGCGCGGCCTGCGCGGCGGCCACCCCGGTGCGGCGGGCCAGGAAGTCGCGGACCGACTCCTCCGGGCGGCGCTCCGGCTCCTGCGGGAGGTGGCCGACGTTGGCGGTGGCCGGGCTGAGCCGCACCGAACCGCCCTCCGGGGCGTCCAGGCCGGCCAGCAGCCGCAGCAGGGTGGACTTGCCGGCTCCGTTGACACCGACCAGGCCGATCACGTCACCGGGGGCGACGACCAGGTCCAGGCCGGAGAAGAGGGTGCGCTCGCCGTGGCCGGCGGCGAGGTCCTTGACGACGAGTGTGGCGCTCATGATGCCCCGATTCTAGGCGGGCGGGCACGGACGCCGCCGGGGGCGCCGGCACACGGGGGTGCCGCCGCCCCCGGCGGGGAGGTCGGAGCGGGTCAGGCCGTGACCGGGGTCACTTGCTCTTCTTGGAGAAGTAGTCCAGCGCGTGCTGGGCGACGTCGTCCAGGTACGGGCCGGCCTCCCAGGTGTTGTCGAAGCCGCCGATGGAGGTGTCCGACACCAGGACCTGCTTGCCGTCCTTGGTGGTGAACCAGCCGCCGCCGCTGTCGCCGCCGGTGCCGTTGCAGCCGGTCATCAGCATGGTCGGGCGGGCCGGGTCCATCGAGCGGCGGGCCGGCTTGCCGGCCTCGCAGTGCTCCAGCTCCATGCCGTCGAAGGGCTTGCCGGCCGGGTAGCCGTAGGTGCTCACCGTGGCGATCTGCTCGCGCGGGGCATTGAACCAGACCGGCACCGAGCCGCCGACGACCTCCTCCAGCGACTTGGCGCTGCCGTCCGGGTTGGCCACCCTGAGGATGCCGAAGTCGTACTGGCTCCACGGGCCGCCGTTCTCCGGGTCGGCCTCGGCCGTCCACTGCGGGGCGACCATGCCCGCGACGGCGCCCCACTCGCCGTACGGCTCGGCCTCGGCGAGCGAGCCCTGCTTGCCGCCGCTGACCGCGCCGGTGCTGTTGAAGGCCGGGGCGAAGGTGATGTTGGTGTGGTACTTGCCGCCCTTGCCGCCGTGCAGGCAGTGGCTGGCCGTCCAGACCAGGTTGCTCTTCCCCGGGTTGGCCGGGTCGGAGACGACGGTGCCGGAGCAGACGTAGTCCTGGTTGCCGTCCTGGAAGAACAGCTTGCCGTTGACGTGGGCCGGCTTGGCGTACGGGTGGGCGACGGGCTTCATCTCGACCGGCTTGGGCTGCGGGTCGTTCTGGCCGCCGCCGGTGCCGCCCGGCTGGGTGGGTGCGGCGCTGGTCGGCTGGGCCGTCGGGGCGGCCGACGTCGGCTGCGCGGTCGGCTGGGCGGTGGGCTGGTTGCCCGGGCCGGGCTTGGCCGGCTTGGCCTTGAGGATCTTCTGGAGGTCCCAGAAGCCCTTGACCGCCGGGGTGATGACGTTCTGTTGGGCCCACTTGTCCCAGTCGTCGAAGCTCCACTTCTTGAGCTCGTCGGCGGTCGGCAGCTTGATCGGCGGCAGGCCGCCCGGCTTGCCGGTGGAGCCCGCGGTGGCCGCGGTGGTCGCGGCGGCGGTCTGCGCGCCGGACGGGTCGGCGACCGGGTCGCTGTTGTCCGGGCCGCACGCGGTCGCGACGACCATGGTCAGCGCGACGACGGAAGCGCCCAGCGCGGCACGCGTCGCCCGGGATATCGGTGACATCTGTTCTGTTCCCCCTGTGAATGCACGCCACGGCCGCGAGTGTCGAGCGGGTGGCAGGGGAGGAGTCTGCCATGCGCTGCGGACGGCCTCCGTCCCCGGACCGTTCCGGGGCGCGGCCGTCACCGGATCGGCACGTGATCGGCACCGAAAAAACCGGTTGCACGCCTCGGGGGCCCTCCGTAGCGTGATGCCTGCCAGTCGCCAGAACAGGAGAAGGCCATTGATCTACTGAGGTCCCGAGACACCGCCCCCGCCGCATCGCAGCCGTGTCGCTGCACGCGGTCCGTGAGTGTGCGTGTGCCCGACCTCAGTGGTGAGCCGGCCCGGCGTCCCCCGTCCTTCTGACGATCCCCGGCCCTCCCTCCCGGTCCCCACCCGCACCCGCGGTGTCTCCCCGTGTTGCTCCACGACCACGTCGGCGACCTCCGGGAGGCTTTCCATGGCACAACCCACCACCTCACTGCTCTGCACCGACCTCACCTTCGAGTGGCCGGACGGCAGGCCCGTCCTCGACCGCTTCCACCTCGCCGTCGGCCCCGGCCGCACCGGGCTGATCGGGCTCAACGGCGCCGGCAAGTCCACCCTGCTGCGCCTGTTGGCGGGCGAACTCACCCCCACCTCGGGCGCGGTCAGGGCGGCCGGCGAGATCGGCTACCTGCCGCAGGGCCTCACCCTGGACACCGGCCTGCGGGTCGACGAGGCGCTCGGCGTCCGGGCCGCCCGCGAGGCCCTGCACGCCATCGAGACCGGCTCCACCGACCAGCGCCACTTCGACGCGGTCGGCGACGACTGGGACGTCGAGGAGCGCGCCCGCGCCCTGCTCGACCGGCTCGGCCTGCACCGGCTCGACCTCGACCGCACCACCGGCGAACTCTCCGGCGGCGAGGCCGTCCTGCTGCGGCTGGCCACCCTGCTGCTGCGCCGCCCCGACGTGCTGCTGCTCGACGAGCCGACCAACAACCTGGACCGCTCCGCCCGGCAGCGGCTCCACGAGACGGTGGCCGGCTGGGGCGGCGTGATGGTGATCGTCAGCCACGACCGCGAACTGCTCCAGCACGTCGACCAGATCGCCGAACTGAGGGACGGTCAGGTCACCTGGTACGGCGGCAACTTCGCCGAGTACGAGCGCACCGTCGTCGCCCAGCAGGAGACCGCCGAGCGGCTGCTGCGCAACGCCGAGGCCGACGTCCACCGCCAGAAGCGGGACCTCGCCGAGGCCCGGATGCGACTGGAACGCAGCGCCGGCTACGGCAGGAAGCGCTCGGTCACCCGCAACGATCCGCACATCTTCGCCGGCAAGCTCAAACGCCAGGGCCAGGAGACCGCCGGCCGGATCCAGGGCATGCACACCGAGCGCCTGGAGGAGGCCAAGCGCAAGCTGACCGTCGCCGAGGAGGCCGTCCGGGACGACGCGGAGATCCGGATCGACCTGCCCCGCACCGCGGTGCCGGCCGGGCGCACCGTGCTCACCCTGGACAAGGTCCGGCTGCCGCACGGCATCACCGCCGACCTCGACCTGCGCGGGCCCGAGCGGATCGCGCTGGTCGGCCGCAACGGCGCGGGCAAGTCCACCCTGCTGCGCACCATCGCCGGTGAACTCGCCCCGCTGGAGGGCGAGGTCGTCACCCCGGTGCCGGTGCGCCACCTCCCGCAGCGGCTCGACCTGCTCGACGACGGGCTGACCGTCGTGGGCAACGTCAAGCTGTTCGCGCCGGGCGCGGGGGACAACGCGGTCCGGGCCCGGCTGGCCCGGTTCCTGTTCCGCGGCGGGCGGGCCGACCAGCCGGCCGGCACGCTCTCCGGAGGCGAGCGGTTCCGGGCCACCCTGGCCGCGCTGCTGCTGGCCGACCCGCCGCCGCAGCTGCTGCTGCTCGACGAGCCGACCAACAACCTCGACCTGGCCAGCGTCCGCCAGCTCACCCAGGCGCTCGCCGCCTATCAGGGGGCGCTGATCGTGGCCAGCCACGACGTGCCGTTCCTGCGCGGCCTGGGTGTCACCCGCTGGCTGGAGCTGGACGGCGCGCTGCGGGCGGTGGAGCCCATGTAGCGCCGGCCGATGCGGCACCGCCGAGCAGCACCGGCGCTCCTGCGCCGGCCGGTCGGCCCGGGCCGGTCAGCCCGGGCCGGACCCGGCGGTGAGCAGCCGCCGCGCCTCGGTCAGGGCGGAGTCCTTCAGCCCGGCCAGTTCGGCCGGGGTGAAGACCGGGGTGCGGACGTCCGGCGGGATGCCCGGCCCGTCGAAGGTGGTGCCGGCGGGAGTGAGGAACTCCTCGTTCGGAAGGAGGAGCAGGAGGTCCGAGGAGAGCCGGCGGGGCAGCTGGTCCGAGAAGACGCCCTGGGTGTTCTCGCCGATCCGGGTGACGTGCGGGCTGCGGCCCATCATCGCCTGGGTGAAGGTCTCGCCCGCGCTCACGGTCGAGCCCGAGGTGAGCAGCGCCACCGGCCCGGTGAAGCGGCTCGCCCCGGCGGCGGGGCGGACGGTCACCGGTTGGGGCCGGGTGAAGGCGGTCGGGTCGGCCGGGTCGTTGCGGGCCACCTTGCGGTAGGCCTGGTACGGCCGGTCGGTGAACCGGGAGGCGAGCCGCACGGCCAGCGCGTCCGAACCACCGCCGTTCACCCGGATGTCGATCACCACCCCGCGCAGCGGCCTGGCGCGCGGCCGGTCGAGCAGGGCGTCGACGGCCCGGTCGAGCTCGGCCTCCTGCTCCCGCTGGCCGCCCTGGTCGACGTAGTCGCCGAACGCGCTCACCCGCAGGTAGCCGATGCCGTCCGGGAGTTCGCCGACCCCGAGGATGCCGCCCCCGAACGGCTGCTCGGGGGCGGCCAGTTGGGCGCCGATCGGCGGCAGCACGGTGCCCAGAAGCTCCGGGGTCGGTGCCACGGTGCCGTCCCGCATCGCCCGGAAGAAGGTGGTGTACCTGCCGTCGGGGCTCGCCCGGAGCAGCGCGACGTGCGAGTCCCGGAGCGGCGCGACCATGGTGATGATCGTGTCCACCAGGTTCTCCGCGGTGACCGTCGGCCGGTACGTCGCCCGCGCGGCGTGCCAGTCGACACCCTTGGCGGCGAAGAAGGGGTAGTTCTCCTCGAAGCCGTCCCAGAACCTGTCGAACACCGCGAGGGGATCGTCGGAGACCGGCCGCGTGCACTGCGCCGGCAGCCCGTCGGGCAGCCGTTCCAGCGCGCGGGTGCCGGTGGCCCCGTCCCTCGTGTACACGGCCCGGTGGCGTCCGTGCGGGGTGATGGTCAGCTGGCCGAAGGGTGACCCGGGGGTGCCGTAGCGGACGGCGCCGCCGGGCAGCGGCGCGCCGAACCGGTCGGCGGAGGTCACCCCGGGCGTGCAACTGTTCCTGGTGACGTCGTAGGAGGTGAGTCGCGTGCCGGAGACGGTGAGCAGGGTGCCGTACCCGTCCATCCGCCAGACCCCGTCGAGCCGGGGGCCGGCGCCGCCCCCGGAGGCCAGGGCGGGCACGGCCGTGCCCGCCGTCACCACGAGGGCGACGGCGAGCACGGCCGCGGCACGGGCCGGCCGGTCAGCGCTGCGCACCGAGGATCCCGCGGGCCGCGGTCAGGGCGGAGTCCCGGCCCTGGCTCAGCTCCTCCGGGGTGAAGACCGGGGTGCGGACGTCCGGCGGGATGCCCGGGCCGTCGAAGGTGCTGCCGTCGCGGGTGAGGAACTTCTCGTTCGGCAGGCCGATGAGCAGGTCGTCGGAGATCAGTTTGATCATGACGTCGGAGAAGACGCCCTGGGTGTTCTCGCCGATCCGCACCGGCGCCGGGCGCCGTTCGGCCATCGCCTGGGTGAAGGTCTCGCCCGCGCTCACCGTCGAGCCGGCCGTGAGCAGGGCGATCGGCCCGGTGTAGCGGGTGGCCCCGGCGATGGGCCGGACGGTGAGCGGGTCCGGCCGGGTGTAGGCGGTCGGGTCGGCCGGGTCGTTGCGCGCCACCTTGCGGTAGGCGAGGAACGGCCGGTCGGTGAGCCGGGAGGCGATCCGCAGCCCCAGCGCGTCCGAACCGCCGCCGTTCAGCCGCAGGTCGATCACCAGGCCGTTCAGCCGGTCGGGGTGGGCCAGCAGGGCGTCCAGTGCCCGGTCCAGCTCGGCCTCCTTGGTCTGGTAGGGGGCGTCGGCGACGTACCCGTCGAAGGCGCTCACCCGCAGGTAGCCGATGCCCCCCGGGAGTTCGCCGACACCCAGCCGGCCGCGGCCGAAGGTCTGCTCGGGGGCGACGAGCTGAGCGGCGACCGCCCGCCCCGCCTGCTCCCGGGTCTCGTCGTCGGGATCCTGAGTGCCCGGGCGCTGCCCGCCGAAGACCAGGCCGAACCCGCCGTCGGTGCGCTTGCGTCCCAGCGCGGTGTGCGCGTCGCCGAGCGGTTCCAGGAGGCCGGTGAGGATCCCCTGGAGCGTGTCGGTGTCGGTCTGCGGGGTGATCCCCGCCCGTGCCTGCGCGCCCCGGGCCTGCCAGTCGATGCCCTTGGCGGCGAAGAAGGGGTAGTTCTCCTCGAAGTCCGCCCAGAACCGGTCGAAGACCGCGAGCGCGTCCTGCGGCGCCGGCCGCGTGCACCGAGCCGGCAGTCCGCCGGGCAGCCGGGACAGGTTCCTGGTCCCGACGGAGGAGTCCTCCCGGTACACCGCCCGGTTGCGCCCCTGGGGAGTGAGCGTCAGCTCCGCGTACGTCTTGCCCGCCCGGCCGTAGCGGACGGCGCCGTCGTGCCCGGGCGCGCCCACCTGCGTGCCGCCCAGGAAGCCCGGGGTGCAGCTGATCCGGGTCACGTCGTAGGTGGTGAAGGTAGCCCCGTGGATCTCGACGATCGTGCCGTACCCGTCCGTCTGCCAGACGCCCTCCAGCCGGTTGACGCCCGGCCGTCCCGCCGCGCCGTCCCCGTCCGGCGCGCCGCCGACCGCCCCGGCCGCGCCCGCCGTCCCCGCCGTGAGTGCGAGCGCGACCGCCGCGACGCCCGCCGCCCGGGCGATCGATGTCCTGTGTCCGATACCCATGCCGTGTCCTGTGCCTCCAGCTCCGGGCCTCCCCCGCGGAACCCCTCCGCCGCCCATGAGTTGACGGTACGGAGCGGTCCGGCCACCGGACGTCAGCCTGTGGAGCGGTCCGTACCCCGACCAGGGAGGTACACCGGCGGCGCCCGGATCCGACCGGCGGCGTACGCCCGCCCGGGGTGGTCTCGGGCATGCCGTCTCGGTGTCCAACTCCCTTGTGCTCCAGTACCATCGGCGCCATGCCAGCACTCAACATCGAGTACACGGAGCACGAACTCGCCGCCATTCGCGAGGCGGCCGCCGCCGACGGCAAGAGCGTCAAGGCCTATGTGCACGACCTGAGTGTGCGGGAGCAGCAGCGCCGGGTGTTCGTCTCCCACGCGGTGGCGTTCTGGAACGCGCACCGCGAGGAGTTCGACCGGGAGTTCCCGGAGGACGCGCCGGCCGCCTGAACGGGGCGGACGCGGGGGCGGGGGCGATGAGGGTGCCGCGATGATGCTGCTGCGGGTCGATCTGCGCTGGCTGCTCGACGTCCAGGAGCTGGCCTCGCCGGAGGACCTCAGCGTGCGGGACTACTCGGCGCTGCAGGCGGCCGTCGCCCGGCACCGGGTGAACACCGCGCAGCTGGGCCACGACGCCGATCCGGCCTGGTGCGCGGCTACTCTGATGCACACGATCGTGCTGCTGCGGCCGCTCCCGGTGCGCAACAACCTGTACGCCTGCATGACGACGGCGGCGTACATGCACGCGGCCGGGGAGGGCATCGACCCGCCGTACGGGGCGCTGGTGGAGCTGGCCCGGGACATCGCCGAGGGGCGGGCGGACGTGTTCGCGGCGGCCGACCGGATCCGCGTCTGGCGGATCTGAGCACCGGGCGCCGGGAAGCCCCTGAGCGCGGGGGTGCCGGAGGCCCGGGGGCGGTGCTCAGCCCGGCAGTACGAAGCCCGACTCGTACGCCGCGATCACCGCCTGGGTGCGGTCCCGCGCGCCCAGCTTGGCCAGCACGCCGCCCACGTGGGTCTTGACCGTCTCCTGGCTGACCACGAGTTCCGCGGCGATCTCCCCGTTGTTGAGCCCGACCGCCATCAGCCGCAGCACCTCCGCCTCCCGCCCGGTCAGCCGTCCGATCGGGCCCCGGTCGGACGCCTGGCGGCCGGCCCGGGCGGCGCCCGGCCCGCCACCCGGGGCCGCGTACCGCAGGGCCAGTTCGCGTACGGCCGCCGGGAACAGCAGCGAGTCGCCGCGCGCGATCAGCCGCACCGCCTGCACCATCTCCTCGGCCCGCGCCCGCTTCAGCAGGAACCCGGCGGCCCCCGCCCGCAGCGCGTCGTACACGTGGTCGTCGTGCTCGAAGGTGGTGACCACCAGGATCCGGGGCGGGTCGGCCATCCCGCCGACCAGCTGCTCGGTGGCCCGGATGCCGTCGATCCCCGGCATCCGGACGTCCATCAGCACCACGTCCGGCCGCAGTTCGCGCACCAGCGGCACCACCTCGGCGCCGTCGGCCGCCTCTCCGACGACGGTGAGGTCCGGTTCGGCGTCGATCACCACCCGCAGACCCGTGCGCACCAGCCGCTCGTCGTCGGCGATCACCACCCGGACCGGACGGCCGGCCATGGCCCCCGAGGCCTCCGCCACGTTCCCGTTGTCGTTCACCGCGCCCCCGTCGTTCACCGCGCTCCTGTCGTTCACCGTGCCCCCGTCGTTCACCGCGTTCCTCCCACCGGCAGCCAGACGGCCAGCCGCCACGTCGTCCCGTCGTCCGCCGGCCCGGCCTCGCAGCCCCCGCGCAGCGCCGCCGCGCGTTCGCCGATCCCGCGCAGCCCGCGCCCGCCGCCGGGCCGGCTGGGCCGCGACCGGCCGAGCGGGTTGGTCAGTTCGATCTCCAGCCGCCCGCCGGCCGGCGCGACCCGCAGCCGCGCGGGCGCGGAGCCGTCCGGGCCGGCGTGCCGCAGGACGTTGGTCAGGCCCTCCTGGACGATCCGGTAGGCCTCGCGGGAGAACGCGGCCGGCAGCCGGTCCAGCCCGGGGGCCAGCTCGGCGTCCACCGCCAGCCCGGTGCGGGCCAGCTGCCGCAGCAGGTCGTCCAACCCGGCGAGGGTCGGCCCGGCGGGCCCGGCCGCGTCGCCGTCCTCCTCGCGCAGCAGCCCCAGCACCGCGTCCAGTTCGGCGACGGCGCCGCGCGCGGTCTCCTCGATGGCGGCCAGCGCCTCCGCCGCGAACTCCGGGTCGGAGCGCAGCACCCGGGCGGCGGCCGAGGCCTGGATGCCCACGGCGCTCAGCGCGTGGCCGACCGAGTCGTGCAGCTCACGGGCCAGCCGGTTGCGCTGGGCGAGTACGGCGGCCCGCCGTTCGGCGGTGGCCAGCCGCTCGTCCGGGGTCGGGCCGAGCAGTACCGGCGCCCACCGTGCCAGCAGCCCGCCCAGGCCGGCGCTGGTGCCGACGATCAGCGCCAGCAGCGCGGCGCCGAGCAGCGGACCGGGCAGCCAGCCGGGCACACCCCGGTCCTCCCAGAACCGCACCGCCTCCTCGAAGCCGGTCGGCCGCAGGATCAGCACCACCGCGAACGGCGTACCGGCCAGCGTCATCCCGCTGACCACGCCGCCGAACAGCAGGTGCAGGACGAACCACGCGGCCGTCCGCCGCCGGGCCGCCCAGGACCGGGCCGGGCCGGTGACCACCTCCGCCGCCCGCCGGGGCGTGCACAGCGCCAGGGCCGCCGCGCCCTCCAGCGCCCGGACGGTCGGGACCAGGGCGGTGACGGCGGCCATCGGGAGCGAGACGGCGAGCGCGGCGAAGTAGAGCAGCACCTGCAGCAGCGAGCCCTTGCGCGGGTCCAGCGCGCCCAGCGCGACCGTCGCCAGCATCCAGTACGGCATCAGCAGCGCGCCGCCGAGCACCAGGTGCACCCAGCGCAGCCGGGCCCGCCGCCCGAACAGCGCACCCGCGGCCCGCCGCAGCGCGCCACCGCTCCCGTCCGGCTCCCGACCCGCCCCCGTGATCATTTCCCAGACTCTACGTCAGCGCCGCCGGGGGCCTCGGGGGTTCCGGCGGCCGGGCCGGTCGCCGCGGCCCAGGCGGTGTCCCGGACGGCGCCCGCCGCGGCCCGCTCGACCAGCGCGACCGCGCCCACGGCCAGCACCAGCAGCCCGGTCACCACCTGCACCGACTCCACCAGCGGCAGCAGCCCCGGCACCGCCGCGCGCGGGTCGGCGGGGGCCGTGACGGACGTCCCGAACGCCACCAACTGCCAGGAGCCCCAGGCGAACACCGAGCCGGCCGCGGTCCACAGCACCGCCAGCGGGCCGCGCAGCCGCCACTCCGGCCGGCGCCGGAACACCAGCACCAGCAGCGCCGCCACCGCGGTCACCGCCATCACGGCCGTCACGGCGTCCATGATCGCCACGCTCCGGCCGCGCTGCTCCTGCCAGGTCACCGGCAGCCCGGCGGCCCCGCCGAACGCCCAGTACAGCCGGGCCGCCGCGACCCCGGCGGCGAGCAGCGCGGCGACGCAGGCGAAGGCCCGCTGGGTGGTCAGCGTGGGGGAGTGCGGCAGGTCGCCGATCCGGTCGCGGCGCAGCAGCCCGGCCCAGCGCTCCCGGGCGTACAGCAGGAACCCGGTGATCAGCGCCAGCCCCTGGACGGCGAAGCCGCCGTACACCACGGTGAACACCCAGCCGCTCGGCCCTTCGTCGCTTCCGGGCCGCGCGGCCTCCGGTCCGAGCACCAGCGAGGACAGCAGGAAGAGCGGCAGGGCGACCAGGATGGTGCCGAGCAGTCCGGTCGCGACCCACATCGGGAAGGCCAGCAGCCCGGCCGGCGCGCGCCGCCCCCACGGCCGGACGAACGCGAACGCCAGGACGACGGCGATGGCGTCCATGCCGAAGGTGAGCAGGTTGAGGAGCCACAGGTCGTCCATGGCCTCGGCGTCCCCGGCCCCGACCGGGTGGCCGGTCAACCAGAGCAGCTTGAGGGTGAGGTAGGGGACGGTCGCCGCGACAGCCGTCCAGGCCGCGACGGTCCGCACCCGGCCGACAGGTGCGGGTACCGGTGGGACGGCGGTCGGGGCGGCCGGGGCCGTGGGCAGGAGCGGAAGCGTCGAGGTCATGCGCCCACACTCCCGCGCACCCGCCCGCCCGCACGTCCTCCGCCAACCGGATCCGCCTCCCCCGCCGGGGGGAACCGGAGGGGGAGGCGGCGGTCCTCGGGGAGGAGGGGCGGCTAGGGGATGATCGGCTCGCAGCCGATCGCCGTGCCGGCGGCGGAGAGGAACCGCGTCCAGACGGCCTCGGTGTCGGGAAGCAGGCGTTGGCTCCTGAGGGCCGGGGCGGGGCGCTCCTCGTAGTGGAAGTACGTCCTCCGGCCCTGGCAGAGGGCCACCACGTCCTCGTTCGAGCTGCCGGCCCACGTGCTCCGGCCGAACGCCGTGGAGTGCTCCCCCTCCGGCGGGAGGTCCACCGCCCGGGGATCGGTGACGACGGCAAACGATGCCACGGGCCTCCCGGTCGGCTTGTCGGTCACGTCGCAGGACCAGACGGGGGAGAAGGCCGTGGTGGCCTGCTGGCGGTACCAGTCCTCGTGGTCCGCGTCGGGTGCCCTGGTGACCGCCATGCCGGGCAGGCCGCAGAGGTTGTTCCAGTCGACCGGCTGCTCCGCGCCCGCCGGGGACAGCGTGCTCGGCGCGGGCGGGGTGCTGCCGCAGTTGCGGTCCTTCGCGGCGAGGCCGGCGAGCTCGACGGCGAGGCGGGCGACACCTTCCGCGTGGTCGCCGTCCTTCCCGTCGTGGCCGGTGCCGACCGAGGCCCGCAAGCCGGTGGGGCAGCCCTCCGGAAGCAGCGCCCACGCGCCACCCGGAGTCACCGCACCCACCGCACCGTGCTCGGCGAAGAGCCGCGCCCCGGGGCGGGATTCGGCACCGACGCTCCGGACCACGGAGATCCCGAAGCTGACGCTCTGCTCGGTGTCCCCGAACAGGCCGAAGCTCACTTTGGCGCTGCAGTACTGGTTCCGGTCCACCGCGGTGGGCGAGTAGTCAGCGGACTTCTCCTCGCTGATCCGCCCCGGCCCCAGTGCGGCGTGCACGGCGTCGGCGCTTGCCGCGCCCCCGCACACGCTGTCCGGCCCGAGGACGTTGGTGTACCTGAACAGCAGCACCCCGGACACCCCGGCCGTGATCGCCAGCAGCACCCCGGCCGCCCGCAGCCGCAGCGCCCGGGTGGTGAACCCGCGCCTGCTCAGTGCCGCGTCGACCCGGTCGCTCACGGGCTGGTGTTCCTTCGTCGGTTCGTTCATCAGTCCCGTCCGAGTGCCTGGCGGTAGGCGTTGTCGACGCCGGTCTGGTAGCTCTTGTCGACCTCGTTCAGCAGTGCCGTGGTGACGCCGCCGGTGGCGTTGAGCTCGTGCAGCGGGATTCCCGCGGCCTGGGCGCGCCCCCGGACCATCGCCTTGAGCTGCTCGTCGCCGGCTCGGAAGGTGTCGGAGATCTGTGCGGCGGCCTCCCGACCCGTATCGGCGACGATCTGGTTGGCGTGGACGGAGGTACCGACGTCGACCAGTCGTTGAACCAGATCGCCCACGACGGGGATGGGCGTCAGCGGTGCGCCGATCACGTGGTACTGCATCTTGGCGGTCCAGTTGGTGCGGAAGTTCTGGTCGTCCCGATGGTCGGCGATGACGTCGGTGCGCACGCCGCTGAGCGCGCCCATGACCTCGCCCGCCTCGTGGGCGAAGCCCTCGATCCGGTGGTTCGGATGGCCCGTTCGGTCCGGTTGGAACGCCTCGTCCGGGTACTCCTTCAGCCGACGGGCGATCTCCTCGGTCTCGGCGAGGGTGATGGGCTGGAACGCGGCGGGGTCCTCGGCGACGCCGCGGATGACCCGCAGCATCTGGTCCCGCCTGACGGTGAGCCCGCTGGTCTCCGAGGTCCCGCCGGTCTCCTTGCCCAGGATCTCGTAGGTGTCGGCGGCGTAGTCGGCGATCATCGCGCCGAACGGCCGGCGCAGTGCGACGGGCAGATCGTTCTCGGCGCCGGCGTGGTCGCCGCCGAAGTGGGTGATGGTGTCGGACATGATCCGGGCCATCGCCTCGTCGTGCGGGCGGACCGGCGGCTGGTCGCCGTGCGGGTCGCGGCCGGTGGTGGCGGCCTGGAGGGCGTCGCCGAAGGCGCCGCGCGAGGTGTCCCGGGCGAGGGCGTCGTCCTGATTGTGCTCGTAGCCCTGGTTGGGCCACGCCCGGTCCTTGAGCAGGTAATCGAGGTTCTTACCGGTGCCCGGGTCGAGGAACTCCTTGGCCGCTTCCGGGTGGTGGCTCATCGCCTTCATCAGCCCGCGCATCGGGTCGCCCTGCCGGCCGGTGACGGCGGAGTAGTCGGGACCCCAGAGCTCCTCGCCCTTGAGCCTGCTGCCGCGCTCGTAGTCGACCAGGTCGTTGCCGACCTTCGTCAGGAACGGCTTGTCGAAGTCGCCCTCGGCGCCCATCAGCTCGGTGAGCGCCCGGTAGTTCTCGTTGTACCCGGCCGCCGAGCCGCCGGGCCTGCGGGCGGCCTTGAGCAGCTCGTCCTCCCAGGCCCTGCCCATGCCGCCGTCCCTGGTGGCGGTGGCGAGCACCTGGCCGAGACGGCCGTAGAGGTCCTGGTACTGCGGAGCGTTGTGGTCGCTCCGGGCGAGGTCGCCGTAGACCTTGGCGTAGTCGAGCAGCGCCTCGGGGCCGCCGTGGCCGCCGGCGTTGAGGCTGTTGAGCAGGCTGGTGGAGAACTCCCGGGAGCCGGCGCCGGTGGCCATCAGGTCCTGCAGCCGCTTCAGTTCGTCGTCGGAGAGGCTGCCGCCCTTGGCCAGCAGGTCGGCGGCGCGCCTGCCGTCGGCCGCGTCGCCGCCGCCGTAGGGCTTGGCGTTGAAGGCGGTGGTGCTGGTGCCGACGTCGGTCTGCAGGGCGACGGCGGCACGCTGGTCGGCGGTGGTGGCCTGCTGGACGGCCTTGGTGAGCCGGGCGGACATCGCCTCGGCCTTGGCCTTCATCTCGGCGTCGTACTTCTTGATCGCCGCTCCGGCGTCCGGGTCGTTGTGCGAGCCGGGCATCGGCGGCCAGCGGACCTCCCCGTCGGCGCTGACGGTCATGGTCTGCGTCTCGGCGTCGTGGATCACGGCGTCGAGGGCCTTGCGGGCGGCGGTGAAGTCGGCGGCGGCGTCGCGGATGATCGCGGCGAGCGCCTTGGCCACCGCGGCGGCCTGGGTGACGTCGGTGTCGACGCCCTTGAGGGTGGCGCCCGCCTGGACGGCGGCGGGCCCCTCCCAGCCGGCCCGCTGCGGGGTGCCGGTGAGGTCGCGGGCAACGCGTGAGTCGAGGCCGTCCAGGGCCGTCGCCATCGCGGTCCAGGCGTCGGCGGCCTCGGTCACGCCGGCGAAGTCGGCCTCGTGGAGTTCCTTGAAGGACACCATGGGGGTTGCTCCTCTCCGCTCAGCGGCCGGGCCGGCCGAACCGGCCGGCGGTGGAGGTCTCGTTGGACTGGTAGGCGCGTTGGGTGGCATCGAGCCTGTCGGCGGTGCCGGTCAGCTTGTCGTGCAGGGTCTTGCACTGCTGGAGCCAGCGTTCGGTGGAGCCGGTGAGCGTGCCGCCGAAGGCGAAGCCGCGGATCCGACCGGCGGCGGTGGAGGCGTGCTCGGCGAGGTTGTTGCCGCCCTTGCCGTTGGCCTTGTCGAGGTCGGCGGCGATCTGGCGGGCGATGCCGGCCGAGGCGTTGAGCTCGTAGGGGCGGTCGAGCCGGGTGGTGGTGCCGCCCGGGTTCACGCCGGGGGAGGGGGACGGTACCGGGCCCGGCGCGGCGGCGGGGGTGCCCGCGGCGGGGGCCGGGGTCGGTCCCGGGGAGGGGGTCGCCCGGGGTGCGGGACTGGCGAACGGCGACGTACTGGGCGCGACCGGCCCGGTGGTGAACCCTGGGTAGACCATGTGCGGCTGCTCTTCCTTCCTCCGGATACGACGGAAGGTCAGCAGCCCCCCGCCGGGCACGACGGTACCCGGAGGGTCTGTCGGTGTACCGACGCACCCTCCGTGGTCGAGCCGGCGCGGACGCGTCACCAGGGGTGCGTCGGGGACGAGGGTCTTGTTACTGAACGGTCGCTTCCCTATCATCGCGAGTGTGACAGCTTTACTGTCAGACTTCGTGGACCCCCGGAGGGGAAGTGGCGTCCGAACGTGACAGCGTCGGGGCCGGGCGCGGCGGCCCGCTGGCCGGGGTCCGGGTGGTCGAACTCGCCGGGATCGGCCCCGGGCCGTTCGCCGCGATGCTGCTGGGCGACCTCGGAGCCGACGTCGTCCGGGTCGACCGGCCCGAACCCTCGCCGCTCGGCATCGAGCCGGCGTACGACGTCGCGGGCCGCAACAAGCGCTCGGTGGTGGTCGACCTCAAGGCCCCCGGCGGCCCCGGCCTGGTGCTCGACCTGGCCGCCCGCGCCGACCTGCTGATCGAGGGCTACCGGCCCGGCGTCGCGGAGCGCCTCGGCGTCGGGCCCGAGGCCTGCCTCGCCCGCAACCCCGCGCTGGTGTACGGCCGGATGACCGGCTGGGGCCAGGACGGACCGCTGGCCGCCCGGGCCGGGCACGACATCGGGTACACGGCGGTGTCGGGCGCGCTCGGCCTGGTCGCGCCCGCCGCGCCCGCCACCGCCCCCGAGGAGCCGCCCGCCCTCCCCGCCAACCTGCTCGGCGACTACGCCGGCGGCTCGCTCTACCTGGTCGTCGGCCTGCTCGCCGCCCTGCACCACGCCCGCGCCACCGGCGCCGGCCAGGTCGTCGACGCCGCCGTCGTCGACGGCGCCGCCCACCTCACCGCCGTCCTCCAGGGCCTGCTGGCCGGCGGGCGCTGGCAGGAGCGGCGCGGCGTCAACCTGCTCGACGGCGGCGCGCCGTTCTACGCCGTCTACCCGGCCGCCGACGGCGGCCACCTCGCGGTCGGCGCCCTGGAGCCGCAGTTCTACGCCGAGTTCGCCCGGCTGCTGGAGCTGGGCCCGGACGCGCCCGGCCAGTGGGACACCGCCCGCTGGCCCGAACTGCGCGCCCGGATCGCCGCACGCTTCGCCACCCGGCCGCGCGCCGCGTGGGAGGCCGTCTTCGCCGGGTCCGACGCCTGTGTGGAACCGGTGCTGACGATGCGTCAGGCGCACGCCCACCCGCACCTGGCGGCCCGGGGGACGTACGTCGAGGTGGACGGCGTGACCCAACCCGCCCCCGCCCCGCGGTTCTCCGCCACCCCCGGCACGCTGCGCCGCCCGCCCGGCCGGCCGGGCGCCGACACCGCCGAGGTCGCCGCCGACTGGGGCGTGCCCGGCCTCGCCTCGCCGCCGACCGCCTGACCCCCCTCACCCCGCCAAGGAGATTGCCGTGCAACGCGACCTCTTCACCGACGAGCACGAGGACTTCCGGGCCACCGTCCGGGCCTACCTCGCCAAGGAGGTGCTGCCGCACTACGACCGCTGGGAGAAGGCCGGCATCGTCGACCGCGAGGCCTGGCGGGCCGCCGGCCGGCAGGGCCTGCTCGGCCTCGCCGTCCCCGAGGAGTACGGCGGCGGTGGCACCGCCGACTTCCGCTACGCCGCCGTGCTGGCCGAGGAGTTCACCCGGGCCGGCGCCTCCGGTCTGGCGCTCGGCCTGCACAACGACATCATCGGCCCCTACCTCACCTCGCTCGCCACCGAGGAGCAGAAGCGCCGCTGGCTGCCCGGCTTCTGCGCCGGCGAGCTGATCACTGCCATCGCGATGACCGAGCCCGGCGCCGGCTCCGACCTCCAGGGCATCCGCACCCGGGCGGTCGACCGGGGTGACCACTTCCTGCTCAACGGCGCCAAGACCTTCATCTCCAACGGCATCCTCGCCGACCTGGTGATCGTGGTCGCCCGCACCACCCCCGAGGGCGGCGCGCACGGCCTCGGCCTGCTGGTCGTCGAGCGCGGCATGCCCGGCTTCGAGCGCGGTCGCAACCTCGACAAGATCGGCCAGAAGGCCCAGGACACCGCCGAGTTGTTCTTCCAGGACGTCCGCGTCCCCAAGCGGAACCTGCTCGGCGATCCGGACCAGGGCTTCCTGTACCTGATGCGCAACCTCGCCCAGGAGCGGCTCACCATCGCCGCCGCCGCGATCGCCGGTGCCGAGCACCTGGTCGAGATCACCACCGCCTACGTCAAGCAGCGCGAGGCGTTCGGCCGGCCGCTGGCCAAGCTGCAGCACGTGCGCTTCGAGATCGCCGAACTGGCCACCGAGTGCGCCGTCACCCGCGCCTTCGTCGACCGCTGCATCACCGAGCACAACCGCTGCGCGCTCACCCCGGCGGACGCCTCGATGGCCAAGTGGTGGGCCACCGAGCTGCAGAAGCGCACCGCCGACCGCTGCCTCCAACTCCACGGTGGTTACGGTTACATGGCCGAGTACCCGGTGGCCCGGGCGTTCACCGACGGCCGCATCCAGACCATCTACGGCGGCACCACCGAGATCATGAAGGAGATCGTGGGCCGCTCCCTGCTCGACTGATCCCCGCTGGTCTCCCGCTGCTCTCCGGCGTCAAACCCCCTGCCCCGAAAGGCTCCCCACCGTGACCACCGAAGCGTACGTCTACGACGCGATCCGCACCCCGCGCGGCCGGGGCAAGGCCACCGGCTCCCTGCACGGCACCAAGCCGATCGACCTGGTCGTCGGCCTGATCCACGAGATCCGCCGCCGCTTCCCCGGCCTGGACCCGGCGGCGATCGACGACATCGTGCTCGGCGTGGTCAGCCCGGTCGGCGACCAGGGCTCCGACATCGCCCGGATCGCCGCCATCGCCGCCGGCCTGCCCGACACGGTCGCCGGCGTCCAGGAGAACCGCTTCTGCGCCTCCGGCCTGGAGGCCGTCAACCTGGCCGCCGCCAAGGTCCGCTCCGGCTGGGAGGACCTCGTCCTGGCCGGCGGCGTCGAGTCGATGTCCCGGGTGAAGATGGCCTCCGACGGCGGCGCCTGGTTCGCCGACCCGATGACGGCCTACGAGACCAACTTCGTGCCCCAGGGCATCGGCGCCGACCTCATCGCCACCATCGAGGGCTTCTCGCGCACCGACGTCGACGCCTTCGCCGCCGAGTCCCAGGCCCGCGCCGCCAAGGCCCAGGCCGACGGCCTGTTCGACCGCTCGGTCGTCCCGGTCCGCGACCGCAGCGGCCTGGTCGTACTGGACCGCGACGAGTTCATCCGCCCCGGCACCACCGTCGAGACGCTGGCCGGGCTCAAGCCCTCCTTCGCCGCGATCGGCGAGGCCGGCGGCTTCGACGCCGTCGCCCTGCAGAAGTACCACTGGGTGGAGGCCATCGACCACGTCCACCACGCCGGGAACTCCTCCGGCATCGTCGACGGCGCCGCGCTGGTCGCCATCGGCAACCGGGAGACCGGCGAGCGCTACGGGCTGCGGCCGCGCGCCCGGATCGTCTCCGCCGCCGTCTCCGGCTCCGAGCCGACCATCATGCTCACCGGCCCCGCGCCCGCCACCCGCAAGGCGCTCGCCAAGGCCGGGCTGACCGCCGCCGACATCGACCTGGTCGAGATCAACGAGGCCTTCGCCGCCGTCGCCCTGCGCTTCATCCGCGAGATGGGCTTCTCCCCGGAGCAGGTGAACGTCAACGGCGGCGCGATCGCCCTCGGCCACCCGCTGGGCGCCACCGGCGCGATGCTGATCGGCACCCTCGTCGACGAGCTGGAGCGGCGCGAGCTGCGCTACGGCCTGGCCACCCTCTGCGTGGGCGGCGGCATGGGCATCGCCACCGTCGTCGAGCGCGTCTGACCCCGTCCTCCGCCCTCCTCCTCACCCTCCTCCGGAGATCCGAACCCATGAGCGACACCACCACCATCCGCTGGGAGCAGGACCAGGACGGCGTGGTCACCCTCGTCCTCGACGACCCCACCCAGTCCGTCAACACCATGAACGAGGCGTTCACCGCCGACTTCGAGGCCGTCGTCGCCCGGCTGGCCGGCCTCGCCGCCGACGGCGGGCTGCGCGGCGTGGTCGTCACCTCGGCCAAGAAGACCTTCTTCGCCGGCGGCGACCTGCGGATGCTCTCCGCCGCCGGCCCCGAGGACGCCGCCGCCGTCTTCGAGAAGTCGATGCGGATCAAGCGGGCCCTGCGCACCCTGGAGACGCTCGGCAGGCCGGTCGTCGCCGCCGTCAACGGCAGCGCGCTCGGCGGCGGCCTGGAGCTCGCCCTCGCCTGCCACCACCGGATCGCCCTGAACACCCCCGCGAGCCGGATCGGCCTGCCCGAGGTCACCCTGGGCCTGCTCCCCGGCGGCGGCGGGATCGTCCGCACCGTGCGGCTGTTCGGCATCACCGACGCCCTGCTGAAGTTCCTGCTGCAGGGCCGCCAGTACCGCCCGGCGCAGGCCCTCGAACACGGTCTGGTGCACGAACTCGTCGACACCCCCGAGGAGTTGACCGCCCGGGCGCGGGCCTGGATCGAGGCGAACCCGGCCCCCGTCCAGCCCTGGGACGTCAAGGGTCACAGGATCCCCGGCGGCACCCCCAGCACTCCGGCCTTCGCCGCCAACCTGCCCGCCTTCCCCGCCAACCTGCGCAAGCAGCTGGCCGGCGCCCCCTACCCGGCGCCGCGCAACGTGCTCGCCGCCGCCGTCGAGAGCGCCCAGGTGGACGTCGACACCGCGATGGTGGTCGAGGCCCGCTACTTCACCGAGCTGGCCTGCGGGCAGACCAGCAAGAACATGATCCAGGCGCTCTTCTTCGACCTCCAGGCGGTCAACTCCGGTGCCGGACGGCCCGCTTCGGTGGAGAAGCGGACGGTCCGCAAGGTCGCGGTGCTCGGCGCCGGCATGATGGGCGCCGGCATCGCCCACGTCTGCGCCGAGGCCGGCATCGAGGTGCTGCTCAAGGACGTCACCGTCGAGGCCGCCGCGCGCGGAAAGGCCTACTCCGAGGGCCTGTTGGCGAAGGCCGTGGCGCGCGGGCGCCGGACCGGGGCGCAGCGCGACGAACTGCTCGCCCGGATCACTCCCACCGCCGAGGCCGCCGACCTGGCCGGCTGCGACGCGGTGATCGAGGCGGTCTTCGAGAACCCCGAGCTGAAGCACAAGGTGTTCCAGGAGATCGAGGGTGTCGTCGCGCCGGACGCGCTGCTCTGCTCCAACACCTCCACCCTGCCGATCGGTCTGCTCGCCGAGGGGGTGGAGCGCACCGCCGACTTCATCGGCCTGCACTTCTTCTCACCGGTCGACAAGATGCGGCTGGTGGAGATCATCCGCGGCCCGCAGACCGGGGACGAGGCGCTGGCCCGTGCCTTCGACCTGGTCCGCCAGATCGGCCGGACCCCGATCGTGGTCAACGACTCGCGCGGCTTCTACACCTCGCGGGTGATCGGCCGGTTCATCAACGAGGGCGTCGCCATGATCGGCGAGGGCGTCGATCCCTCCAGCGTCGAGCAGGCCGCCGCGCAGGCCGGCTACCCGGCCAAGGTGCTCTCGCTGCTCGACGAGCTGACCCTGACCCTGCCGCGCAGGATCCGTGACGAGCACCGGCGCGCCGTCGAGGCCGCCGGCGGCGAGTGGACCGCCCACCCGGCGGACGCGGTGGTGGACCGGATGGTCGACGAGTTCGGCCGCCCCGGCCGCAGCGGCGGCGCCGGCTTCTACGAGTACGACGAGAACGGGGTGCGCGGCCGTCTGTGGCCGGGCCTGCGCGAGCACTTCACGCGCGCGGACGCCGCCGTGCCGTTCGAGGACCTCAAGGAGCGGATGCTGTTCAGCGAGGCCCTGGACTCGGTGCGCTGCCTGGAGGAGGGGGTGCTCACCTCGGTCGCGGACGCCAACGTCGGCTCCATCCTCGGCATCGGCTTCCCGGCCTGGACCGGCGGTGTCCTCCAGTACATCAACGGCTACCCGGGCGGTCCGGCCGGTTTCGCGGCCCGTGCCCGCGAACTCGCCGCCGCGTACGGCGAGCGGTTCGCGCCGCCCGCCCTGCTGGAGCGGATCGCCGCCGAGGGCGGCACCCTCACGGACTGATCACCGCTCGGGCGGGGCGGTCCGCCGCTCCTCGGCGGACGCCTCGCCCAGCTCCTCGCCCAATTCCTCCCGCAAGGAGCGCTGGAACGCCGCGACCAGCGCCTGCGCCACCATCGGCTGGATGTGGTCGGTCAGCGCCTTCATCCGCTCCACGTCGTCCGGCGCCGGCTCGCTCTCCCGGTACGGCTTCCACACCGTCTCCCGGAACAGCCGCTGCAGCTCCCGCGCCGTCGCCCGGCTGTGCTCCACCACCACCGCGCGTGCCGCCACCAGCGTCTCCAGCGGGATCGGCACGTCCAGGATCCGCACGCCCAGCGGCAGCAGCCCCGGGTCCACCCGGAACACCTCCGGGTCCGCCGTCCGCTCCAGCACCCCCATCGCGGCCAGTCGGTCCACCTGCTCCTCCGACAGCCGCCGCCCGGCCCGCCGCTCCACCTCCTCGCGGCCCGCCTCCTCCGGCGCCTCCGGCGTCCACGACGCCACCAGCGCCCGGTGGATCGCCAGGTCCAGCGGCGTGGTCTCGCGCGGCAGCCGCGCCAGGTACCGCCCGATGGCGGCCAGCGTCAGCCCCTGCCGCTGCAACTCCTCGATCAGCCCCAGCCGGTCCAGGTGCTCCGCCCCGTACCATCCCACCCGCCGGGCCCCCAGCACCGGCGGCGGCAGCAGCCCCTTCGTCCCGTAGAACCGCACCGTCCGCACCGTCACCCCCGCCCGCGCCGCCAACTCGTCCACCGTCAGCCGCACCTCCACCCCCGCCTCCCACCTCGTAACACCAGCACTGTGACACCAGGAGTGTGACACCGCTGTCCCACCGGGGTCCACGCGCGGAACGCGGGCGGGCCCGCGCTCCGGCGGGGAGCGCGGGCCCGTGGGCGGTGGGGTGCGTCAGGCGGCGAGGTCGGGGTGGTGGCGGCGGGTGACCTCGGGGTGGGCGCGGGTGTAGCCCTTCCACTCGTTGAAGCCGAAGTCGGCGTAGAGCGGGTTGGCCGGGTCCTGGGTGGCGCCGGGGGCGTGGTGGGCGAGCGGGAAGTCCAGCGGTTCGACGTGGGCGTCGAGGCGGGGGTTGTAGAAGAACGGGACGGAGAAGCGCTCGCGGGCGCCGGGCGGGCTGACCACGCGGTGGCTGGTGGCCTTGAGGTAGCCGTCGGTGGCGACCTCCAGCAGTTCGCCGAGGTTGACGACGAAGGCGCCCTCCAGCGGCGGGACGTCCAGGAAGGAGCCGTCCGGGCGCTGCACCTGGAGGCCGCCGACGGTGTCCTGGAGGAGCAGGGTGATGAAGCCGTAGTCCTTGTGCGCGCCGACGCCCTGGGCGGCGCCGTCGGGTGCGGTGCCCGGGTAGCGGACCAGCTTGAGCCGCAGGTGCGGGTGCCCGGCGAAGGCGGGGTCGTAGAAGTCGGGACGGGCGCCGATCGCGGAGAGGAGTTCGTGCAGCAGCGTGCGGGCGACCGCGCCGAGCCGGTCGATCCAGGCCAGCGCCGCGGTGCGCAGCTCGGGGAGCGCGGCGGGCCACTGGTTGGGTCCCTCCAGCCACCAGTACGGGGGCTCGCCGGCGGCGGGCATGTGCGGGGGCAGTTCGGCGCCGATGTCGAGCTGGTCGCGCCAGTCCCGGCTGCCGCCGGTGCGCTCGTCGCCGGTGCGGGTGTAGCCGCGGTAGTGCGGGGAGTGGAGGTTGGCGACGGCGAGGCGCTCGGCCTCGGGGAGGGCGAAGAAGGCCCGCATGGCGTCGGTGAGGGCGGCCGTCTCGGCCGGGGTGATCCCGTGGCCGACGAGCTGGAAGAAGCCGACGCCGGTGGCCGCGGTCCGCAGCTCGTCGTGCAGACGGGTGCGGTCCGCCGGGCCGCCGTCGGCGAGCGAGAGGTCGATCACCGGAAGCGCGTCGACGGGGGCTTCGAGGGTGGGCTGGTGCTGCTGGGTCATGGGTGACATCCGCTGGGTCTCGTCCCGGCCGACTCCGGTGGTGACCGGGAACGCCGGGGACGCGCCTGGTGCGGCGGCTGTGCCCGGGGCCGGGAGGGGGACGCGGCCGCTGCGGGCCGCGCTGAGGGGAGGGGTACGAGGTTCAGCCGGAGCGTCGACAGGACATGCTGGTCACGCGGAGCAGGTCCACGTGGCGGCGGCGAACGAGAAGAGGCACCCCACCAGCCTAGATCACCCGGCCATCCGCGCCATGTCCGCGATCGGCCAGGCAGCCATCCGGTGCCCCTCGCGTCTCCCACCGGGGCCGGTTCCGCCGGCCCTGGTCACGACGTTGGAGGCTGCCGCTGCGGCAGCTTCAAGTCCGGACCGCCGCAGGCCTTGACCTGAAGCGGACTTGAGATTCGATCATGGTCGGCATGAACACCGATGCGAACACCACGATCACCGCGGGCACGGCCCGCACCGGGAACGCCCTCCTGGACGCCGGCTCCGCCGAAGCCGAGATCGCCGCCATCCAGCAGGTGGTCGCCACCGTCCAGCACGCGCAGGCCAATGAGCTGGTCGAGGAGTTCGTCGGCCTCTTCCGTGCCGACGCGATCTGGACCACCGGCCACGGCAAGCTGCTGCGCGGCCGGGAGGAGATCGCCGAGTTCACCCGCACGGTGCTGCCCGGGGCCGTCGTGGGCAGCGGCAGCACGGCCGTGTACGAGGTGGTCCACGTGTTCTTCCTCCGCCCCGACGTCGCCGCCGTCAAGGTGCGCCAGCGCTACCTCGACGGCGGCGGCGGGCAGGTCGGGGAGGAGGGCAGCCCGCTCTACGTCATGGCGAAGGAGGACGGCCGATGGCTCCTCACGGCCTGCCAGAACACCGTTGTCCGGGGATCCTGACCGCTCTTCAACGGCCCTTCAGGTAGGCGGCGGCGGTCGCGCGGAGGTGGTCGTGCAGGCCGTCGTAGGCGCGGGTGCGGCCGAGGAGGGACTTGGGGAGCTTGGCGGCCATCGTGTAGTTGGTGTCGCACACGTTGGCGGCCGGGGCCAGGCCGGCCTGGCTGACCAGCTGGTAGGCGTCCAGCAGGTCCAGGCCGAGCAGCTCGGCGCTCCAGGTGACGAGGTCGTGCTGGCTGATCCGGAAGGCGTCCTCCAGGGGCCGGGCCGAGCCGGTGGAGATCAGGTGGTGGTCGCTCTCCAGGCGGGGCCAGGCCGGGCCGCCGCCCTTGATCAGGTCGACCACCACCGTGGTGCGCATCGCCGCCTCGACGGCCGTTCCGCAGACCTCGCCCTCGCCCTGGCGGGCGTGGCCGTCGCCGATGGCGAGCAGTCCGCCGGGCACGTTGACGCCGAAGTAGGCGGTGGTGCCGGCCCGCATCTCGGGGGTGTCGAGGTTGCCGCCGTGCGCGCCCGGGGTGATCGACATCAGGGTCTCCCCGCCGGCGGGGGCGACGCCGACGGTGCCGTGCATCGGGTCCAGCGGGAGGTCGGCGGTGAAGTCGCTGTTGCGGGCCCGGAACCGGCAGACGCCGGCCGCGGTGTCCAGCTCGTACACCCAGACCCGCTCCTCCAGCGGCGCGTGCAGCATCGCGGTGGTGTGGGTGGTGGTGAGCGCGCCGAAGTGCGGGAAGGTGCTGGAGACGCCCCAGTCGCGGGCCGGGGTGATCTCCACGAAGTGCACGGCCAGGGTGTCGCCGGGCTCGGCCCCGGCCACCGCGATCGGTCCGGTCACCGGGTTGAGGTAGGGGAACTCGCAGACCGCGCTCGGCAGGTCGGCGAAGCCGCGGACCCGGCCGCCGAAGCAGTCCTCGGTGGTCAGCTCGACCACCGTGCCGGGCTGGACGGTCACCAGCGGGGTGCGTCCGCCGAAGGTGTAGGCGTAGTCCTCGGGCTTGGGCGAGAGGGTGACGACGTCGGGCAGGTTCACGGGGTCTCCTTGCCGGGGGAGGAATCGGGGGTGGCGTCGGAGGCCACCGCGGCGAGGTTCGGGCGGCGGCCGGACAGCAGCAGCCCGGTCAGGACGAGTCCGCCGATCGCCAGCCAGACGAAGCCGAGGCGCTGGGCGGCGATGTCCGCGTTCACGACCACGTACGCCAGGATCGCGAAGCCGAGGGCGGGGGCGATGAGGTGGCGCCACCAGTCGCGGCTGCGGCGGCGGAACACGTAGTGCACCACCACGGACACGTGCAGGACGAGGAAGGTGGTCAGCGCGCCGAAGTTGACCAGCGTGGAGAGCAGCGTGATGCCGTCCTCGCGCGAGGCGGTGTAGAGGCCGAGGACGAGCGAGACGCCCGCGGTCAGCAGGGTCGCGTTCACCGGGACGCGGTGGCGCGGGTGGACCTTGGCGAGGAAGGCGGGCAGCTGGCGGTCGCGGGCCATCGCGAACAGCAGTCGGGAGGTGGCCGCCTGGGCGACCAGGGAGTTGGCGAAGCCCCAGGCCACGGCGGTCGCGGCGGCGGTGACGGTGGCGAGCCAGCCGCCCGCGGCGACGCGTGCCGCGTCGTAGAAGGCGGTGCCGTCCGGGTCGCCGTCGGCGATCAGCGCGGCCGGGTCCGGGACGAGCAGCGAGGCGATCCAGGTCTGCACGATGAACAGCGAGCCGGCCAGCAGCAGTGCGGCGATCATCGACCTGCCGACGGCCTTGGCGGAGTCCCGGTTCTCCTCGGAGAGGGTGGAGATGCCGTCGAAGCCGAGGAAGCTCAGCACCGCCACCGACACCGCGCCGAAGACCAGGCTCCAGGAGAACGTCTGGGAGTTGTAGACCGGGGTGAAATCGAAGCCGCGGCCCTTGCCGGAGGCCAGCGCGGCCAGGCCGAAGCCGATGAACACCACCAGTACGATCAGCTCACCGATCAGCATCGCCTTGTTGACCTTCGACGTCATCTCGACGCCCAGGTAGTTGACGGCGGTGTTCAGCAGCACGAAGCCGACCAGCCACAGCCAGACCGGCACCGCCGGCACCAGCGAGTTCATCGCCACGCCGGCGATCAGGTAGAGCAGGCCGGGGACGAGCACGTAGTCCAGCAGGATCATCCAGCCGGACAGGAAGCCGACCGGAGCCGCGATGCCGCGCCCGGCGTAGGTGTACACCGAGCCGGCCATCGGGAACGCCCGGGACATCTGGGCGTAGGACAGGGCGGTGAACATCATCGCCACCATGCCGAGCACGTAGGCGAGGGCGACCATGCCGCCGGAGCCTTGGAAGACGCTGCCGAAGATGCCGAAGGGGGCGATCGGGACCATGAAGACCAGGCCGTAGACCAGCAGGTCGGTGAAGCGCAGGGAGCGGCGCAGCTCCTGTTTGTAGCCGTAGCTCTCGATGCCGGTGCTGGTGCCGGTCCCGGTGCCGGTGGGTGAGGCGGGTGCTTCGGACATGTGGGGGCTCTCTTCCGTGACGACCCGTGGCGGGGCGACCCGAGGTGGTGGGGAGACACTAGAGCCAGTTATTTCCAAATGGAAGGGATTTGCGCATCCAGTCCACATGGCGGGCAGCGCACCCGGCGGGCATCGCACCTGGTGGGAGGCGCTACGGCAGGACCGTGAACCCGAGTCCGTCGGCCCGCGCCAGGTGCACCCCGTCGCGGGCCGGGCCCAGCGGCGCCCGCGCCCACGCCCGCCGCACCGCCGCGCCGTCCCCCCGCAGCAGCCGCGCCGCCGACCGCCCCAGCCCGCCGTCCGCGACCAGCTCCCCGCGCGCGGCCAGCGCCGCCAGCAGGTGCAGCCCGTCGTACAACCCGACCGCGTAGGCGTCCAGCACCGGCGCGTACGGCCCGAACACCGCCCGGTGCTGCTCCGCCAGCCGCATCCGCCGCTCCTCCGTGAGCGAGACGAACGACGGCATCGCGGCGTACAGCGTGCCGGTGCCGTCCCCGCCGTACGCGAGCAGGCTGTTCTCCTCCAGCGCGACGGACAGCCGCACCAGCCGGCGGTCCAGCCCGGTGCGGCGCAGCGCCCGGTTGAACCGGACCAGGTCGGCGCCGATCAGGCTCAGCAGCAGCGCGTCCGCCCGCTCCGCGCGCAGCGCGTCCAGCAGCGGCTCCAGCGTCCGGTCCGCCGTCCCGAACGGCAGGTGCCGCTCCAGCACCACCCGCGCCCCGGCCCGGGCCACCGCCTCCCCGGCCGCCCGGTGCATGGCGTACGGCCAGATGTAGTCGTTGCCGACCAGCGCCCAGCGGCGCAGCCGGTGCCGCTCGGTGAGCCGCTCCACCACCCCGTCCAGCTGGCGCGCCGGGTCCGCCCCGGTGCAGAACACGCCCGGCAGCCGGGCCCCGCCCTCGTGCGGCGGCGTGTACACGTACGCGGTCCGCCCGGTGGTGACCGCCTCCAGGGCCCGGTGCACATCGCTGGAGTGGCAGCCGGCCACCGCGTCCACCGCCCCGGCGTCCAGCAGCAGTTCCACCTCCCGGGACACCGCCGCCGGCGTGCCGCCGCCGTCCACCAGCACCAGCTCCAGCGGCAGCCCGCGCACCCCGCCGCCGGCGTTCACCTCGTGCGCGGCGAGCAGCGCCCCGTCCAGGGCCGAGGGCCCGGTCAGGCCGAGCGTGCCGGACTGCGGCACGACCAGGCCCACCCGCAGCGCCGGCGCCTCCCGGGGGAGGTACCGCGCGTCGAGCGGCTCCAGCAGCTTCACGTCGGCGGTCATCGCTTGCGAGTATCGTCATGCCAGCCGATCCGGCCAAACGGGACCGAACGAGGACCGAACGGCCGGAACCGGCGACCGGGACCAGCGACGGGGAAAAGAGACACGGCCATGACACCACCAGCCACCACCCCCGAGGCCGTCTCCGTCGACCAGCCGCTGCTGATCGAGCTGCTCACCGTCGCCCAGCGCCGCCTCGCCCGCGACCTCGCCGCCCGCCTGGAGGCCGAGGGCTGCACCCTCGACCAGTGGCGCGTCATGCGCGCCCTCGCCGAGGGCACCGGCCGCTCGATGGGCGAACTCGCCCAGGCCCTGCTCATCCCGCAGGCCAGCCTCAGCCGCATCGTCGACGCCCTCACCGAGGCCGGCTGGGTCTACCGCCGCCAGGACGAGCGGGACCGCCGCCGCGTCACCGCCCACCTGTCCCGCGTCGGCCACGCCCGCCTCACCCGGCTCGACGCCCTCGCCGCCGCCCATGACGCCGCCGTCCGCACGGCCTGCGGCAGTCACGACCCGGGCCCGCTGCTGCGCCACCTCACCGGGGCCTAGGCACGCCCCCGGGCCGGGACGTGGGCCGGACCGCGTTCCCCCGTCAGGGTTCAGCCGTCGGCCTCGTCGCCCGTCGCCGCCGCGGCGTGCGGGAACGGGCAGCCGCCGGAGGCGGACCCGGTGTCGGCCTTCTCCTCGAAGGTCCCCAGGTCGCCGATCCGGTAGCCGTACGGATATCCGGGGTAGCCGCGCACCTGCCGGCCGTCCCGCGCCAGGTGCGGCCTGCGGCGCGGCGGCAGCAGCCGTACGAAGCGCCCGCGCAGCCGCATCCCCGCCCGGACGGCGCGCCGCAGCGCGGCCGGCGGGGCCGGGTAGCCGAACGCCTCGCGCAGCGGGTCGTCGAGCAGGCAGACCGAGGAGATCCGCATCGACGGCCGCAGCGGCGCCGGGTACCAGGAGGCCATCAGGCCGAGCGTGGCGTCGGAGACCGCCCGGCTGCCCGGGTCGAAGGCGAAGTGCTCGCGCTCGTAGTCGTCGAGCAGCCGCTCGAACTCCTCGTACGTCTCCGGTATGCCGCTCAGACCCATGTGCCGGCCCAGTTCGCGGTAGTAGTTGACCGAGGCCCGGATCTCGTGCGGGGACAGACGGCGCCAGCCGTAGTCGTCCATCCAGCGCTTGGGCGTCACCACGAAGGTGGCGAGCACGTACCGGAAGTCGTCGTTCGTGATGTCGTACCGGCGGTGCATCCGGTTCATCCGGCGGATCGCCTCGCGCCCCTGGGAGGAGTCGAAGCCGTGCTCGATCACCGCCTCCAGGATCAGCACGGTGTCGTCGTAGCGCTTCTGGGTGCGGCCGGTGAACTCGCCGGTCCGGGCGAGCAGCCCGCCGATGCTGGGGACGGCGTAGGTGCGGTAGAGCGCGAAGCTGAGCGACTGGGTGTAGTCCCAGGGGAACTCGTACCAGCTGCTGATCCGGTAGATCTCGGTGAACTCGGTCTCCGGGTCCATGCGCTGAATCTTCTTCAGCCAGTCGTATCGCTGCACGGATCCCGACCCTAGGGGCCGCCCGGGACCCGGTCAACGGCGGCGCCTCCCGGGGCCCGGCGGAGGAGCCGCTAACGTTCCTCCCGGAATTTCCGCCGGGGACGTCGAGATCGCGTGGCCTGCTCCGACCTCCCCGCGAGAGCCCGCGGACGACGAAGGAGCGCGACGATGAAGTACATGCTGCTGATGCAGTTCGGCGAGAAGGACGTCGACTTCCCGAAGGTCGAGGAGTGGCGGCCCGAGGACGTCCGGATCCATGTGCGGTACATGCGGGACCTGAACGCCGAGCTCGCCGACACCGGCGAACTCGTCGACGCCCAGGGCCTGGCGGCGCCGGAGACCGCCCGGATCGTCCGCGGGCACGGCGACGGCGCGCCGGTGGTCAGCGACGGCCCGTTCCCGGAGACCAAGGAGTGGGTGGCCGGCTGGTGGATCGTGGACTGCGCCGGCGAGCCGCGCGCCGTCGAGATCGCGGCCAAGGTCTCCGCCGCCCCCGGCCCGGAGGGCAGGCCGCTCGCCATGCCGGTCGAGGTGCGCCGGATCATGTCCGAGCCGCCGGTCGAGGTCTGACGCCCACCGGGGTCCGGGCGTCGGACCTGCCCGGATCCCGGCGGCCCGCCGCGGGCCGTCCGCCGACAGCGATCAGCGGACTGCGCCCGTCCGGCGCGGGGCAGGTTCTCGGCCATGACCGCAACCTCCCCGTCCGCCGCCCGCCCGGACTTCTCCGGCGAGGTGGCCGCCCACTACGCCGAGTACCGCCGAGGCTATCCGCCGGCCGTCCTCGACGTCCTCGACCGCACCTTCGGCCTGGACGCCCACCCCGGCATCGGCGACCTCGCCCTCGACCTCGGCTGCGGCACCGGACAGCTCGCCCTCCCGCTCGCCGCCCACGTGCGGACCGTCATCGGCCTGGACCCGGAGCCGGACATGCTCTTCCGGGCCCGGGCCGCCGCCGAACGGTCGGGCGTGCGCAACGCCCTGTGGCTGCTCGGCACCGACGCGGACGTCCCCGGGCTCGCGGCCCTGGCGCCCGGCGAGCGCCCGCTCGGCCTCACCGTGATCGGCAACGCCCTGCACTGGATGAACCCCGGCGAGCTGTTCCGCGCGCTGCGCCCGCTCACCCGTCCGGGCGGCGGCGTCGCCGTGATCGCCAACGGCGCGCCGCTCTGGGCCCAGGACACCGACTGGTCGCGCGCCCTGCGGGCCGGACTGGAGGAGCACTTCGGCCGTCCGGTCAACGCCTCCTGCGGCACCGACGCCGCCGAGCGCGAGCAGTACGCCGCCGCGCTGGCGGACGCCGGTTTCACCGACGTGCGGGAGACGGTGGTCGAGTACGAGGACGTCCTGACCCCCGACCAGCTCCTGGGCACCCTCTACTCCGCGATCCCCGCCCCGGAGCTCCCCTCCGCCGCCGAGCGGCCGGCCTTCGCCGCCCGCCTGCTCGCCGCCCTCCCCGCCCCGCGCACCGCCGCCGGCTACCCGGAGCACATCCGGGTCTCCCTGCTCACCGGCCTGGCGTAGGACTGCCGGCCGGGCGTGTACCCCCGTCCCACGCCCGGCCGGGCTCAGCCGAGTTCGTAGGAGAAGGTGTACGGGACGGGGGACTCGCCGGGGTGGTAGAGGTAGCCGCCGGTGCCGCGCAGACCGGTGAGCTCGCCGGTGGCACTGCCGGGGACCACCTCGAAGGTGCAGCGGACGGTGCCGTCCTCCTCGAAGGTGCCGCGCTCCTCCACGGTGAAGCCGCCGGTGCGGCCGTCCAGCCGGCCGGTGAGCTGCTGCAGGCCGGTGAAGGTGCCGGTCTTCTCGGTGGCGTAGAGGAAGACGTACTCGCAGACGGTCGCCGCCGCCTCGATGCCGCCGGTGAAGGCGTTGACGACGGAGGCCCGGGCCAGCCGGGGCAGGGTCTCCGCCGGGCCGATCGCGGTCTCCGTCCAGTCGGCGTAGCCGAAGCTGCCGGTGACGGTGGTGGACGGGGTGGTTGTGCTCATGGTCGTCCTCAGGGTGGTGCCCGGGCCGGCGTACGGCGGGTGTGCCGTGCGCTCGGTGATCACTCTGGCGCCCGTACCTGACACCTTCTGTCAGGTACGGGCGCCAGAATGGCTCCATGCGCGCCGACCGGCTCCTCGCCCTGCTGCTCCTGCTCCAGAACCGCGGCCGGATGACCGCCGGCGAACTCGCCGCCGAGCTGGAGGTGTCGGTCCGCACCGTCTACCGGGACGTCGAGGCGCTGGCCGCGTCCGGCGTCCCGGTGACCGCGGACCGGGGGCCCGACGGCGGCTACCGGCTGATGGACGGCTACCGCACCCGGCTCACCGGCCTCACCGACGCGGAGGCCGACGCGCTGTTCCTCACCGGCGCCCCCGGACCGGCCCGCGACCTCGGCCTCGGCGCCGTGCTGACCACCGCCCAGCTCAAGCTCCAGGCGGCGCTGCCCGCCGAACTCGCCGACCGCACCCGCCGCGTCCAGGACCGCTTCCACCTCGACGCGCCGGCCTGGTTCCGCGACGCCGACCCGGTCGACCACCTGGCCCCGGTCGCGCGGGCGGTCTGGGAGCAGCGGGTGCTGCGCGTCCACTACCGGCGCTGGCGCGGCGAGGTGCACCGGGAGCTGCACCCGCTGGGCCTCGTCCTCAAGGGCGGCATCTGGTACCTGGTCGCGGCTGCGGTCGGTGCCGCGACAGCGGCCGCAGCCGGTTCGGCCGGTGTCGGTTCGGCCGGAGCCGCTTCCCCCGAGTCGGCCGCCCGCACCTACCGGGTCTCCCGGCTCCTCGCGGTCGAGGTCGCCGACGAGACCTTCGAGCGCCCCGCCGGCTTCGACCTGGCCGCCCACTGGACGGAGACCGCCCGCCGGCTGACCGCCGCCCTCCACCAGCAGACCGCCCGGCTGCGGCTCTCCCCGGAGGCCCGCAGGCTGCTCCCGATGCAGTTCGGCGCCGCCGGCGCCCGGGCCCTGGCCACCGCCGGGCCGCCCGACACCGACGGCTGGGCGGAGGTCGACCTCGCCGTCGAGAGCACGGCGGTGGCCGTCGGCGACCTCCTGCGGCTGGGCCCCGGAGCCGTGGTGCTCGGCCCGCCCGATCTGCGCGAGGCCGTCGCGGCCGCCGCCACCGCCCTGGCCCGTCGCTACGCCTGAGCGTTCTGCCGTGCCGGGGCCGCCTCCTGGGCGGCGCGTTCGACCCGGGCCCGGTGCCCGGCCCACCAGGCCTCGTCACCGGGGGCGGTGTTCGCCCCGTCCCGCCGCTGGCCGGTCGCGCCGTCGACGAGTTCGCGGACGATGTCGGCGTGCCCGGCGTGCCGCTGGGTCTCGGCGGTCATGTGGACGAGGCCGTGGTGCAGCGTCACCTGGGCGCGATTGCCCCACGGCACCCGGCCGACCGCGTCCAGCGGCAGCGCGGCGATCGTCGCGTCGGCGTGCGCGCAGGCCGCGCGGTACCCGTCGACGATCTGCTCCCGGCTCTCCTCCGGGGTCGCCCAGAAGTCGGAGTTCGGCTCGGCGTCCCCCGTGATCCACGGCCGGGGCGCGTCGAACGGCCGCCCGAAGGCCTCGCCGAAGTACATCGCCTCCGCCGCGGTGGTGTGCTTGACCAGCCCCAGCAGATTGGTGCCGGTCGGCGTCAGTGGCCGCCGGATGTCGTACTCGGAGAGCCCTTCGAGCTTCCACAGCAGGGCGTCCCGGGCGCCCTGCAGATAGATGAGCAGGTCCTTCTTGAACGCTTCGAGCGTCTTCGGCGTCTCTTCGGTCATGCCGGTCAGTCTGGCGTCGGCGCTCCCGTCCTTCACCACCTTTTCCGGCCAGGGCCAGGGCCAGGGCCGGGTCGGGGCCGGGTCGGTGCCGAGGCCGGGGCCGGGGCTCGGACCGGGGCTCAGGCCGCGGAGTCCGTCGGCAGCAGACCGCGCTCGCCGAAGACCTTCTTGGCGACGAAGGTGGCGTTCAGGGCCTTGGGGAAGCCGCAGTACCCGGCGGAGTGCAGCAGGGCCTCGGTGATCTCGGTGGGTGTGAGGCCGACGTTGAGGGCGGCGTTGAGGTGGACCTCCAGCTGCGGCTCGCAGCCGCCGAGCGCGGTGAGCATGCCCAGGGTCACCAACTGCCGGTCGCGCGGCGGCAGTCCGGGCCGGCTGTAGATCTCGCCGAAGCCCCAGGCCACGACCTGGTGGGCGAGTTCGGGGTGGATGTCGGCGAGCGAGTCGATCACCCGCTGCCCGGCCTC
The DNA here is from genome assembly GCF_042885845.1 of Kitasatospora sp. NPDC058032. Taxonomy (NCBI): domain Bacteria; kingdom Bacillati; phylum Actinomycetota; class Actinomycetes; order Kitasatosporales; family Streptomycetaceae; genus Kitasatospora; species Kitasatospora sp. NPDC058032. The sequence continues at coordinate 86,950 of NZ_JBHVRK010000002.1, read as the reverse complement.
GCCGTCGACGGAGGTGAGGACGGCCAGACCCCGCTCGAACCGCTCCTGTCGCGTGGTGGCGGCGTCGTCGTTCCTGCTGGTGCTCATGGGAGGTTCTCCGATCGCTGGTCGTGCGTCGTCCCGTCGAGGCTATGAGTTGGAGTTCACTCGAAGTCAAACCCTCCCACCCCGGTCGCGACGATGCCGCTCCACCGGAGCTGAGCAGCGGGAATGCCGGTGGTTATCATGCGGACGGGGGAGTTGTACGGACATGGGGGAGTCGATCGATGGACCGGGAGGCGCGGCCGGGAGGGCTGCGGTTCGAGGTACTGGGGCCCGTGCGGGGCCTGCGGGACGGGGTGGAGCTGGCGCTCGGTTCGCCGCAGCAGCAGGGACTGCTGCTCGCCCTGCTGTTCCGGGCGGGCCGGCAGGTGTCCGGCGCCCAGCTGATCGACGACCTGTGGGGCGAGGATCCGCCGGCCAGCGCCCACGGCGTCATCCGCACCTATGTGCACCGGCTGCGCCGGGTCCTCGGGCCCGACGCGCTGACCTCGCTCGGCGGCGGGTACCTGCTGGTCGCCGACCCCGAGGGCCTGGACACCGAGCGGTGCGAGGCGCGGCTGGCCCGGGCGCGGACGCTGCGCGCCGAGGGGCGGCACGCCGAGGCGGCGGCCGTCCTGCGGGCGGCGCTGGAGCTGTGGCGGGGCGAGCCGATGTCCGGGGTGCCCGGCCCCTACGTGCGGCGCCAGCGCCGGGAGTGGGAGGAGCGCCGGCTCGCGGTCCTGGAGTCGTGTCTGGAGGCGGAGGGCGAGGGCGGCCGGTCGGCGGAGTCGGTCGCCGAGCTGACGGCCCTGTCCGAGGAGCACCCGCTGCGCGAGCGCCTCGTCGAGCTGCTGATGCTCGCGCTGTACCGCTCCGGACGGCAGGCGGACGCGCTGGAGGTGTACCGGGCGGCGGACCGTCGGCTGCGCACCGAACTGGGCGTCGCCCCCGGCCCGGGGCTGCGGGAGCTGCACGGGCGGATCCTCGCGGCGGACGGGACCCTGGCGGCGCCCGCGGCTCCGGCCGCTCCCGCGTCCTCGGTGTCCTCCGTGTCCTCGGCGACTTCGGCGTCCGCGGCGCCCCCGGTGGCGGCGGGACCACCGGCCGCCTTTCTCAGGCCCGACCAACTCCCGGCAGCCGTGGCCGACTTCACCGGCCGGACAGCGGAGGTCGAGGCGGTGCGGGCCGCCCTGCGGGAGCCGGGCCGGGTGCCCGTGGCGGCGGTCGCGGGCATGGGCGGGGTCGGCAAGACCGCGCTCGCCCTGCACGTCGCGCACGGCCTCGCCGACGAGTTCCCGGACGGCCGGCTCTACCTCGACCTGCACGGCGCGGACGGTCGTCCGACCCGCCCCGAGGAGGCGCTGGCGGTCTTCCTGCGCTCCTTCGGCGTTCCCGGTGAGTCGATCCCGGCGGACCCGGCCGAACGGGCGGCCCGCTACCGGTCGTTGCTCGCCGGGCGGCGGGTCCTCGTCCTGCTCGACAACGCGCGCGACGCCGAGCAGGTCCGGCCGCTGATCCCGGGCGGCGCGGGCTGCGCCGTCCTGGTCACCAGCCGGACCCGGATCGGAGCGCTGCCCAACGCCCGCTTCACCGAACTGCCGGTGCTGCCCGCGGAGGAGGCGGTCACCCTGCTGACCCGGGTGGTCGGCGCCGGGCGGGTGGCGGCCGAGGCGCCGGCTGCCCGTGAACTCATCAGGCTCTGCGGGCAGTTGCCGCTCGCGGTGCGGATCCTCGCGGCGCGGCTGGCCTGCCGGCCCGGCTGGAGCGTCGCCCGACTGGTGGAGCAACTGGGCGGCGAGCGCTACCGGTTGGACGCGCTGCGCAGCGGCGACCTCGCCGTCGATTCCTCGTTCCGCTTCGGCTTCGACCTGCTGGACGCCGAACAGGCACGCGCCTTCCGGCTGTTGGCCATCCCCGAGGTGCCGGACCTGTCGGCGGCGGAGGTGGCGGCGGTCCTGGACCGGCCGGAGCCGGCCGCCGAGGCGCTGGCCGAGTCCCTGGTGGACTGCTCGATGCTGGAGGTCGCGGCGAGTCCCGACCGCTACCGCTACCACGATCTGCTGCGGGCCTTCGCCCAGCGGGTCGACCGGTTCTGCCCGGGCGGCCCGCGCGATCAGACGGAGGTCGACGGCGAGCGGGCGGCCGCGCTGGCCCGGCTGGTGGGCCACCACCACGCGGGGGTGGCGGCGGCACCCGGCTCCCCGGCGGCGCGGTCCGCGCCCCGGACCGTCGGGGACTACGTGGCCGTCGGGGCGCTGGTGCGCCAGTGCGCGGAGCTCCCGGACCGTTCCCCGGGGGTGGCGCCCGGCCTCGACCGGCTCGCCGAACTCCTGTTGGGCGTCTGTCTGTCGGCGGACTCCGGGCGCGCCACCCGGCCGCTCGGGCACGCCGCCAACGCCCTGCTGCGGGCCGCCCTGGAAGAGGGCGACCGAACCGCCGAGGCGCGGGCGCGCCTGGTGCTCGGCCGGCTGCTGGCCGAGGTCGGCTCCGCGTCGTCGGCCCTCGCCGAGCTGCTCCGGGCCCGTGACCTGTGCACCGCGCACGCACTGCCGCAACCGCTGCTCGCGCTCACGCACGGTTCGCTCGCCGCCTGCTTCGTCCAACTCGGCCGCCCGGACGAGGCGGTGGCCGGATTCTCGGCCGCCGTCGCGGTCTGGCAGCGGATCGGCGACCGGCGCGCCCTGGCCGCCGAACTGCTGGAACTGGCGGGCGCCTTCGCCCGGCAGGGCCGCTTCGGCGCGGCGGGCCGGGTGGTCGACCAGTCGCTGCTCATCGGCCACGACCTGGCCGACCACGAGCTGGAGGCCCGCGCCCGCGACTCGCTGGGCTCGATCGCCCACGACCTCGGCCGCCACGACCAGGCGGTCGCCCACCGGCGGGCCGCCCTCGCCCTGACCGACCCTGACGACCACCGGCGCACCGGCCGCATCCTGTTGCGGCTCGCCGAGTCGCTGCGCGCGGCCGGGCGGGGCCCGGAGGCGGCCGAGGCGGCGGAACGCGCGGTCGACGCGCTGACCCTGGACGGCGACCACCGGGGCCGCGGCCTGGCCCTGGCCGCACTCGGCGACGCCCTGGCGGACCACCCCCCGGGCGACCCGGAACGCGCCCGCGCCTGCTGGGCCGAGGCACACGGCATCCTGGCCCCGATCGGCTCACCGGAGGCCGAGCGCCTGGCCCCCCTGCTCGGCGCCGGCCACCCGGCGGGGCCGGCTCGTCAGCGCTGGCCGTCCTGGCTCCCGGCCTGAGCCTGCGGGTGGAGCGGCCGGGCACTGGGGTCCCGGGTCGGTTCGGCGGAGGCGGAGCGTCCGCCGCCTCTGCTCGACGCCGGCCGTCCCGGCCCCGGCCTGTGCGGACGGCCGGAGCCGGCCGTCCGCACAGGGGCCGGTCAGGCGGCGGAGACCGTCCACACCTGGTCGGCCGTGCCCGCGCAGGTGCGGACCGTGGCGGGCGCGCCCGGGCCGACGGCGGACAGGCAGCGCCGCGGGTCCCGGGCGACGGTCACCACGTAGCCCCCCGGTACCGGGAAGAACGACCAGACCTGGGTCGGGGCGGTGGCGGGGGGCACCGGCCGGTACGCCAGCTGCGTCTGGGCGCGGGCCTCCTCCAGGTTCAGGACCTTGGAGTACTCGGTGGCGCCGTTGGAGAGGGCGTACCCGCCCTCCGTGTACGGGGTCAGCTGCCAGACGCCGCCGGGGCCGCCGTCGTCCGAGGACAGGACCACCGGGTTGCCCGGCCGGTTGAGCGAGGCCTGGTCGTACAGCACGGCCCCGCCGTTGGACAGCCGGGCGAGCGGCGGCATCGGTGGGCCCGGCTGGGTCGGGGGCTTGATGGGCGGATCCGTCGGGATGGTGCCGGGCGGCGGCGGCGGGGGCGGCGAGGCGGTGTACGGCGGAGGGGAGGCGGTGTAGGTCGGCTTGGGCGCGTAGGTGTAGTCCGGGGCCGGGGGCACCGTTCGGGAGGGGGCGGCGGTGTAGGCCGGGACGCCCGGCGGCGGGGCGGCCGTGTAGACGGGGTCGCCCGGCGTCGACGGCTGCCCGGGTGCCGGTGAGGGTCCGGGCGGGACGGCCGGGCCGCCCGGGGCCGGGGAACCGGCGGGGGTGTCCGCGCCCCCGGGGGCGGGCGCCGCGGCGGGAGGGTTCGCGGGGAAGCCCGATGCCGCGCCGTCCCGGCCGGTCGGACCGCCCGGGGCACCTCCGCCGCCCACCGTCCCGCCGCCCGGTATCTCCCCGCCGCCGACGGTCCCGCCGCCGGGGAGTGGCGCGCCCGGGACCACCGGCCCGGTCGGCGAGGGGGCCCCGGACGGGGTCGGCGCGTCGGGGGAGGGGGACGGTGCGCCCGCCTCGGGGAGCAGACCGACGGGGGCCGTCAGCGGTACGCCCGCCACCGCCACGTCGGCCGTCCGGGACCGGACCGGCTCACCGGGCCGGTGCAGCACGAGGGCCGCGGTGGCGGTGGCGACGCAGCAGAGCGCGGTCGCGCCCGCCACGAGCAGGGTCCGGCGCCGGCTGCCGAACAGCGCCGCCCGCCACCTGCCCGCGCGCCGCGGCGACGGAGCGGCGGCCCCGCCCCCGCCCCCTGTCACGACCACCGGCCGTGCCGCCGATCCGGTGGACCGGAGCGCCGCCAGCGCACCGGTCGAGCGGACCACCGCCGCCCAGGACGGCCCGCCCGCCGGGCCTTCGGCCGACTCGCCGGCGAGGGCCGCCACGACGGCCGCGCCCATGGCGGCGGCGTCCGGCCAGCGCAGGGCCGGGTCCTTCGCCAGGGCCCGTTCGACCAGGGCCCGGACCGGGGCGGGGACGTCGTCCGGCAGCGGCGGCACGGGGTCGGTCAGGTGCTTGAGGATCAGCTCCAGGGCGGTCTCGCCCTCGAACGGCAGCCGTCCGGACAGGCATTCGTAGAGCACGACCCCGAGCGCGTACAGGTCCGCCGAGGCGGTGACCGTGCCGGTGGAGGCCTGTTCGGGCGCCTGGTAGGCGGCGGTGCCGAGCACCATCCCGGGCACGGTGAGCCGGGGGTCGCAGCCGGGGCGGGCGATGCCGAAGTCGGTGACGACGACCTGGCCGTCGCCGCGGATCATCAGGTTGGCCGGCTTGACGTCCCGGTGGACGATCCCGGCCTCGTGGGCGGCCTGGAGGGCGGCCAGCACCTCCATGGCCAGGCCGAGGGACTCCGGGACGGTCAGCGGGCCCCGCCGTTCCAGGACGGCGCTCAGCGGATCGCCCTCGATCAGTTCCATGACCAGGTAGGCGACCGGGTGGGCGGCGGGGGTCTGCGGCGCGCCCCAGGAGGGGACGTCGTCGGTGGTGCGGCCGGGCCCGAAGTCGTACACGCCGACGATGCCGGGGTGCTGCACCCTGGCCATCACCCGGGCCTCGTCGTGGAACCGCTCGGCGAAGCCGGGCTCGTCCAGCAGCGCGGGTTTCAGGACCTTGACGGCGACGCGGCGGTCGAGCACCTGGTCCCGGGCGAGCCAGACATCGCCCATCGAGCCGCCGCCGAGCCACTCGTCCAGACGGTAGCGGTCACCGAGCGTGGTGCCACGCATGATTCTCCTCGACCTCGTTTCCTCGTCGCGACCGCCGCCGGGGCCGGACGGGCCCTCGGTCGCACCGGCAGACCCTGCCAGCCGGCAATAAACGACGGCTTGGCGTGGGCACTGAAACCCCCGCCCTTGGCGCCAACACTCCGTTCAACGGACTATCGACACCCTGTGTCGCAGCGGGACGGTGACGCGACATCAGGTCGTGGCGGTCTCCGCCCGGACGGGGGTGGGCCGCCGGTGTCGCCGCGGTCCGGCGCGCATGCGGACGCGCCTCTCCGGTCGAACACGGAGAGTGACAGCACGGAAGCGGACGATTCGGACTTGAATCTTTACGAACGGATGTTCGATCCTGGGGGTGTGCCCGTTTTCGAATCTGTTTTCGAATCTACCGTCGAGCGGAAGCCCGCGCTCCGACCGGTGGCGTCGACCGCTGCCCCCGCGCGGGGGCTGCTGCCGGTGGTGCCCGCGCTGAGCGGGCTGCTGCCGGAGGGCGGGCTGCGGCGGGGCGCGGCGGTGTCGGTGGCGGGCGGGGACGCCGGGCTGCTGCTGGCGCTGGCCGCCGGGGTGCGGGAGACCGAGGGCGGCTGGGCCGCGGCGGTCGGGCTGCCGGACCTCGGGCTGGCCGCGGCCGCCGGGTACGGGCTCGACCTGCGGCGGCTGCTGGTGGCCGACGACCCCGGACCGCACTGGGCCGAGGTGGTCTCCGTCCTGGCCGGCGCCGTCGAACTGATCATGCTGCGCCCGGACGGCCCGGTCCCGCCGAACCTGGCCGCCCGGCTGGCCGCCGTGCTGCGGCGCAGCGGCTGCGTGCTGCTGGTGGCCGGGCCGTGGCCGGGGGCCGGGCTGCGGCTGGGCGTGCGCTCCGGGCGCTGGTTCGGGCTGGGGGACGGGCACGGGCAGCTCACCGGACGGCAGGTGGAGGTGGTGGCCGAGGGGCGCGGATCGGCGGGGCGCGGGCGGACGGCCCGGCTCTGGCTGCCGGACGCGCACGGCGCGGTGCGGACCGTGGAGGAGACGGTCGGCACCGGGACGGTGGACGTGGACGCGGTGGGGGAGGACGCGGTGTCGGGGGCCGGGGCGGGCCTCGACCGCATGGCGGTGGTGTGAGATGACCGGCGGCGAGGTTACCGGGTTCACCGGGGCGGGTGGCGCGGTCACCCCCCGGGTGCTGGTGGTGTGGTGTCCGGACTGGCCGGTGGTGGCCGTCGAACGCCCGGCGGAGGGGCGGGAGGGCGAGGAGCGGGACGTCCCGGTGGCGGTGGTCGAGGGCGGCCGGGTGCTGGCCTGCTCGACGGCGGCCCGGGCGGCCGGGGTGCGGCAGGGGCAGCGGCTCAAGCTGGCCCAGCGGCTCTGCCCGGCGCTGGAGCTGCGCGACCGCGACCCGGAGGCGGAGGTCCGGCGGTTCGAACCGGTGGTCGCGGCGGTGGAGGCGTTCACCCCCCGGGTGGAGGTGCTGCGTCCGGGGCTGTGCGCGATCCCGGTGAAGGGGCCGGCCCGCTACTTCGGCGGGGAGGAGGCCCTGGCGGCGAAGGTCCAGGGGGCGGTCACGGCCGCCCTGGCGGTGTCGGCCGAGGCCGAGGCCGCTCAGGCGCACCCGGCGGACGCGGCGGACGCGGAGCGGCCCCGGAGCCATGGCGGCGACGGGAACGCCGAGAGTGGCACCGGGAGCACCGGAACCGGGACCGGGAGCGGCGCGGGCCTGGCCGAGGTCGTCCCGCTGCACCCCGCCGATGCCGAACGGCCCGCCGCCCGGCGCCGCACCGCCGGGGTGGACGAGCTGTTCGCCGCCGCGCCCGCCGCCCGGGACGGCGCCCGGGGCGGCTTCGCCCGCCCGCCCGCCTACCCGCCGGCCCCCGGCCCCGGGGCCGCGTCCCCGGCCGCCGCGCCGCCGCCGCTGGGCCAGGTCGGCGTGGCCGACGGCCTGTTCGCCGCCGTGCTCGCCGCCCGCGCCGGGGTGCTGGTCCCCGCCGGGCGGACGGCGGAGTTCCTCGCGCCCTACCCGGTGGCCGCGCTCGGCGACGCCGAGCTGGCCGAACTGCTGGACCGGCTGGGCCTGCCCACGGTCGGGGCGTTCGCCGCGCTGCCCGCCGAGTCGGTGGCCGACCGCTTCGGCCCGGCCGGCGCGGTGGCGCACCGGCTGGCCCGGGGTCTCCAGCCGCGCCCGCTGGTGCCGCGCACCGAGGGGCCGGACCTCTCCGTCGAGCAGCGCTTCGACCCGCCCGAGCCGCTCGCCGAGCCGCTGGTGTTCGTCGCCCGCACCCTGGCCGAGTGGCTGCACCAGCGGCTCGCCGGGGCGGGGCTGACCTGTCAGCGGGTCGCCGTGGAGGTGGAGTGCGCCGACGGCCGGACGGTCGCGCGGCTCTGGCGGCACGAGGGCCGGCTCTCGGCGACGGCGCTCGCCGAACGCGTCCGCTGGCAGCTCCAGGCCTGGCAGGGCACCGGCACCTTCGACCGGAGCGGCGGAGCCGGGGGACCGCACGACCCCGAGCCGGGCGGGTTCACCGCGCTGCGCCTGGTCCCCGACGACCTCACCCCCGACCAGGGCCGTCAACTCGCCCTCTGGGGGCAGGCGGTGGCGGACGACCGGGTGGAGCGCGCGGTGGCCCGGGTGCAGGCGGTGCTCGGGCACGCCGGGCTGCGCCGGATCGAGCCGGCCGGCGGCCGGGGGCCGGAGGACCAGGTGGTCCGGGTGCCGTGGGGCGAGCCGTACGACCCGGCGGCGCCCGCCGACGCGCCCTGGCCGGGGCGGGTCGGCGGGTTGCGGGACGTCTGGCCGGCCGTGGTGCACCGCGTCCCGGTGCCTGCGGCGGTGCTGGACGCGGACGGGCGGCCGGTGACGGTGGACGGCCGGGCGGGGGTGTCGGCCCGGCCGTCCACCGTGGCGGTGCGCGGGCGGGAACTGGCGGTGGACGGCTGGACCGGTCCCTGGCCGGCGGTCGAGTACTGGTGGGACCAGGCGCGCGCCCGCCGCCGGGCCCGGTTCCAGGTGACGGTGGCGGACGGGCGGGCGCTGCTGCTCACGGTGGAGGGGGGTGCCTGGTTCGTGGAGGCCGGATACGACTGACGGCCGGCAGGACCGAGGGGGGTAGGAGACCAGCGAGAGACCGAAGGCACCACCCCGATGGGATTCACCAGTCATCCCTCCCTCCCCTGGAGCGAACTGCACCGGCGCCTGTCCAGCAGCGGCAGTGGCGACGTCGTCCCGCTGCGCCCGGGCCCCGGCGACGGACCGGACGGACCGGACGGACCGGACGGGCCCGCCGGGCGCCCCGCAGGGCAGCGGCCCGCCGGACCGCCCTGGGCGGAGCTGCACGTCCACTCCGCCTTCAGCTTCCTCGACGGCGCCAGCGACCCCGAGGCGCTGGTCGCCGAGGCGGCCCGGCTGGGCGTCGAGGCCCTGGCGCTCACCGACCACGACGGCCTCTACGGCGCGGTCCGGTTCGCCGAGGCGGCCCGCGGCACGGGCGTGTCCACCGTCTTCGGAGCCGAACTGACACTCCGTCATGAGCGGGGAGGCGTCGAGCACCTGCTGGTACTGGCCCGCGACCCGGAGGGCTACCGCCGCCTCTCCGCCGTCATCGGCGCGGCCCAGCTCGCGGGCGGCGCCAAGGGGAATCCGGTCTACGACTTCGAGGCCCTCGCCGGCGCGCACGACGGCCACTGGGCGGTGCTCACCGGCTGCCGCCTCGGCCGGGTGCCCGCCGCCCTGGCCGCCGCCGCGGGTGTCCCCGGCACCGGCCCAGCCGCCGACCCCGAGCACCAACTCCGCACCCTCAGCGAGGCGTTCGGCCGCGAGAACGTCCACGTGGAGCTGATCGACCAGTGGCTCCCCGGCGACGACCTGCGCAACGACGCCCTCGCCGCGCTCGCCGCCCGGCTGCGTCTGACCACCGTCGCCTCCACCAACACCCACCACGCGAGCCCCGCCGAGGGCCGCCTCGCCCAGAGCCTGGCCGCCCTGCACGACCGCCGCACCCTCGCCGAGGCGGTGGGCTGGACCCACGCCGCCGGCACCGCCCACCTGCGCTCCGGCCGCGAGATGGCGGCCCGGCTGGCCCGCTTCCCGGGCGTCCGCGAGGCCACCGTGGACCTCGCCCGGGCCTGCGCCTTCGACTTCGCCGCCCTGGACCCGGAGCTGCCGGGCTACCCCGTCCCGCCCGGCCACACCGAGATCAGCCATCTGCGCGAACTGGTCGCCGAGGGCGGCCCGGCCCGGTTCGGGCCCGGCAACGGCCCGGCCCGCCGCCAGCTCGCCCGCGAGCTGGACGTCATCGAGGAACTCGACCTGGCCGGCTACTTCCTGATCGTCCACGACATCGTCGACTTCTGCCGCCGGGAGTCCATCTGGTGCCAGGGCCGCGGCTCGGCGGCCAACTCCGCGGTCTGCTTCGCGCTCGGGATCACCGCCGTCGACCCGGTGCACTACAAGCTGCTCTTCGAGCGCTTCCTCTCCACCGCCCGCGACGGGCCGCCGGACATCGACCTGGACATCGAGAACCGCCGCCGCGAGGAGGTCATCCAGTACGTCTACCGCCGGTACGGGCGCGAGCACGCCGCCCAGGTCGCCAATGTGATCACCTACCGGCCCCGGCTGGCCCTGCGCGACGCCGCCCGGGTGCTCGGCTATCCGCAGGGACAGGTGGACGCGTTCAGCCGGCAGGCCGACTTCCGCTCGCCGCCCGGCGCGGACGCCGTCGTCCCCGCCGACGTGCTCGCGCTCGCCGGACAGCTCCACGGCCTGCCGCGCCACCTGGGCATCCACTCGGGCGGCATGGTGCTCACCCGGGAGCCGATCGCCGGGATCTGCCCGACCGAGTGGGCCCGGATGCCGGGGCGCTCCGTGCTGCAGTGGGACAAGGAGTCGGTGGCCGGCGCCGGGCTGGTCAAGATCGACCTGCTCGGCCTCGGCATGCTCGCCGCGCTGCACGACACCTGCGACCTGGTCGCCCGGCACCACGGCGAGCGCTACGACCTGGCGACCATCCCGGACGACGACGCGGGCGTGTACGCGATGCTGCGGCGGGCCGACACCGTCGGCGTCTTCCAGGTCGAGTCGCGCGCCCAGATGGCCACCCTGCCACGGCTCAAGCCGGACCACTTCTACGACCTGGTCGTCGAGGTCGCGCTGATCCGGCCCGGCCCGATCCAGGGCGGCTCCGTCCACCCGTACCTGCGGCGCCGCGCCGGGGTGGAGCCGGCCGGCTGCCCGCACCCGCTGATGGAGAACGCCCTCGGCAAGACCCTCGGGGTGCCGCTGTTCCAGGAGCAGATGATGCAACTCGCCATCGACTGCGCGGGGTTCACCCCGGCCGAGGCGGACCGGCTGCGCCAGGCGATGGGCGCCAAGCGCTCGCACGAGCGGGTCGCCCGGCTGCGCGAGCGGCTGCTCGGCGGCATGGCCGAGCGCGGCATCCCGGAGGAGGTGGCGCAGGACGTCTACACCAAGATCGAGGCCTTCTCCAACTACGGCTTCCCGGAGAGCCACGCGATCAGCTTCGCCTACCTGGTGTACGCCAGCGCCTGGCTCAAGTACCACTACCCGGCGGCCTTCACCTGCGCCCTGCTGGCCAACCAGCCGATGGGCTTCTACTCGCCGCTCAGCCTGATCTCGGACGCCCGGCGGCACGGTGTGCGGGTGCGCGGGGTGGACGTCAACGCCAGCGGCGCCGGGCCCACCCTGGAGCCGTACCGGGGGCCGACGCCCAGGCCGCCGCTGACCGCGGGGAAGCCGCAGCCCGCGATCCGGCTCGGCCTGGACACCGTGCGCGGCATCGGCGCCGCGCAGGCCGAGGCCGTCGCGGCCGGGCAGCCGTACGCGGACCTGGAGGACTTCGCCCGCCGCACCGAACTGCCCGCGGCCGGTCTGGAGGCGCTGGCCGCGGCGGGCGCGTTCGGCTGCTTCGGGCTCGGCCGGCGGCAGGCGCTCTGGGCGGCGGGCGCGTTCGCGGGCGTCTCGGCGGACCTCATCCCGGGCACCACGCCCGGTACCGAGGCGCCGGAGCTGCCCGCGATGACCCCGGTCGAGGAGACCATCGCCGACCTCTGGGCCACCGGGACGTCCGCGACCAGCCACCCGCTCCAGCACCTGCGCGCCCACCTGGAGCGCGGCGGCGCGCTCTCGGCCGCCGAACTCCCGGACGTGCCGCCGGGGACGGCGGTGGTGGTCGGCGGCCTGGTCACCCACCGGCAGCGGCCGCCGACGGCGGGCGGGGTGCTCTTCCTCAGCCTGGAGGACGAGACCGGGCTGATCAACGTGATCTGCGGCCGGCCGGTCTGGGAGTCCCAGCGCCGCACCGCCCTGGACCGGGCCGGGCTGCTGGTGCACGGGCACGTCGAACGGGACCGGGGTGCCACCAATCTGGTCGCCACCCGGCTCACCCCGCTGCGGATCGGGCTGTGACGGGACGGCGGGCGCCCTGGCGCGGGATCGCGGGCTGCTGCTCCTGCGCGACGGCGGGAAGTGGCCGGCGCGGCGCAGTCGTGGGGGGTGCCTGCGCCGCGCCGGAGTCCGTGCCGGGCCGGTCGTTCAGCTCGACGATCCGCAGATCGCCCGGATCGCGTGGTTCATCCGCGTCATGTCCGAAGTCCATCATGCGCCGACGAATCCTGTATATCGCTGAAACGTGTGGTTTGCCGGACAACCTGGACTATTTGACGAATAGTCGGCTGAATCGGTCGAGTCACCGGATCGTCCTGGGCGCCTGTCGCGCCCGCCGTATGGATTCGCGCCATCGAGGGGTCAATTCCGGTGCGCCTGAAGGGATTTCGGTCCGGTCGGGAATACCGGCCGGAGTGCGTGGAAGCATCTGCCATGTGAAGCGTGACATGGCACAACCTTCCAGCACCTCCTGTCCTCGAAGGAGAGAACTCCGATGAAGCGTTTCGTTGCGATCCTCGCGGTCGGTGCCGCGCTGTCCGGGCTCGGCGTCGCGGGCGCCACCCAGGCCACCGCCCTTCCCTCGGGCACGACCACGATCTCGTCGACGACCACCTGCGGCTACGGCATCGGGACCCAGGTCTGCCTGACGCTCAACGGCCGCGTCGCGTCCGCCACCGGCTGGGTGGGATCGGCCGGCGGCCCCCCGCAGATGGCCTCGTTCGTACTGGATCTCGGCACCACCGCCGGCCACAGCCTGGACCGCGAGAGCCTCGGCGCCGTCGTGGGGTCCAAGGGGATCACGGTCGGTCCGATCGTGAGCACCGTCCCGTGCGGCGAGGGCATCATCGCGAGCTTCATCACCACCAGGATGGGTCAGCCGGTGGCGAGCGCCACGGTCACGGTGCCGGCCGTCTGCTGAGCCGCCCGGTCGGTCCGCCCGGCCGGGTCGACGCTCATGCCGCCACCGTGCGGACGAAGCCGCGCCCCGGCCTCCGGCCGCGGTCCGGCTCGCGGCCGACCCGGTGACCGGCGTACCGGCCGCGGAGGTTGGCGACAGGGAGCCATCCTCCGCGGCCGGTACGCCTCGCGCGACGGCCCCGCCGGGCTAGCGGGACGACCTCGCCTCCCGGCCCGCCCCCGGCGGGCCCGCGAAGGCCTGGGCGATCGGCAGCCACGCCGTCGCCACCTCGCCGACGGCGGTCAGTCCGAGGTCGTCCCGGTGCCGGCGCCGGGTGACGAGCAGGCAGAAGTCCAGGGCCGGGCCGGTCACCCGGTCCGCCGCGTCGGCCGGCCCCCACGTCCACGACCCGCCGTCCGGGGCGGTCAGCTCCACCCGTACCGGGGCCTGCGGAGCGGGCTGCCCGTGCACCGTGAACGCGAACCCCAGGGTCCGCACCCCCAGGTGCGCGACGTGCCGCAGCCGCGCCGTCGGCTCCCGGACGGCGCCGAGCGCGTCCGCCACGTCCTGCCCGTGCGCCCAGGTCTCCATCAGCCGCGCGGTGGCCATCGACGCGGCCTTCATCGGCGGGCCCAGCCAGGGCAGCCGGGCGCCGGGCGGCACCGCCGCCAGCGCGTCCGCGAGCCGCTCCCGGCCGGCCCGCCAGCGGGCCAGCAGCGCGCCCGGCTCCTCGGCCGCGCCGCGCGCCGCGCCGTCCTCCACCGGGTCGGTGCCGGCCGCCACCAGGCCGCCGAACACCCGGCGGGACTCCGTGACGAAGGCCTCCGGATCGCGGGCGGCCAGCTCCGACCAGTCGTCCGTCCAGGCCAGGTGGGCGATCTGGTGCGCCACCGTCCACCCCGGCGCGGGCGTGTCCAGGGCCCAGCCGTCCGGCTCCAGCCCGGCGACGAGCCCGTCCAGCGCCTCGCTCTCGGCCCGCAGGTCGGCCGGCAGCCCGGCCGGCACGGACGAGCCCCCGGGAACCTTGGGATCCACCATGGATCTCCCCTTCGTCATGCTCGGAAACCTGGGAAACATCGGAAACCCCGGCGGTCCGCAGTGGTCCGCGTGGTGACCCGCCGGTAACCTCGCGCCCGCACCCTACGCCGCCGCGTGCGCCTCCACCCGGAACTCCGCACAACTCCCCGGGACACGCACACCGAACCCGCTCGCGACCCCTCCCCAGCGCCGCGACCTCGTGTGACAATCGCGCGATGACGACCGCCCCGACCGCGCCGAAGCGCGGTGCCGAGGCCCCGGACGACCTCGCCGACCGGGCCGCCGAGCTGGTCAGGGACGCCGTGCTCGGCGACCTCGCCCGCCGGGTGGTCGCCGACTGCGGCGCCGACGTCGGCCTGGTCGGCGTGCCCGAGCCGGGCGTGGCGGCGGCCGGGGGCGAGGGCATGGTGCTGCGGCACTGGGCCGGCACCCGGGCCGAGCTGCTGCACGACCTCCCGGTGCCGGCCGGCACCGGTCTCGGCGGCCGGGCGCTGGCCGAACGGGCGCCGAGCTGGGCGCCCGACTACCGCGCCGACACCACCATCTCGCACCACTACGACGCCGCGGTCATCGCCGAGGACCTCTACGCGATGCTCACCGTGCCGCTGCTGCACGGCGGCGCGGTGCACGGCGTGGTGTACGCCTCGCTGCGCGCGGTGGTCCCGTTCGGGGACGTCCGGATCGCCGCCGTGGCCAGGCTCGCCGAGGCCGCCACCCGGGCCCTGGCCGGGGCCGACGCCTGGCGCGGGACGGGGGAGCCCGCGGTGGGCCCCACCGGTGCGCGAAGACCTCCGTGCACCCCGCCCGCCCCGCTCACCCGGCGCGAGCACGAAGTGCTCCGCTGGGCGGCGACCGGCCGGACCAACCCGGAGATCGCCGCCCAGCTCGGCCTCACCTGCAACACGGTGACCGGCTACCTGAAGAGCGCGATGCACAAGCTCGGCGTCCGCAACCGCACCGAACTCGCCGTCACGGCCCGGGAGTCCGGCCTGCTCGACTGAACCCCCGTACCAGGCGTTTCAGTTGACCTTCCGCTCCCGCCCCGACCAGTAGGGCTCGCGGAGCCGGAACTTCTGCAGCTTCCCGGTGGTGGTGCGCGGCAGTGCGTCCCGGAACTCCACCGAGGTGGGCGACTTGTAGCCGGCCAGCCGCTGCTTGCAGTGCGCGATGAGGTCCGCCTCGGTGAGCTCCGCACCCGGCTTCAGCACCACCAGCGCCTTGACCGTCTCGCCCCACTTGGCGTCCGGCACGCCGATCACCGCGACCTCGGCCACCGCCGGGTGGTCGTACAGGCAGTCCTCCACCTCGATCGAGGAGACGTTCTCCCCGCCGCTGATGATGACGTCCTTCTTGCGGTCCGAGATGGTCAGGTAGCCGTCCTCCAGGACGCCGCCGTCGCCGGTGTGGAACCAGCCGTCCCGCAGCGCCTCCGCGGTGGCCTCCGGCTGCTGCCAGTAGCCGTCCAGCACGACGTTGGAGCGGATCAGCACCTCGCCCTGCTCGTCCACCCGCACCTGGTTGCCGATCGCCGGGGCGCCCGCCTGCACCAGCTTCTCCGCCCGCCGCTCGGCGGGCAGTTCGTCCCACTCGGCGCGGGTGCGGTTGACCGTCACCACCGGCGAGGTCTCGGTCAGGCCGTAGATCTGCATGAACTCCCAGCCGAGCTCGGACTCCATGCGCTGCACCACCGAGGTCGGCGGCGGCGCGCCGGCCACCACCATCCGCACCCGGTCCCGGCCGGGCACCGGGCCGTCCCACTCGGCCGCCGCGTCCAGCACCATCTGCACCACCGCGGGCGCGCCGCACAGGAAGGTCACCCCGTGCCGCTCGACCCGGCGCAGGATCTCGGCGCCGTCCACCTTCCGCAGCACCACGTGCTGCGCGCCCAGCCCGGTGAGCGAGAACGGCAGGCCCCAGCCGTTGGCGTGGAACATCGGCAGGGTGTGCAGGTAGACGTCCCGGTCGCTCGCCCCGAAGTGCAGGGCCATCAGCGTCGCGTTCAGCCAGACGTTGCGGTGGGTGAGCTGAACGCCCTTGGGGCGGGCGGTGGTTCCGCTGGTGTAGTTGATGGTCGCGGTGGCGTTCTCGTCGATCGCGTAACGGCGCGGCGCGTTCCCGAAGTCGTACAGCAGCGCGTCGCTGTCCGTGCCGATCACGAACTTGTGCTCGGCGACCACCCCGGCCAGCGGCTTGGCCAGCTCCGGGTCGACCAGCAGCACCGAGGCGCCGCTCTGCTCGACGATGTACGACACCTCCTCCGCCTTGAGGCGGAAGTTCACCGGCACCAGCACCCGGCCGTGCCCGCTCACGCCGAACAGCGAGGTCAGCAGTCGCGCCGAGTTGTGCGACACGATCGCCACCCGCTTGCCGGGGCCGACGCCGAGCCGGTCGAGACCGGCCGCCTGCGCCCGCGCCAGTCGGGCGATCCGACGGTACGTCAGATCCGTCCAGGGTTCGGCGGGTTGCACCGGCTCGTCGACGATGCCGACCCGGTCGCCGTAGACCAGCTCGGCCCGGTCGAGGAAGTCCATCACGGAGAGTGGAATCTGCATGGGGCCCACTGTCCTCCGCCCGCCTCGCCCTGCACACCCCCGATCGGGGGTGTCACCCGTCCGGGTCCCGCAGCCGGGTCTCACGCCCGGGACGCGGTGGCCTCCGCGGCGGTGATCGCCGCCGCCAGCCGGTCCCGGGCCTCGGTCTGGGCGGCGATCCGGCGCTCCAGCACCGCCAGCCGCTCCCGGGCGATCCGTAGCGCGCCGGCCGACGGCGGCCCCAGCGTGTCGCGGTCCAGGCACCCCAGGAACGGCCGGACGTCCTCCAGGGTGAACCCGGCCTCCAGCAGCGCGCGGATGTTGCGCACCCGCACCACCGCCGCCTCGTCGTACACCCGGTACCCGTTGGGCGCGCGCCCGGAGCCGATCAGCCCGGCCTGCTCGTAGTGCCGCAGCGCCCGGGCGGTCGTCCCCGTCGCCCGCGCCAGCTCGCCGATCCGCACCCGCGCCGCCCCCCGATCCGTCCCGGCCGGCCGCCTGCTGTGCTCAGCTCACCACGGCGCCCCCGTCCACCGGCAAGACTACTCCGGTCACGAAGGAGGCCTGCGGCGAAGCCAGTTGGGCGACGGCCCAGGCCACCTCGGCCGCCTCGCCGATCCGGCCGAGCGGGGTGTGCGCCAGCTGCCACGCCCGCAGCGCCGCCCGCCGTTCGGGGCCGATCCCGGCATGCGCGGCGATCGGCGTCCCGATCGCGCCCGGGGCCACCGCCACCACCCGGATGCCGAGCGGTGCCAGCTCCACCGCCCAGCTGCGGGTCAGCGAGTCCACCGCGGCCTTGCTCGCCGCGTAGGCCGAGTTCGTCGGCCAGCCGCGCTGTCCGACGGCGGTGCTGACGTTGACGATCACGCCCCGGCTCGCGGTGAGCGCGGGCAGCGCGGCCTGGGCGAGCAGGACGGGAGCCGTCAGATTGGTCGCCAGCAGCGCGCCGACGCCCTCCCGGGTGTAGCCGCCGAGCGTCGCGTGCGGGGCGATCCCCGCGTTGTTGACCAGGACGTCCAGCCGCCCGAACCGCTCCAGCGCCTCCCGGACGATCAGCTCCGGCCCGTCCGGCGCGGTGACGTCCGCGACCACCGGCACGATCCGCTCCGGCGCCCGCTCCGCCGTCCCCGCCAGCGGCTCCGCCCGGCGTCCGACGGCCAGCACCCGCACCCCCGCCCCCTGGTCGGCGAAGGCCTGCGCCGTGGCCCGCCCGATCCCGGTCCCCGCCCCGGTGACCACCACCACCCGGAGCCCCTGCCCCACCGACTCGTTCATCCGCTTCGTGTCGCTCATGCCCGCCACCCTCCGACCCTGCCGCCAGCGTCAAGGTCAAGCGCCGCCCCGGATCGGAGGAGCCGCCTCCGGTTGGCCCGTCGGCGTTCCGCTGCTAGGAAGGGTGGGAGAAGAACCGTCCACGGGGGAGAGACGCACCGATGACCGACCACCGCTCCGACAGCCTGTACGACGCGATCGGGGGCCTGGACGCCCTGCGGAGGCTGAGCAGCACCTTCTACGAGGGCGTGCTCGCCGATCCGCTGCTCGCGCCGGTCTTCGCCCGGTTCACACCCACCCACATCGAGCACGTCGCCGTCTGGCTGGCCGAGGTGTTCGGCGGCCCGGACCGCTTCACCACCGACCTCGGCGGCCACCGGGAACTGCTCCGCGCCCACCTCGGCCTCGCCATCACCGAGGAGCAGCGGCTGCGCTGGATGGAGCTGATGGCCGAGGCGGTGAACGCGGAGCTGCCCGAGGACGAGCTGCTGCGCCGCCGCGTCCTGGAGTACTTCGACTGGGGCACCAGGATCGCCGAGGACGTCTCCGCCTCCCCGGCCGGCACCGACCTCGGCGAACCGGGACCCACCCCGCGCTGGGGCTGGGAGGGCCTGCGGTGACGAACGCGCTCGCCGCCGCCGCGCCGCGCGCCGAGGGACTGCTGCTGCGCCCCTTCCTGCCGGAGGACGCGCCCGCCCTGCTCGACATCCACCGCGACCCGACGCTGCGCCGCTACATCCGCAACCAGGTGACCGACCTCGACGAGGCCGCCGGCTGGCTGGAGACCCAGGACCGCGGCCGCGCCGAGGGCAGCCGCTACTCCTTCGCCGTCCTGGAGCGGGGCGTGCTGATCGGCAACGTCGTGCTCAAGCGCGGCGCGCCGGGCAGCGCCGGATCCGAGGTGGGCTACTGGACGGCCGCCGCCGCGCGCGGCCGGGGCGTGGCCCCGCGCGCGCTGGCGGCGCTCACGGGCTGGGCGTGGGAGACCTTCGCCGCCGACGGGCTGGTCCGGCTGGACCTCTTCCACGAGGGGGACAACGCCGCGTCCTGCCGGGTCGCCGAGAAGGCCGGCTACCCGTTCGAGGCCCTCGTACCGGCCGCCCCGCCGCAGTACCCGCTCGACGGCCACTGGCACAGCAGGCCCGCCGGATAAGGACTGGACCGCCGTCGTGATCCGAGCCAGAGTGGCCCCCATGGCTTCTTTGGTGAGACATGTGACGATCGATTGCGCCGACCCCTACGCCCTGGCCCGGTTCTGGGCGGAGGTCCTGGACGGCACCCTGGGTGCGGACGACAACCCCGGTGACCCGGAGGCCGTGGTCGAGTCGGCGGGCGCCTCGTTGCTCTTCATCCGGGTGCCCGACGGCAAGTCCGTCAAGAACCGCGTCCACCTGGACGTCCAGCCGCAGGACCGCACCCGGGACGAGGAGGTGGAGCGCCTCCTCGCCCTGGGTGCGACGCTGTTCGAGGACCACCGCACCCCGGACGGCAAGGGCTGGGCGACCCTCACCGACCTCGAGGGAAACGAGTTCTGCGTCGAGCGCAGTGCCGCCGAGCGGATCGCCACCGAGGCCGCGACCGGCTGACCCCGCGTTCTACTCGACGGCCGCCCGCCAGCTCCACGAGGTCCGGCGCGGGCGGCCGTCGAGCTCCCCGCGGCCGGTGCACCAAAGCAGCACGTCCACCGGATCCCCGGCGGGCGCGTCGGGGAAGAGCCGGGCCAGTACGGCCGTGGCGAGCCGCTGCGGGGGCCGCCACTCCAGGCCGAGCCCGAGGGCGATGTCATGGGTGTGCAGCAGGGTCTCGGTGACGCCCATCGCGGCGAAGCCGGCCGGGTCGCACGGCCCGTGGTGGTACGCCCGCAGGGTGGGCGGGGCCGCGTCCAGGGCGGTGGCCAGCAGCTGCGCGCAGGCCGTGACCACGGTGAGCACCTCGGCCGGCCCGGCCTCCGGGCGCACCGTCAGGTCCATCGGCAGATAGCGGTCGGCGGGCCGGGCGGCGAGCTGGCCGGCGTAGGCGAGCAGGTCGTGCGCGATGTGGGCGGCGGTCTCCCAGCAGCTCCACTCCAGCAGTCCGGCGGGCGCCTCCCAGTGGGCGCCGCCGGCCTCGGCGGCGGGCCCCAGGACGGCCGTCAGCTCGCCGAGCGCCGCCCGGACGTCATCACCGTTCAACGGACGATCAGTCATCGGCCCACCGTCTCACCCGTTCCCGCGTGTCCGCCAGGGGCCCGCCCGCCCCGGGTGCTACTGCTGGCTCCGGATCCCCACCCGGCCGCCTTCCCGCCGCCCCCCGGAGAACAGGTAGGTACCCCCATGGCCAGCATCGCCGTGTTCGGCGCCAACGGCACCATCGGCAGCGCCGTCGTCGCGGAGGCCGCCGCGCGCGGCCACCGGGTGACGGCGGTCGTCCGCACCCCGTCCCGCTTCGACACCGCGCGCTACCCGGCGGAGGTGTCCGTCGAGCGCGGCGACGTGCTGGACCCGGCGGACGTGACCCGGGTCGCGGCCGGACGGGACGCCCTGGTGAGCGCGGTCGGCGGCGGCGACGGCCCGGGCCACCGGGCGTTGATCGAACCGGCCGCCCGGGCGCTGGTCGAGGGGCTGCGCCGGCTCGGCGGCGAGGCGCCCAGGCTGATCTCGGTCGGCGGCGCGGGCAGCCTGGAGACCGCGCCCGGCACCCGGGTCTGGGACGCCCCGGGCCTGCCGGAGGCGGTGCTGGAGATCATGCACGCGCACGGCGACGCGCTGGAGTACTTCCGGACGGTTTCGGACGTGCGCTGGACGGTGCTCAGTCCGGCCGCCCGGATCGGCCCGGGGGAGCGCACCGGCCGCTACCGCACCGCGCTGGAGCAACTGCTCACCGACGCGGCGGGGGAGAGCCGGATCTCGGTGCCGGACTACGCGGTGGCGCTGGTCGACGAGATCGAGCAGCCCGAGCACATCGGCGAGCGCTTCACCTGCGGCGCGCTCTGACCGGCGCGCTCCGGCCGGCATTCGCCGGCCGGCGCGGTCGACCGTCGGGCAGGCCGTCGGGCGGGCCGGGCCGTCAGCCGAGCTGGATCGAGCGCTTCGCCAGGCCCATCCAGAACCCGTCGATCACCGTGCGCTGGCCCGCCAGTTCGTCCTCCGCCGCGCCGAGCGTGACGAACAGCGGGGCGAAGTGCTCGGTGCGCGGGTGGGCGAGCCGCCCGGCCGGGGCCTTCTGCTCGAAGTCGAGCAGCGCGTCGAGGTCCTGGGCCTCCAGCGCGCGCCGGCCCCAGTCGTCGAACTCGGCCATCACCGAGGTGACCCGGCCGTCGCGGCTGAGCGCCCGCAGGTTGTGGGTGAAGAAGCCGCTGCCGACGATCAGCACGCCCTCGTCGCGCAGCGGGGCGAGCCGGCGGCCGATCTCCAGCAGCCGCTGCGGGTCCAGGGTCGGCATGGAGACCTGGAGGACCGGGATGTCCGCCTCCGGGAACATCTCCACCAGCGGGACGTACGCGCCGTGGTCGAGGCCCCGGTCCGGGATGTCCTGGACGGGTGTCCCGGGGGCGCGCAGCAGCTTGCGCACGCGCTCGGCGAGCTCCGGTGCGCCGGGGGCGGCGTACTGGACGCGGTAGTAGTGCTCGGGGAAGCCCCAGAAGTCGTAGACCAGCGGCACGGTGGTGACGGCGCCGAGCGCGAGCGGGGCCTCCTCCCAGTGCGCGGAGACCATCAGGATCGCCTTGGGCCGGGGCAGGCCGGCGGACCAGGCGGCCAGCTCACCGGGCCAGACCGGGTCGTCGGCGAGCGGCGGCGCGCCGTGCGACAGGTAGAGGGCGGGCATGCGCTCGGGGGCGGCGGTGCTCATGGCGACTGTTCTCCTCTGACGCTCGGGGTGTGGTGCTCAGCGACTGGATACGGGTCGGTAGTTCAAATTTGAACCTGACAAGGTAGACCGTACACCTTCGTTCGAATTTGAACAATAGGAGTACGATCACCCCATGCCCTCCACCTCGTCCGCACCTTCGGCGCCCCCCTCCGCCGCCTCCCCGTACGAGCCCCGGTGGCTCGACGAGGAGGAGATGGCCGCCTGGCGGAGCTTCGTCACCGCGAGCAACCTGCTCAACCGTCGCCTGGAACGCCAGCTCAAGGAGGAATCGGGCCTCTCCCACACCCAGTACGAGATCCTCGTCCACCTCTCCGCCGCCCCGGCCGGCTCGTTGCGCATGACCGAGCTGGCGGACATCCTGGTCACCTCCAAGAGCGGGCTGACCTACCAGGTCACCCAGCTGGAGAAGATGGGTCTGGTCGGCCGCCGCTCCTGTCCCAGCGACGTGCGCGGCGTCTTCGCCGAGCTCACCGAGCAGGGGAGCGAGATGCTGCGCGAGGCCGCCCCCGGCCATGTCGCCCTGGTCCGCGAACTGCTCATCGACGTGCTCACCCGGGAGCAGCTGGCCGTGCTCGCCGACGGCCTCGGCCAGGTCAGCGCCCGGCTGCGGCTCGACGACGCCCTCTGACCCCCGAACCCCCGGAAACCCTCAGCCCTCGAACCCTCCACCCTCGTCCGCTCGGGCTGCTGCCGCCTCGGCCGCCTCCGCCGCCTTGGCGAGCAGCAGCTCCCGCTCCCGGACGTTGCGGGTGAGCCCCGCCGCCCGCTCGAACTCCGCCCGCGCCTCGGCGCCCCGCCCCAGCCGCGCCAACAGGTCGCCCCGGACGCTGGGCAGCAGGTGGTACGCGTGCAGCGCCGGCTCGGCCGCCAGCGCGTCCACCACCTCCAGCGCCACCGCCGGTCCCTCGGCCATCGACAGCGCCACCGCCCGGTTCAGCTCCACCACCGGGGACGGCGTCAGCGCCATCAGCCGGCCGTAGAGCGCGGCGATGGTCGCCCAGTCGGTGTCCTCGTAGCGCGCGGCCCGGGCGTGGCAGGCGGCGATCGCGGCCTGCACGGAGTACGGCCCGCCGCCCGCCCGCCCCAGGGCGGTGAGCCCGCGCCGGATCAGCAGCCGGTCCCAGCGGGCGCGGTTCTGGTCGGCGAGCAGCACGGGCTCACCGCCCGGCCCGGTGCGGGTGGCCGTGCGGGAGGCCTGGAACTCCAGCAGCGCCGCCAGCCCGTGCGCCTCCGGCTCCGCGGGCATCAGCGCGGCCAGCAGCCGGGCCAGCCGCAGCGCGTCCTCGCAGAGCGCGGGCCGCAGCAGGTCGTCCCCGGCGGTCGCCGAGTAGCCCTCGTTGAAGACCAGGTAGACGACCTCCAGCACGGAGGAGAGCCGGGCCGCCCGCTCGTCCCCGTACGGGACCTCGAACGGTATCCCGGCCCGCGCCAGCGTCCGCTTGGCGCGCACGATCCGCTGGGCCACGGTCGGCTCGGTGGTGAGGAAGGCCCGGGCGATCTCCGCCGTGGTCAGCCCGCCGAGCAGCCGCAGGGTGAGCGCGATCCGGGCCGGCGCCGACAGCACCGGGTGGCAGACGGTGAAGATCAGCCGCAGCAGGTCGTCGTCGATGTCGTCCGGCCCGGACGGCTCGGGCGGCGGGACGTCCTCCAGCGCCCGCCCGACCTCGGCGAGCTTGCGCGCGTAGGTCTCCCGGCGGCGGACCAGGTCGATCGCGCGGTGCTTGGCGGTGGCCATGAGCCAGGCGCCCGGACGGTCCGGGACGCCCGACTCGGGCCACTGCTCCAGGGCGGCGACCAGCGCGTCCTGCGCCAGCTCCTCGGCGATGCCGACGTCGCGCACGATCCGGGTGACCCCCGCGATGATCCGCGCGGACTCGATCCTGAAGACGGTCTCGACCGTCCTGGCCGTCTCCACCGCCCCCGCCGTCCGCGCCGGCTCAGCCGTTCCCGCGTTGCGCTCCGTCACGATCACCCATCAGAGCAGCCGCCGCCCACCGCGGCAAACCACCGCCCCGTCGGTCACGCCTCCGGGGACGCGGTGCCCTCGTCGATCTGGCGCAGCTCGGCGCCGACGTGCCAGTGCGCCGGGTGCGTCTCCAGGAAGCGCCGGGTCCACTCGACGGCCTCGGCCTTGTCCTTGCACTGGAGCAGCGCGTAGCCGCCCACGACCTCCTTGGTCTCGGTGAACGGGCCGTCGGTGCAGCTCACCTTCCCGCCGTCCCAGAGCAGCCGGGTGCCCTCCTTGGTGGGCAGCAGCCCGGCGGTGTCCAGCATCACCCCGGCCTTGGTGATCTCCTCGAACAGGGCGCCCATCCGCTGCTCGAAGCCGGGGTCGGAGCGGAATTCGGAGGCCTGCTGCTCGTCGATGCGGATCAGTGACAGGAAACGCGGCATGGTGGCTCACTCCTCGTCGGTGTGCGGGCGGGGCCTCTCCCCGCCTCTCACCCCTGCGTCGAACGGGCTCGGGGCCTTTCGACAGCCGGCCGGAAAATTCTCGCGGGGGATCTCCGGGCCGGCCACCGCGGCCCGTTGCTCCGTGGCCGTCCGCGCTCCGCCGCGCTCCGAGTCGCCCCGCTCCGAGCCGACGATCGCTCCGCCGAATCCCGCCCCGCGTCCGCGCCGTGACGGGGAGGATGGGGGCATGACCATCGATCATGCTTTCGCGCAGCGGTTCGCCGAGGAGTGGGTGGCGGTGTGGAACGCCCGCGACCTGGAGGGCGTCCTCGCGCACTACGCCGACGACGTCGTCTTCGTCTCGCCCCGGGTCGTCAGCTTCCTCGGGGACCCGTCGGGGGAGGTGCGCGGCAAGGACGCGCTGCGGGCGTACTGGAGCAAGGCCCTGGCGCTGCTGCCCGACCTGCACTTCACCCTGGACTCGGTGCGGGTCTCGGTCGACACGATCGTGCTCGACTACCGCAACGAGCGCGGCGTGGCCGTCGCGGAGGCGCTGACCTTCCGCGACGGCCTGGTCTGCCGCGGCTTCGGCGCCTACGGGCCGGAGAGCTGACCCCGGGCGGTCCCAGGTCGACCGGGCTGCCCGGGCCGTCCGGGCCGCCCGCCCGGAACGGGGAGGGGCGCGTGGGAAGCGCCCCTCCCCGCGGCCGCTACAGCCCCTGCCCCGCCCCGGAGTTCTTCGCCGGCCGCAGCTCGGCCGCCAGCGGCTCCGCCTTGGCCCGCTTCACCGCCAGCGCGCGGGCCAGGTCGAAGGCCGCCACCGGATCCTCCTGCTCGCTCCACGGCCGCGCGCCGCACCACGGCCCGACCGCCCGGAACTGCTCCAGCGCGACCCCGTAGACGTCCGCCTCGCCGGCGAAGTGCGCCAGCAGGTGCCGTAGCTGCGGCAGCCGCTCGTCGTCCGGCCGGACCTGCCGGAACTGGGCGGCGAGGTTCTCGATCCGCCACTTGGTCTTGTCCGCCGTGATCGTGCCGGCGATGCTGCGCCGCTCCTCCAGCTCCGCGAGGGCGTGCAGGTAGATCCCGCCCAGCGGGCTCCCCGGCGGGGCCGCGTCCATGGCGCGCTCCGCGAAGGCCAGCATCTGCTTGTCGGAGCCGAACCACTTCTCGCACCAGTACTGCATGGCCTGCCAGTGGCCGTCGTAGTGGTACCAGGCGCGCTTCATCAGCTCGTCCCAGGCCTCCTGGAACTGCTCCGGGGTGAACTGCGCCCCGCGCGCCGCCGTCACGACCACCACCCACGGACCCGGGTTCGCCGGGTCCAGCAGGGCCGCCCGGCGGGCCGCCTCGATCGCGGCCGGCAGCAGCTCGCGGAAGGCGTTGATCGCGTCGTCGCCGACCTCGCCGCGGTAGCCGGAGCCGCGCACCTCCCAGGCGCGGTGCACCATCAGCTTCGCCTCCAGGGTGGCGGCGTCGCAGTTGCCGGGCTCGGCGGAGCGCCAGGCGCCCAGCCAGCCGTCCCCGTCGCCGGCGATCGCGGCCAGCAGCCCCAGCCGCTCCCACCGCTCGTCCCAGTTGTCGCCCGCCTCGGCGACGTAGCCGGCCGCCGGGCGCCAGTCCCCGGCCCAGGCCGCGTCGGCGATCGCCTGCGAGCGCTTCCGCCGCTCCAGCGGGGCGGGCGGTCCGGACCGGGTCGGGTCCAGCCGCTCGCGCGGGGCCATGCCGTACGCCGCCGGGTCGAAGCCGTCCCGGGCCCACTTCAGATGGCGCTTGCGGCGGACGATCCGGTAGACGACGTAGCCCACCAGGAAGATGACGAGGATCAGCACACGTATCACGACGGCGAATCATCCCCGGTGGGAGGTGGTGCGTGCAAAGTCGAAAACGGTTCGCCGAATGCGGCGTTTCATGGAAGCATCCGCGCGTATGGGGACGATTCTGCACGGCACGCACGTCACGCTCCGCCCGGCGGTCGCCGGGGACATCCCGGCCCTGGTCGCGATCCGCCGCACCCCCGAGGTCTACGCCCGCTGGCGCGGCGGTGAGGACCTCACCGACGCCGTCACCACCGATCTCGCCGAGTCCGGCACCGAGACCTTCGCCATCGAGGCCGAGGGCCGGCTCGTCGGCGCCGTCCAGTGGTACGCCAACGACGACGACGAGTACCGCCACGCCGGTCTGGACATCTACCTCGACCCGGCCTGCCACGGCCGCGGCTACGGAACCGACGCCGTGCGCACCCTGGCCCGCCACCTGGTCGGCCACCACCGCTTCCACCGGCTGGTCATCGACCCGGCGGTCGACAACCTGCCGGCGATCCGCTGCTACGAGAAGGTCGGCTTCCGCCCGGTGGGCGTGATGCGCCGGTACGAGCGTGACGCCGACGGCGGCTGGCACGACAACCTCCTGATGGACCTGCTCGCCGAGGAACTCGTCTGAGCGGCGGCGGCCGGCGCGCTCGGCAGGGGTCGCTCGGCGGGGCGCGCTCGGCCGCCGCCGGTCAGTGGTCCGCGCGCAGCGGCTCGCCGGTGCGATGGAGGTGGGCGAAGATCTCGCGGTAGGAGCGGAGCAGCCCGGTCTCGTGGTACGGGATGCCCTTCTCCGCGCAGAACCGGCGGGTGATCCGGGCGGCACGCGGGAGCGCCGGGGTCGGCATGCTGGGGAAGAGGTGGTGCTCCACCTGGTAGTTGAGGCCGCCCATCAGCGTGTCGAGGACGGGGTTGCCGCGGACGTTGCGCGAGGTCAGCACCTGGCGGCGGAGGAAGTCCAGCCGCATCTGCGGCGTCACCATCAGCATGCCCTTGTGGTTCGGCGCGAAGACGCAGCCCAGGTAGACGCCGAGCAGGGCCTGGTGGACGGCGAGGAAGGCGACCGCCTTGCCGGCCGGCAGGGCGGTGAAGACGGCCCCGAAGTAGGCCGCGAAGTGCAGGACGAGCAGGGCGCCCTCCAGCCCGGGGCGCTTCAGGTACGGGCTGCGCAGCGCCCGGAAGCTGTTGCAGCTGAGGTTGAGGCCCTCCAGCAGGAGCAGCGGGACGAACAGGAAGGCCAGCCGCCTGCCGATGAACCGGGCGACCCCGCGTGCCTGCCGGGCCTGGTCCTGCGACCACACCACGATGTCGGGCGCGACGTCCGGGTCCCGGCCCTCGTGGTTGGGGTTGGCGTGGTGGCGGGTGTGCTTGTTCATCCACCAGCCGTAGCTCATGCCCATCAGCAGGTTGGCGACGATCCGCCCGCCGAACTCGCTTCCGCGACGTCCGCCCATGACCTGACGGTGCGCGAGGTCATGGGCCAGCAGGCCGAGTTGGCCGAAGACGACGGCCATCGCGGCGGCCACGGCGAGCTGCTGCCAGGTGTCGCCCAGTGCGAACAGGGCGTACCAGCCGCCCGTGAACGCGGCCAGCGTGACGCCGAAGCGGACCGCGTAGTAGCCGGGGCGGCGGTCGAGCAGCCCCTCCTCGGCTATCCGGCGGGTGAGCTGGGCGAAATCGCTGCCGTCCGGGGCGCGGCGCGGGGGTGCGGCCGGCACCGGGGGCAGAAGGGTCGTGGGCTCTGGGCTCATGGCAGGAAGTCTGGTGGCCGGGTCGCCGTTCCGGAACCGGAGAAACCCCCTTCCCGAGGGGGGAGTTAACCCCCCTGTCCGGGGTGGGCCACCCCCCTGGCGCGGCCCGCCCGGGGTTGACGTCCGCGCCGGGGTTCCACCACCCTTCCACTAATCAAATAGTGAAAGGGTGGTTTGTTCATGTGGGTGCTCCGCAGGGTGCTCCGCCGCCTCCGGCGGCCCTGGGTCCTGTCCTGGGGGCTGGCCGCGCTGTTCGCGGCGCTCTACTCCTGCGTCGCCGTCAACCGGCACCGGCGCGTCCTGACCCAGGCCTACGACCTGGGGATCTTCGAACAGGCGGTGCGCGCCTACGCGGACGGCCGGGCGCCGATCGTGCTGCTCAAGGGCCCCGGCTACCACCTGCTCGGGGACCACTTCCACCCGGTGCTGGTCACCCTCGCCCCGCTCTACCGGGTGTTCCCCGGCGCCGTGACGCTGCTGCTCGCCCAGGCGGTGCTGATGGCACTGGCCGTGGTGCCGCTGAGCCGGTGGGCCCACGAGGTCGGCGGCCCGCGCCTCGCGGGCACCGTCGGCTGCCTGATCGGGCTGTCCTGGGGGATCGTCGAGGCAGTCGCCGACGACTTCCACGAGATCGCGTTCGCCGTGCCGCTGCTGGCCTGCGCGGCCACCGCGCTCGGGCGGGGACGGTCGGCCGCGGCGGTGCTCTGGGCACTGCCGCTGGTGCTGGTGAAGGAGGACCTCGGGCTGACGGTGGCCGCCGTCGGGGTGCTGGTCTTCCGGCGGGCCGCGCGGGGCAGCGGGATCCGGGCGCTGGGCTTCGGGACGGCGCTCTTCGGGCTGGCGGCGACGGCGCTGACCATGCTGGTGGTGCTGCCGTCGTTCAATCCCGGCGGCGACTTCGCCTACTGGGGGCAGCTGGGTGCCGGGAAGGCCGTCGGAGCGCCGTGGGAGCTGGCGGGCCGGCTGTTCTGGCCGCCGCTGAAGTGGCTGCTGCTCGGGCTGGCCGCCGCGACCGCCGGGTTCCTCGGGCTGCGGTCGCCGCTGGCGCTGCTCTGCGTGCCGACCGTGGGGTGGCGGCTGATCGCCGACAACCCGCACTACTGGGGCGTGGGTTACCACTACAGCGCGGTGTTGATGCCGCTGCTGATCGCTGCCCTCGTGGATGCCCTGGACCGGACCGGCGCCTTCGCCCGCCGGCCCGACGCCCCCGGTCCCGCCCCCTTGGACGCTGCGTCCGCTCCCGCCGCGCCGGACGCCGCCGCCGTTCGCCCGGCCCGGCGGGCGCTGGTGGTCGCCGGGCTGGTCGCCGCCGTGACGCTCCCGGTCTACCCGCTGCACGAGCTCGCCGCCCCCGGGGCCTGGGCCACCTCGCCCCGCCTCGCGGCGACCAAGGCGCTGCTCGCCCGGATACCCGACGGCGCCACCGTCGCCGCGTCCAACCGCCTCGCCGCGCAACTGGC
The DNA here is from genome assembly GCF_042885845.1 of Kitasatospora sp. NPDC058032. Taxonomy (NCBI): domain Bacteria; kingdom Bacillati; phylum Actinomycetota; class Actinomycetes; order Kitasatosporales; family Streptomycetaceae; genus Kitasatospora; species Kitasatospora sp. NPDC058032. The sequence continues at coordinate 58,004 of NZ_JBHVRK010000002.1, read as the reverse complement.
CGGGCGCACCACGGTCGGCCTGGTCTGCCGCGAGCCGGTGCCGTCGCCGGCCGACGACCTGTCGGACGGCCCGCAGTGGGTGGCCGTCGACCTGGCCGACCCGAGCGTGCACGCCCCCTGCGCGATCGAGGACACCCGCTGGATGCTCGGCCGGTACGAATCGTTCGGCTACCGGCCGGTCGTGGCCGACGGCGATCTGCGGCTGCTGCGCCGCCCGTAGCCGGCCAGGGCGGCTCGGAAGGTCCGGGGACCCCCGCTTCGACTTGACCACGACCTTGCGGCTTGGCACGATTCCACTAATAAACTAGTGAAAGGGTGATGCGGGTGTGATCGAATACCGCATCGAGCGGCGTAGCGGCGTCTCCACCTACCAGCAGATCGTGCAGCAGACCAAGCAGGCGCTGCGGCTCGGTGTGCTCCAGCCCGGGGACAAGCTGCCGACCGCGCGGGAGGTGGTCGAGCAGACCGCGATCAACCCGAACACCGTACTGAAGGCCTACCGCGAGCTGGAGCGCGAGGGGCTGGTCGAGCCCCGGCCGGGGCTCGGCACCTTCGTCCGCCGGTCGCTCGCCCGGCCCGGGGCGGCCGCCGACGGGCCGCTGCGGGCCGGGCTGGTGGGGTGGGTCGACGAGGCCCGCGCGGCCGGACTCGACCGCGAGGACATCGCCGCGCTGATGGCCGCCGTACTGGAGCAGCGCTTCGAGACGGGCGTCCCGGCGGCGCCGCACGGGTCGACCGGGCCGGAGGGTCCGGCCGCAACGGACTAGGGAGGGCGGGGGGACCGCATGGCGGACACGACATCCGTACCGGGGGCCGCGATACCGGCCGAGGACCGGCCGGCCGTCGAGGCGGTGGGGCTGGGCAAGCGGTACCGGCGCGACCTGTGGGCGCTGCACGACTGCACCTTCACCGTCCCGGCCGGCCGGATCTGCGGCGTGGTCGGGGCGAACGGGGCGGGCAAGAGCACCCTGCTGACCCTGGCGGCCCGGCTGATCGAGCCGACCGAGGGTGAACTGCGGGTGTTCGGCGAGGCGTTGAGCACCCCGGAGTCGCGAGCCCGGGTCGCCTACGTCACCCAGGAGAAGCCGCTCTACCCCTCCTTCACGGTGGCGGAGACCCTGCGCATCGGGCGCGAACTCAATCCCGGGTGGGACGAGGAGACCGCTCAACGGGTCATCGACATGGGGGAGCTGCCGGGCCGCGCGCGCATCGGTGCGCTCTCCGGCGGCCAGCGCACCCGGGTCGCGCTCGCGCTCGCCCTCGGCAAGCGCGCCGAACTGCTGCTGCTCGACGAGCCGATGTCCGACCTTGATCCGCTCGCCCGCCACGAGCTGATGGGCGTGCTGATGGCCGAGGCCGCCGAACGCGGCACCACCATCCTCGTCTCCTCGCACATCCTGCCCGAACTCGACGGTGTCATCGACCACTTGCTGCTGGTCCAGGCGGGCCGGATCCGGCTGGCCGGCGACCTGGAGGAGATCCTGGACGGCCACCAGTTGCTCACCGGCGTCGCCGACGGGGCCGAACTGCCCGCCGGGACCGCGGTGGAACGGCGGGTCCGGGGCCGCCAGGTCACCGCGCTGCTGCACACCGGTGAACCGGTCGACGGGCCGTGGGAGTCGACCAGGCCGAGCCTGGAGGAACTGCTGCTGGCCTACCTCCGCACCCCGCTCCCCACCGCCGTCACCGCCCCCGATCGCGAGGCCGTCGCATGAGCACCAGCGCCCTGACCGGCCCGTCCGCCGAAGTCCGCCCCGCGCACGGTCCCGGCCGCGGTCCCTCCCGGGGCACCTCCCGCGGACCGAGCGGCGTGCTCTGGCTGGCCTGGCGACAGAGCAGGGTGGCGGTGCGGACGATGGTCATCCCGGCGCTCCTCGCCGCGCTCGTCCTGATCACGATGCACGTCCTGATCCAGGACCGGGTCGAGACCATGCGCCGGATCGGCTGCCTCGAAACGGGGGTGTGGGACCTCACGTGTCAGGTGCAGGGCGGGCGGATCGGGATGCTGAGCTGGATGTTCGTGAACATCGTGCAGCCCGCCGTCACCGCCGTCCCGGTCCTGCTCGGCATGTTCCTCGGCGGGCCCCTGCTCGCCCAGGAGTACGAGAGCGGCACCCTGCGGCTGGTGCTGGCGCAGTCCGCCGCCCCGTACCGCTGGCTGGCGGCCCGGCTCGCCGTCCCGGGCGCCGTCGTGCTGCTGCTGTCCGCCGTGCTGTCGGCGCTCACCAGCTGGGTGTGGCGGTCGGACATCGTGAGCGGGGCGTGGAGCTTCGACCCGCCGTTCCAGGGGTTCACCTATCCCGTGCTCGGCACGGTCCCCGTCGCCTGGGCGCTGTTCGGCACGGCGCTCGGGGTGCTGGTCGGCCAACTGGTGCGGCGCACCGTGGTCGCCGTGCTGGTGAGCGGTGCGGCGGTGGTGCTCGCCCACGCGGTGGTGCTCGCGGTACGGCCGTTCTTCTGGCCTCTGGTCGAGGAGGAGCAGGGGTACAACAACCGGCTGGGCGGCTTCGCCCAGCCGGCCAACGCCTGGCTGGTGGAGCACGGGGTGGTGCTCGCGGACGGCACCAGGCTGACGAACGCCGAATGCGCGATCTCGTCCGATGTCTGTGCGGCCGCGCCGACCTCCTGGGGGCGCTACCACCCGGTGTCGCACTTCGTCCCGATACAGCTCGTCGAGACCGTTCTGCTGCTGGTCCTCACCGCCCTCGTGGTGACCTCCGTGTTCCGCCGGCTCACCCGGGCCGGGGTCTGACCGGACCGGCGGCCGCGCGCCGTCCGATTCCGGTCTACTGCCCACGCGCCCGGCCGACCAGACTGGGACGGCGTCACGACCGGACGTGTCGTCCGCCGTGACGGAAGCCCCCGAAGGCGCGGAAGGAGCACGGCGCAGCATGACCGAAGCGACGACTGACCCCACGGACAGCACGCAGGACGGCGGGCCGGACGGAACATCGGACAGTACGGCGGACGGAGCGCCGGACACCCCGCGGATCGCCGTCATCGGCGCCGGGCCCGCCGGCCTCACCCTCGCCCGGATCCTGCGGGTCCACGGCATCGCCGCCACCGTGTACGAGCGCGAGCCCGCCCGGGACGTCCGGGGCCAGGGCGGCACCCTCGACCTGCACGGCGACACCGGCCAACGGGCCCTGCGGGAGGCGCGGTTGACCGAGGAGTTCCGGGCGAAGGCCCGGCCGGAGGGCGAGGACTTCCGGGTCGTCGACAAGCACGGCACCGCGCACCCCGCCTTCGGGAGCCGCCCCGCCCCGGGCGCGGACGTCGCGGACACCGCGGCTCTCACGGGCGGCGGCCGGCCCGGGCGCCCCGAGATCGACCGCGGCGACCTGCGCGACCTCCTCCTCGACTCGCTCGACCCGGCCGCCGTCCGCTGGGGCCACCGCCTCGAACGCGCCGAGCCGCTCGGCGCGGGCCGGCACCGGCTGCACTTCGCCGACGGCGCGGTGCAGACCTGCGACCTGCTCGTCGGCGCGGAGGGCGCCCACTCGCGGGTCCGCCCGCTGCTCACCTCCGCCGAACCCCACTACACCGGCGTCAGCCTGGTCGAACTCGGCATCCCCGACGCCGACCGCACCGCCCCGGGGACGGCCGCCGCGGTCGGCCACGGCAGCCTGTTCGCCTTCCACGACAACAAGGGCCTGGTCCTCCAGCGCAACAGCGACGGCCGGATCCGGATCTACGCGTTCTTCCGGTGTCCCGAGGACTGGCTGACGGCGGCCGGCCTCGCCGCGCACGACCCGGACCGCACCCGGGCCGCCGTCGCCCGCCACTTCGCCGACTGGGCGCCGGAGTTCCGTGCCGCGCTGGACGCCTGCGACGACACCCTGCGCACCCAGCGGCTGGAGAAGCTGCCGGTCGGCCTGACCTGGCCGCGCCGCCCGGGCGTCACCCTGGTCGGGGACGCGGCGCACCTGATGTCGCCGTTCGCGGGCCAGGGCGTCAACCTCGCGATGTGGGACGCGGCCGAACTCGCCCTCGCGTTGGCCCCGGTGTTCGGGCGGCTCGCCGCGGAGGGCGCCGATGCCGTGGACGCGGCCGACGCCCTCGACGCGGCCGTCGCCGGCTACGAGAAGGCGATGTTCGAGCGGGGCGCGTTCTGGGCCGGGATCTCCGCGTTCCACCACGACCGGGTGCTCGCTCCCGACGGCCACGAGAACCTGCACCTCATGGCGGGCCCGCCGCAGGGCGGCCGAGCGGACGGCGGCCGACCGGACCGCGGGTGACCGTCCGAACCGCCGCCGGGCGCTGCCGGTGGCGGTTCAGGTCCCGGTGCAGCCGCAGGAGCGGCGGACCACCATCCGGGCCGGGAACATTCGGGCCCCGGGGGCCGGCGGCGTCGCGCCGTCCGCGCCCGCACTCAGCACCAGGTCGACGGCGGCGCGTGCCATCTCCGCCTGGGCGGTGGCCACGCTGGTCAGTGGCGGTCCGGCGATCACCGCCTCGGCGATGTCGTCGAAGCCCGCCACCGCGAGGTCCTCCGGCACCCGGATGCCCAGGTCGTCGGCGGCCCGCAGCAGGCCGATCGCCTGGTCGTCGGTCGCGCAGAACACGGCGGCCGGCCGGTCGGCGCGCGCCAGCAGCGCGAGCGCCTCCCGGTGAGCCCGCACGCGGTCGAACGGTGCCGCTGTCAGCCGGCCCTCGGCGGACAGCCCGGCCTCGGCGAGCGCGGCGGCCCAGCCCGCGGTGCGGAAGGTCACCGGGTCGGTCGGGCTGAGAGCGAAGGTGCCGCCGAAGCAGTGCACTTCGGCGTGCCCGTGGCCGAGCAGGTGGCGGACGACGTCCCGGGCGCCGCCCTCGTCGTCCGCGACCACCGCGATCCCGCGTTCGGTCTCGGCGCGGTGGTGCAGCAGCACGACCGGCGTCCCCTCGGTGGCGTCCACGCCGGTGACACCGGGGGCGGAGGGGTCCTGGGTCACCAGGATCAGGCCGTCCACCTGCATGCCGAGGAACGCGCGGATGTAGTGGGCCTCGCGCTCGTCCGCGTAGTCGGAGTTGCCGATCAGCAGCAGCCGCCCGCGCTCGGCGGCCGCGCGCTCCACGGTGTGCGCGAGTTCGGCGAAGAAGGGCTGGCGGGCGTCCGGCACGACCATGCCGATGAGGTCGGTGCGCCGCCTGGCCATCGCCTGCGCGACCCGGTTCGGCCGGTACCCCAGCTCCTCGACGACGGCGAGCACCCGGGCCCGCGTCGCGGCCGCCACCGGGCGCGGCCCGTCGTTGATCACATAACTCACGACCGCAGTCGACGTTCCCGCCGCCCTCGCCACGTCGTCCCGCGTCACCCTTGCCATGACCGCGAGCCTACACACCGCCACCGACCGTCCTCACGGCCATTTCACCGGATGGACGGGTGGCGCGGCGCCGGTGCGGTGGCGGTGCGGCGCCGGTGCGATGGCCGCACAGTGGCCGCACGGTGGGGTGTCGCGGCGGAAGGGAAGGGTGCTTCCGGCCTTCCGGCCTTCCGGTCGCGTTGAGGCTCCGTCAGTACGCGTGGTCGGCCGTCACGTCCGCGGACAACCGCAGGGCGCGCTCGGCCGGTTCGCCGCGCAGGGCGAGCAGGGTCTGGGTGAGGGCGTCCACCACCGTCAGGTGGGCGATCCGGCTGGCGGTGGTCTCCAGGCCGAAGACGAGGTCCTGGCCGCCGGCGACCAGGGTGTGGGTGGCGGCGTCGGCGAGCGGGGAGCGGGCGTAGCTGGTGAGGGCGACCACGGTGGCGCCGTTGTCCCGGGCGAGGCGGACCGCGTCGACCACGGTGCGGGTGGCGCCGGTGTGGCTGACGGCCAGGCAGGCGGCGGTGGGTGGCAGTTGGGCGGCGGCCAGTTGAGCGGTGATCGGGTCGGCGGGGGAGTCGGTGCGCAGGCCCAGCGCGCTCAGCCGGTACGCGGCGTCCACGACCACCGCGCCGGACAGGCCCGCGCCGAGGACCAGCACGTGGTCGGCGGTGTTCAGCGCCTCGGCCGCGGCCCGCAGCCGGTCGGGGGTGAGCGTGGTGGCGATCCCGTCGAGCGCCTCGCGGGCGGCGCGCACGGTTTCTGTGAGCGCCCGGGCGGCCGGGTCCCGGGTGTCGGCGGGGTCGGGCCCGGGGGCCGGGGCCTGCCGGACGGCGGCGATCTTCAGCTCCTGGTAGCCCCGGAAGCCGAGCCGCTGGCAGGCGCGGACCACCGAGGAGGGCGCCGTCCCGGCCAGTTCGGCGACGTCGCTCACGCTGAGGCCGACCAGGTCGGCGCCCCGGGCCAGGACCACCTGGGCGACCCGCGCCTCGCTGCCGCGCAGGTCGCCGAGCCGGGCGCGGATGTGCGCGGCCAGCTGGGACTCCAGCGGGGAAAAATCGGAATGCTCTTCCATGAGTGGAGTGTATCGTGGAATCCGATTCCGAGGGTGGCGATCCGCCGGTCCCTCGGCCGCCCATCGGAGGGGAGTCCCGTCATGCCCGCCGCCGTCCCCGTGGCCGTCCTGACCGCCGCCGTGCTGCACGCGGTCTGGAACGGGCTGGCGCACCGGATCCAGGACAAGCTGGTCGGCTTCGCGCTGATCAACCTCGCGTACACCGCCTGCGCGCTGGTCCTGGTGGTGCTCAATCCGCTCCCGGCGGCCGCGGCCTGGCCGTACCTGATCACCTCGGTGGTGCTCCAGGTGGTCTCCCAGCTGCTCCTGCTGCGCGCCTACCAGCTGGGGGACTTCGGGCAGACGTACCCGATCGCCCGCGGCTCGGCGCCCCTGCTGGTGGCGGTGCTGTCGGTCACCCTCCTCGGCGACCGGCTCGGCACCGGGGAACTGCTCGGCGTGGCCGTGATCTCCTGCGGACTGGCCGGACTGGCCTTCGCCCACGGGATACCGGGCCGGGCCCAGCTGCCCGCGCTCATGGCGGCGGCCGGCACCGGGGTGATGATCGCCGCGTACACCGTGGCGGACGGCGGCGGCGTGCGGCACGCGGGCACGGTCGGCGGTTACGTCGCCTGGCTGTTCCTGCTCCAGGGGCCGGTGCTGGCACTGATCGCCTGGGCGCGCCGGGGCCGGGGCCTGCTGGTCGGGGCCGGTCCGGCGGTCCCGTTGGGGCTGGTCGGCGGGGTGCTGTCGCTGACCGCCTACGGGCTGGTGGTCTGGGCGCAGTCCCGGGGGAACCTCGCGACGATCGCCGCGCTGCGCGAGACCAGCATCGTGATCGCCGCGCTGATCGCCACCGTGGTCTTCCGCGAACGCCTCGGGCGGCTGCGGATGGCGGCGAGCGCGACCGTCCTGGCCGGGATAGCCGTCCTGGAGCTGGCCCACCCCTGAGGGCCGGCTCCAGGACGGCGGCGGCCGACGCCGCGTGGCTCGGGCCGGGCTGCGGGCCCCGGGCCTCGGGCCGCAGGACTCAGGGGACGATGACCGTCAGCGAGCTGCGGGTCACCGTGAAACCCATCTCCTCGTAGAGCCGCCGGGCCCGGTTGCCCTCGGTCACCGCCAGCCCGATCTCGGTCCGGCCCTCGGCGACGAGGTCCGCGAGGACGCGCCGCAGCAGGTCGCGGCCGAGGCCGGGGTAGCCGAGCGCCGGATCGCGGAACACATGGGCGATCCAGGGCAGCCCGTCCCAGTCGGTCAGGACGGCTCCGGCCACCACCCGGTCGGCCTCGTCCACGACCAGGGCGCTGACGGGCAGCAGCGACCCTATGATCTCGCCGGCGAGCAGTTCGGCGAGCCGCTGCACCGCGGGCTGGTCGCTGTCCGCCTCCGCCGGGCGGTGGTCGGGGTGGCCGGGGCCGAAGGCGGCCAGTGAGGCCGCGACCAGCGCCTCGGCCGGGCGGTCGCACGGCACGCTCCGGAACCCGTCCCGCAGCGGCGTCCGGGCCCAGGCCTCCCAGCCCTCGGCGGGCGGGGTGCCGGTGAGCCCGCGGTGCATGGTGTGGCCGTGGCGCAGTACCGAGGCGCCCTGCCGCACCAGCTCCTGACCGAGCTCGACCGGTCCGGAGACCACCCAGCCCGCCATCTCCGCCCGCACGTACCCGACCTGGGCGGCCAGGTCGCCGCGCGGGTCGACCACCTCCAGCTGGTCGGCCCAGGGGCGCCCCTCCCGCTCCCCGAGCCCGTACCGCACCAGGACGACGCCGTCCGCCCCGTAGCCGTACTGCCAGTCGGTTTCCGTCTCCGCCACGCCGCTCGTCCGATCCTCGCCCGTCGGCACGCCCCTCGGTGTGCCTTTTACCTGTCATGCTCGGTGAACGATCCGTCCCGATCAACCGGTTTGGCCGAACAGGACCGAGCAGGACCGAGCAGGACCATGTAGGACGCCGGCTGACCTAGTCGCCGCCTACCGTCACCGCATGATCAACGACGAGGAAGCCGTCCTCCCCTTCCGGCTCGCCGTTCCGCAGGGCGAACTGGACGAGCTGCGCCTGCGGATCGCCCGCACCCGCTGGCCGGACGAACTGCCGGGGGCCGGCTGGTCCTACGGGGTCGCCGCACCGTACCTGCGCGAGCTGGCTGGGTACTGGGCGGACGGCTACGACTGGCGGGCGCACGAGGCGGCACTCAACGCCTTCCCCCAGTTCACCACCACGATCGACGGGCAGAACGTGCACTTCCTGCACGTCCGCTCGCCCGAGCCGGACGCCGTCCCGCTGATCCTCACCCACGGCTGGCCCAGCACCGTCCACGACTTCGCCCCCATCCTCGGCCCGCTCACCGACCCCCGGGCGCACGGCGGCGATCCGGCCGACGCCTTCCACGTCGTCGCGCCCTCGCTGCCCGGCTTCGCCCACTCCGGGCCGACCACCGCACCGGGCTGGGGCACCCGTCGGACCGCCGCCGCCTGGGCCGAACTGATGCGTCGGCTCGGCTACCGCCGGTACGGCGCGCAGGGCGGCGACTTCGGCGCCATCGTCTCGCCCGAACTCGGCCGGGTGGCGCCCGAGGAGGTGATCGGTGTCCACCTCAACGCGCCGCCGAGCGCCTCGGCCCCGCTCTCCGCCGCCGAGTCCGCCCTGCTCTCCGCCGACGAGCGGGCCAAGGCCGAGGCCAACGCCCGGTGGTGGCAGGCGCACTCCGGCTACGCGACGCAGATGTCCACCCGCCCGCAGACGGTGGCCTACGCGCTCAACGACTCGCCGGTCGGCCAACTCGCCTGGAACCTCGAATTCTTCGTCGACCACGACCCGGAGGCGACCGGCCAGACCCTGCCCTCGTGGGACGCCGTGCTGACCGACGTCACCGCCTTCTGGCTGACCGGTACCGCCGGTTCGGCCGCCCGCCTCTACCGCGAGATCGCGGCCGACGGCTGGGGCCGCCCGGCGCCCTCGGGCGTGCCCACCGGGGTGGCGCTGTTCCACGGCGACCGGGCGATCCGCACCCTGGCCGAGCTGTCCAACCGGGTGACCCGCTGGACCGTCCACGACACCGGCGGCCACTTCGCCTCGCTCCAGGCACCGGAGGCCCTGGTGGCGGACGTCCGGGCGTTCTTCCGCACCCTGCGCTGAGCCGCCCCGGGGTGTCGGTGGCGGCGCCTACCGTTCCGGTATGAGCGTCCCCGAGGTCATCCCGATCGTCCACGAGCCCGGCTACCGCACCGACACCATCGGCCGCTTCCGGGGCGGCCAGTTCTTCGCCTCCGTCACCTACGCCGTCCCGGAGGGGGCGGTGAACCGCGAGGGCGTCGGCTGCTTCGCCGTACTGCACCGGTTCGACGACGCCGGGCGCCACCTGGACTCCCGGATCGAGGCGGTGCCCGGCGAGGTCCCCGGTGTCGCCAACGCCGCCGCCGAGCTGCTGGGGGAGTGGCTGGCGGCCCTGCCGGAGCGGGAGTTCGGGGACATCGCGGTCGCGCCCTTCGCGCTGCACGTCGACGGCTGCCTCTTCGGCCTGGTCGTCGAACGGCACGGCGAGGACGCGACGGAGGACGACTGGGCCGAGCTCTACCCCGACAACCTCGGCTTCCACGCCCCGTGGGACGGCGAGTACGACACCTGATCCCGACGGCCCGGTCCGCCCCCCGCCCCCGACGGCGCGTCAGTCCGCGATCACGGCTGCCCGGACGCAGAGCACGTCCGGCAGGTGGGAGACCAGCAACGCCCAGTGCTCGCCCTCGTCGTGGCTCGCGTAGACGTCACCGGTCCGGTTGCCGAAGTAGATGCCGGCCGGCTCGACGTCGTCGGTGCGCAGCGCGTCGCGCAGCACGATGCCGTAGTGGTCCTCGCCCGGCAGACCCTCGGCGAGCGCCTGCCAGCTCTCCCCGGCGTCGTTGGTGCGGAAGACCCGGCAGCGGCGCCCGGGCGGGATCCGGTCGTCGGCGCCGCCGAGCGGGAACACGTACGCGGTGTCGGCGCGGCGCGGGTGGGCGGCGATCGCGAAGCCGAAGTCGGCGGGCAGCCCGTCGGCGATCGAGCGCCAGCTCGCGCCGCCGTCGTCGCTGCGGTAGACGCCGCCGTGGTTCTGCAGGTAGAGCCGGTCCGGGTTGACGGCGTCCCGGGCGATCTTGTGCACGCACTGGCCGAACTCGGGGTACTGGCTCTCCTCCGGCAGGAACTCGGCCCGCAGGCCGGAGTTGGACGGCTGCCAGCTGCCGCCGCCGTCCTTGCTGCGGTAGACGCCGCCGCTGGAGACGGCGATCAGCAGCCGCTGCGGGTCGCGCGGGTCGGTGAGGATCGTGTGCAGGCCCTGGCCGCCGTACCCGGCGCCCCACTCGCTGCGCTGCGGGTGCTCCCAGAGGGCTTCCACCAGCGCGAAGTTCTCGCCGCCGTCCTCGGAGCGGAACAGCGCGGCGGGCTCGGTGCCCGCGTAGACCACACCGGGGGCCTCGGGTCCGGCCGGCTGGAGCTGCCAGACCCGGGTGAGCGCGGCGCCGGTGTGCTCGGGGAAGCGGATCGCGGGCGTGGACGGCTCGAACCAGCTCGCGCCGAGGTCGTCCGAGCGCCAGACCGACGGCCCCCAGTGGCTGCTGTCGGCGCCCACCAGCAGCCGGACACCGCCGTCCTGCCGGGGCCCGCCGTCCGCGCGGTCCCGGCGGTCGATCGCGACGGAGTAGATCGCGTTCATCCGGAAGTGCGGCCCGCTGAACTCCCAGTCCAACCGGTCGCGGCTGCGTCCGAGGAAGAGGCCCTTCTCGGTTCCGACGGCCAACAGCACTTCGCTCATTGCCACACACCACCTGCTCGGCGAAACGGCCCCGCCCGGACACCCTCCCCGAGCCAGTGTCCCGCCGTCGGACGTCCGCCACATCTCGCCGCGCCGGGTCGCGCCGGGCCGCCGGGCCGGTGCGGGCGAGCAGGGCGAGCAGGGCGAGCAGGGCGGGGCCGGGGGCGGCCCCGCCCTGGCGGCGGTCAGCCCCGGCAGCCCTCCAGCAGCCGCAGCCAGACCTCGCTGATCGTCGGATAGGCGGGCACCGCGTGCCAGAGCCGGTCGATCGGCACCTCGCCGACCACCGCGACGGTCGCCGAGTGCAGCAGCTCGGAGACGCCCGGCCCGACGAACGACACGCCGACCAGCACCTCCCGGTCCAGGTCGAACACCGCCCGGGCCCGGCCCCGGTAGTCGTCGCCGTAGAGCGAAGCACCGGCGACCGCGCCGAGATCGTGGTCGATGGCCTTGACCCGAAGTCCGGCCCGCTCGGCGGCGTCCAGGGTCAGGCCGACGGCCGCGACCTCCGGGTGCGTGAAGACCACCTGGGGCGCACCCGCGCTGTCGGCGGACGCGGCGTGCGTGCCCCAGCGAGCGGTGTCCAGCGAACGCCCCTGGGCGCGCGCGACGATCGCCGCGCCGGTGATCCGCGCCTGGTACTTGCCCTGGTGGGTGAGCAGCGCCCGGTGGTTGACGTCCCCGGCCGCGTACAGCCAGCCACCGTCGACCCCGAGCACGGTGCAGCTGTCGTCCACGTCGAGCCAGCCGCCGGGGTGCAGGCCGACCTGCTCCAGGCCGATGTCCGCGGTGCGCGGGGCGCGCCCGGTGGCGTACAGCACCTCGTCCACGGTCAGCCGCTCGCCGTCGCCCAGCACCAGGGTGACCTCGGAGGGCCCGCCGTCCGCCGCCGGTCGCTCCAGCGCGGCGACCTCCGTCCCGAACCGGAGGTCCACCCCGGCCGCCCGCAGGCCCTCCGCCACCAGCTCGCCGGCGAACGGTTCCATCCGGGGCAGCAGTCCGCTCCCGCGGACCAGCAGCACCACCTCCGAGCCGAGCGCCCGCCAGGCGGTGGCCAGCTCCACGCCGACCACGCCGCCGCCGACCACCGCCAGCCGCCCGGGGACGGTCGGCGAGCCGGTCGCCTCCCGGTTGGTCCACGGGCGCGCGTCGGCCAGCCCGGGGACGCCCTGCGGCAGCACCGGCCGGCTGCCGGTGCAGACCGCCACCGCGTGCCGGGCCACCAGGACCCGTTCGCTGCCGTCCTCCGCCTCGACCGTCACCTGCCGCTCGCCGGCCAGCCGGCCGTGGCCGCGGACCAGGTCGATGCCGGTGTCGCGGAGCCACCGCACCTGGCCGTCGTCCTGCCAGTGCGAGGTGAACGCGTCACGCCGGGCGAGCACCGCGGCCGGGTCCAGGGCACCCTTGCCGACCGCCTCCCGGGAGCCGGCCACCGCGCGGGCGTCGGCCAGCGCGGCCACCGGGCGCAGGAGTGCCTTGCTCGGCATGCAGGCCCAGTAGGAGCACTCGCCGCCGACCAGTTCGCTCTCCACGATCACGGTGCGCAGCCCGGCGGCGGCCGTCCGGTCGGCGACGTTCTCGCCGGTCGGACCCGCGCCGATCACAATGACGTCGTACTCCTCGGGGGCGGTGGACTGGGGGGCGGTCATCCGTGTTCCTCCGTGCTCTCGCGGGTGTGCCGTGGTGCCGTGCCCATCCTGCGCCGCCCCGCCCGCGGTGCGCGGCCGAACACGCGGGCGAGGCGGCGGCCGGCATCACCGTACCGTCGCCCCGTCCGTCGTCCGCCGGGCGCCCGCCCGTTGCCCCGGCCGTGGCCCGCGCTACTCGGCCTGCGCCAACTCCGCCAGCACCGCCGCCGTTTCGGCCGGCCGGGAGAACATCGGCCAGTGCCCGGTCGGCAGCTCGCGCAGCTCCCACTCCGCCCCGCCGAGCGCCGCGAAGTACGGGTGCCCGGCGGCGATCATCTCCCGGACCTGCGCCAGCGGGATCGAGCAGGAGACCAGGGCCTTCGGCAGCTTGTCGGCACCGCCGGTCAGCCGCAACGGCTCGCGGAGCGTACGGCCCGGCTGGTCGGTCGCCAGCGCGCGGAACCGGGCGAGACCGGCCTCGTCCACCCCGGCCACGTCGGCGCCGCCCGAGGCCAGCACCTCCCAGGAGGGCAGCGGCACCCGCCAGCCGTCGACCAGCGAGGCCTCCAGCGCGGCGCGGTAGGCCGGGTCCCAGAGGTCGGCGATCGCGACGCCGCCGGCCATCGGGCCGGAGTCGACCCACACCACCCGGCGGATCCGCTCCGGCACCCGGTCGGCCGCGCCGCTCACGGCGAGGGTGCCGCCGCTGTGCGCGACCAGGACCACGTCCCGGAGGTCCTCGCGGACCAACAGGTCGACCAGGTCGTCGACGTGGGCCGACACACCGGTCTCGGGCGAGGCCTCGTCGGCCCGTTCGGCGAGCCCGGGCAGGGTCACCGCGTGCACGGTGTGGCCGGCGGCGCGCAGCGGTTCGGCCACCGCGTCCCACGCCCAGCCGCCGAGCCAGAAACCGGGAACGAGTACGAAGGTGCTCATGGGGGGAGGGTCCTCTCCTGGAGTTTCGTGTCCTGGGTACCGGGCCGCGCGGTCGGGGACGGGGCGAACCGGGAACGGAGCGACCGGGAGCCACGCCCGGCTGCCCGTCGTCGACTCCGAGCCTAGAATCGCATCAGGACAGAACTCGACCGGATTAATCGGCTCGTCGACCGATCCATCGATTCGGTCGACCCTCTTCCGGGCGAACCCCAGCCGCCCCGAGGAGCACAGGACCCGTGGAACACCCGGTCAGCCGTGTCCTCGCCCTGCTCGAACTGCTCCAGGCCCGACCCGGCCTGACCGGCGCCGAACTCGCCGCGCGGCTGGAGGTCGACGTCCGCACCGTGCGCCGGTACGCGGCCCGGCTCGCCGAACTCGGCATCCCCGTCCGGGCCGAGCGGGGCCGCTACGGCGGCTACCGGCTGATGCCGGGGTACCGGCTGCCGCCGCTGATGCTCACCGGGGACGAGGCCGCCTCCGTCGTCCTCGGTCTGCTGGCCGGCCGGCGGTCCGGGCTGTCGGTGGGGGAGCAGGCCGGCGAGTCGGCGCTCGCCAAGATCCAGCGGGTGCTGCCGCCGCAGCTGCGCGAGCGGGTCGAGGCCGTCGAGCAGACCCTCGGCCTGACCGCCGCGCCCACCGCCGGCCCCAGCCCGGCCGCCGCCGCGCTCTTCGCGCTCGCCGAGGCGGCCCGCCGCCGGCGCCGCGTCCGGCTCGACTACCGGGACCGCGCGGGCGCGCCCAGCGAGCGCGAGTTCGACCCGTACGGGCTGGTCTTCCACTCGGGCCGCTGGTACACCACGGGTCTGGACCACCGCAGCGGCGAGCAGCGGACCTTCCGGCTGGACCGGATCCGCTCGGTCGACCCGCGGGAGACCGGCTTCGAACCGCCGGCCGGTGTCGACCCGGTGCAGCGGGTGCTGGAGTCGCTCGCCTCGGTGCCGTGGACGCACGAGGTCGAGGTGGTCCTCACGACCACCCTCGCCGAGGCCCGGCACCGCATCCCGCCCACCGCCGGCACGCTCACCGGGACCGAGGACGGACGCGTCCTGTTCCACGCGCGGGCCGAGCGGCTCGACGGCATGGCGGTGATGCTGGCCGGCCTCGGCTGGCCCTTCACCGTGCGCCGCCCCGACGCCCTGCGGGACGAACTGCGTGCGCTCGCGGCCCGTCTCACCGCCTGGAGCGAGGACTGACCGCCGTGCCCGAACGCACGGCGGCGAGCCCCGCGGGTGGAGGAACCACCCCGGGGCTCGCCGTGACGGACGGGCCGGTCGAGCGGCCGGGCGTCACGCCTTCCGGGGGCCGCCGTCCTGCTCCGCCGCGACCTTCCGCTTGACCTCGGCCATGTCCAGCCCGCGGGCCTGGCCGATCAGGTCCTCGAACACCGGCTCGGGCAGCGCGCCCGCCTGGGAGAAGACGAGCACGCCCTCACGGATGATCGCCAGCGTGGGGATCGACTGGATGCCGAAGGCCGCCGCCAGCTCCTGCTGCGCCTCGGTGTCCACCTTGGCGAAGACCAGGTCGGGGTGGCGCTCGGCGGCCTTCTCGTAGACCGGCGCGAACTGGCGGCACGGGCCGCACCAGCCCGCCCAGAAGTCGATGAAGACGAAATCCTTGCCGTCCGGTCCGGGGACGATCTCGTCGAAGTTCTCCTTGGTCAGCTCGACCGTGCTGCTCATGTCGCGGTTCCTGCCCTTCCGGTGGTGGCGGTCAAGGCCATGTGCCCCCCACAACGGCTGCTGCCCGCGCGCTATTCCGGGGACCCGACCGGGTCGCCCGTTGAGCGGACGGCGGCTCCCGTCCGTACCGGAGGGTGTCCGGCACCGACGTGCACCCCCATCGACCGGGGAGCGGTCACCATGCGCACCACCCACCGCACCGACGGCTCGACCGATGATCACACCAGCGGACCGGGTCGGCGACTCGGCCGCCGTCAGGGACGGCTCGCCGTGCTCGCCGCGGGCGGGCTGGCCGCGGCCGCCCTGGTGGCGGGCTGCGGCTCGTCCGGCTCCAGCAGCAGCTCGGCGCCCGCCAACCCGCCCGCCGCGTCCAGCGCCCCGGCCTCGCCGGGCACGACCGCGACCACCCTGAAGACCACCAACGACCCACACCTCGGCACCATCGTCACCGACAGCGCCGGCTTCACGCTCTACCGCTTCGACCACGACAGCGCCAACCCGCCCACCGCCACCTGCAACGGCGGCTGCGCGGCGCTGTGGCCGCCCGTCCCGGCCACCGGCACCACGGCCTCGGTCAGCGGCATCGACGCCAAGCTGGTCGGCACCGTCACCCGCGCCGACGGCAGCAAGCAGGTCACCCTGGCCGGCCGGCCGCTCTACCGCTACGCGCCCGACCAGAAGCCCGGTGACACCAAGGGGCAGGGCGTCGACGGCGTCTGGTTCGCGGCGACCCCCACCGGCGACCGGGCCGGCATGAGCGGCAGCGGCGGCTCCGGCTACTGAACCGGCCGTCCGTGACGACGCCCGATGATGTCCGATGACGCCCGTTGGCGCCCGTCGGCGCTCGACGACGGCGCTCGACCCGGAGGCACGCGTGCGCGAGGATGTGATGGTGACCGAGGAGCCTCCCGGTGACGGCCGCCCGGCCGTCCGGGGCGCGCCGGCACCGGACGAGGAGCTGATGCGCGCGCTCTACCAGGAGCACGCCGGGCCGCTGTTCGGCTTCGTCCTCCACCTCGTCGCCGGCGACCGCCGGCGCGCCGAGGACGTCGTGCAGGAGACGCTGCTGCGCGCCTGGCGGAACCTCCACCGGCTGGACCCGGCGGCCGGATCGCTGCGGCCCTGGCTCGCCACCGTCGCCCGCCGGATCGTCATCGACGAGCACCGCGCCGAGCTCGCCCGCCCGCGCGAAGTCGACGCCGGCCCCCTGGAGTTGCTGCCGGCCGAGGACGAACTCGACCGGGCGCTGCGGATGATGACGGTCGCCGACGCACTCGGCGACCTCTCGGCCGCGCACCGTGCGGTCATCGTCGAGACCTACTTCAAGGGCCGCACCGCCAACGAGGCGGCCGTCGAACTCGGCATCCCCGCGGGCACCGTGCGCTCGCGGGTCTTCTACGCGCTGCGCGCGCTCAGGCTCGCGCTGGAGGAACGGGGAGTGACATCGTGACACCGTCCGAACCCGATCCCGCGCGGACCGTGCACCTCGACGTCGGCGCCTACGTCCTCGGCGTCCTGGACCCGGCCGAACGTGCCGCCTTCGCCGCCCACCTGGCCGCCGGCTGCCCGCAGTGCGCCGGGCAACTGGCCGAACTGGGCCCGGTCGAGGCGCTGCTCGGCGACTACGCGGCCGCCGCCGACCCGGTCGACCCCGCGCCGCAGCCCGGCCCGGCGCTGCTCGACCGGCTGATGGAGGAGGTCCGGACGCGTCGGCGGCGCCGGCGCGTCCGGAGGCTGGTGCTGGTCGCCGCGGCGGCGGCGCTGACGATCGCCGGCCCCGCGGTGACCGCCGCCGTGATCACCGCCGACTCCGCGCCCGGCGTGGTCGCCACCGCGGCCGCCCACCGGTTCACCGCGACGAACCCGGCGACCGGCGTCCAGGCCGTGGTCGGTGTGGACCCCGCGCCTTGGGGCAGCCGGGTCACGCTCGAACTGTCCGGCGTCCAGGGCCCGTTGACCTGTGACCTGGTCGCGGTCTCCGCCACCGGCGGCCACCAGACGGTGACCACCTGGAACGTCCCCGCCACCGGCTACGCCCCCGCCGCCCCGCTCCACACCACCGGCGGCACCGCCTACCCGCCCACCACCATCGCCCACTTCGAGGTCCGCACCCTCGACACCGGCACCCTCCTCCTCACCGTCCCTGCCCGACCCACCCCGCCGGCGGCTCCTTGAACGCGTTCAACGGTCCCCCGGGCGCCGCCCCGGCCGTCTGCTCTGGTGTTCACCGGGGGGACGGCGCACCCTGGAGGAGTAACCGGACGAGAAGCGACCGCCGGAGGTGATCCGCCATGCAGACTCTTGTCGGTTGGCACATCGAGATGGAATTCCGCGAGGAGGGGCCGCGGACGGCCGCCGCCGCCCTGCTGCGTCTGGGGGACGGGACCGAGCTGCGCGCCCACGGCTACACCAGCCGCCACCCCTCCGACCCGGAACAGCTGAGGGTGGGCGAGGAGATCGCGGCCGCACGGGCGCTCAACGACCTCGCCTCGCAGCTGCTCACCAAGGCCCACGGCGAGATCCAGGAGGTCAGCCCGGTCCCGACCCACCCGCTGTCGTGAACCAGCCGGACGCCGCCGCCGGCCCGGGCGCCCCCCGGTCGCGCATCCCGCTGATCTGTCCGCGCTGCGGCCGGGAGCAGCGGGTGGTGCCGGGCGGTCCCGGCCGCGCGGTCAAGGTGGTGCACGCCGGGACCGGCCGGGAGGCCTGCGAGCCGGGGGACCTGGCCCGGGCGCCGGACGACGACGCGGGCGGCGACGCCGCCTGAGCCGGCCGCGGTGCGGGACGGCGAGGCCCCCGGCCCGGTGAGTCGGGGCTGCCCGGGGCAGCTCAGGGCGGCTCAGTTCGGGCAGTACGTGGTCGGTACCGGCCACTCCGGCCCGATCAGCCGCTGCTCCAGCTCGTTGAGCGTGATCCGGATGCCGATCGTCCCGGCCAGTCCGAGCCGCATCCGGCTGCGGGCCAGCGCCAGGAACGCCGTCAGCCCGTACTTGTTGATCAGCGAGGCGCGGTAGCGGGCGGTGTCGTCCGCGTCGCAGACGGCGGCCCGGGCCGGGAGCTGACGCCCGGTCGGCCGCCCGTGTGCGTCGCACGGGCCGACCAGGACCTTGGGGTGGCGGCGGATCCGCTCGGCCTCGCCGGAGTGGGCGGGCGTCCAGATGCCGAGCGCCGTGCCGTCGGCCACGACCCAGCTCTGCGAGCGGACCTGGCGGCCGTCCTCGCCGAAGGTGGTGAGCAGGAGGTATCTGCTGTCGGCCAGCTGGTCGGTACGGTCGTGCACGGTGTCCTCCCTCTCCGTTGCGGCGGGTGGTCGCGGGCGGCGCGCGGCCTCAGTGGCCGCGCCCGCCGCCGTTCTCGTGGTGCTCGGTGACGGCGTGCTGTACGGCGGACGGGTGCTGTGCGGCAGTCGGGTGGTGCGCGGTGGCCCGGTGGAACTCCTCGGCGGTCGCCTTGGCGATCCCGGCGCCCTCTCCGTGGAACCCACGGGACAGCCTCGCACGGGCGCGGTCAAGGACCCCGGCCGGGTGGGCCACTCCATTGTCGTCCACGGCGGCGGGCAGTTCGAGGGCTCGCGGCTGCTCGTGCGCGGTGAGCCGGTGCAGTTCGGCCGGCGCGAGCGGGGCGTGCACCTCCACGAACTCGCCGTGCGGCAGCCGCTTGATGACGCCGGTCTCACGGCCGTGCAGCACCTTCTCCTTGTCCCGCCGCTGCAGGCCCAGGCACCAGCGCTTGGTGATCACGAAGACGGCCACCGGCACGACGAAGAATCCCACCCGGACGGCGTAGGTGATGGTGTTGAGCGACAGGTGCAGATGGGTGGCGATGAGGTCGTTGCCGCCGCCGGCCAGCGTCACCAGGTAGAGCGAGATCCAGGCCGCGCCGAGTGCCGTGCGGACGGGGGCGTTGCGCGGGCGGTCCAGCAGGTGGCGTTCGCGCCGGTCGTTCGTCGCCCAGGCCTCCACGAAGGGGTGGACGGCGATCGCGCCGAGGACGAGCGGGAAGAGCGTGAACGGGACCAGCACGCCGAGGTTCAGGGTGTGGCCCCACAGACCGACCTCCCAGCCGGGCATCACCCGGACGAGCCCTTCGGCGAAGCCCATGTACCAGTCGGGCTGGGCGTCGGTGGACACCTGGTCGGGGCGGTACGGGCCGTACGCCCAGATCGGGTTGATCGTGGCGAGCGCCGAGACGGTGGCGATCAGGCCGAACACCAGGAAGAAGAAGCCACCGGCCTTGGCCATGTAGACCGGCATCAGCGGCATGCCGACGACGTTCTTCTCCGTCCGGCCGGGTCCCGCCCACTGGGTGTGCTTGTGGTGGAAGACCAGGATCAGGTGCGCCACCAGCAGGCCGAGCATGATGCCCGGGATCAGCAGCACGTGGATCGTGAAGAACCGCGGCACGATGTCGGTGCCCGGGAACTCGCCCCCGAACAGGAACATCTGGATGTAGGTGCCGACCAGCGGGACGGCGAGGATCGCGCCCTCGACGAAGCGGATGCCGGTGCCCGACAGCAGGTCGTCCGGCAGCGAGTAGCCGAAGAAGCCGTCCAGCATGCCGAGGAAGAGCAGCAGGAAGCCGAACAGCCAGTTGATCTCGCGGGGCTTGCGGAACGCGCCGGTGAAGAAGACCCGCATCATGTGGACGAACATCGCCGCGATGAAGACGAGCGCCGCCCAGTGGTGGATCTGGCGGATCAGCAGGCCGCCGCGCACCTCGAAGCTGATGTCGACGGTCGAGGCGTAGGCCTCGGACATCGGCACGCCCTTGAGCGGCACGTACGAGCCGTCGTAGACGATCTCGCCCATGCTCGGCTTGAAGAACAGCGTCAGCCAGACGCCGGTCAGGATGATGATGAGGAAGGTGTAGAGGCAGATCTCGCCCAGCATGAAGGACCAGTGGTCCGGGAAGATCTTCCGCAGGTTGGCCCTGGCCAGGGTGTAGATCCCCAGCCGGCCGTCGGTCCAGTCGGCGGCGCGTTGCCCGCGTCCGCCGCCGGTTCCCTGATTCCGGGTCATGTCCACGCACCTCGGTCGGAGTGAAGCGGGGAGTCGTCCCCGCTTCGAAGCCCGACCAGAATAAGCGGGGATCATTCCCCATTTCCATCGGGGGTGCTCACCGGGGTCCTCGCCGCGTTCCCGCCGCGTTCCCGCCGCGGTCCTCACCGGTCCCGGAAACGGCGAACGGCCCGCCCGGTGTCGTGAAGACATCGGACGGGCCGTGGCGCACCGTCGCGCACTCCGCAGGGGTCAGTGCACCAGCACCGGGACCTCGTCGGCGGCCGACGCGTCGGCCGCCGCGCCCTCGCCGGAGCCGGGGCGACCGGCGTTGACCAGGGTGAACGCGGCCACGGACGCCAGCACCAGGATGCCGAAGGACCACCAGATCGCGGTGGAGAAGCCGTGCACCATGCCCTGGAACTGCACCGCCTGCGCGGCGGCCGGGGTGGTGGCGGAAGCCGCGTGGGCCGCCAGCCAGGTGGTGGTGGCGCTGGCCGCGATGGTGTTCAGCAGCGCGGTGCCGATGGCGCCGCCGACCTGCTGCGAGGTGTTGACCATGGCGGACGCCACACCCGCGTCGCGCGGCTGGACGCCGTGCGTCGCCAGGCTCATGGCCGGCATGAACGCGGTGCCCATGCCCAGGCCCATCAGGACCAGGCCGGGCAGGATCAGCGCCGGGTAGGAGCTGTCCAGGTCGATCTGGGTCAGGATGAGCATGCCGAGCGAGGCGACCAGGAAGCCGGGCGCCATCAGGAACCGCGCCGGGACGCGGGTCATCAGCCGGGCGCCGATCTGGGTCGAGCCGGTGATCATGCCCGCCACCATGGGCAGGAAGGCCACGCCGGTCAGGACCGGGCTGTAGTCGAGCACGATCTGCAGGTAGTAGGTCAGGAACAGGAAGAGACCGAACATGCCGATCACAGCCATGCCCAGCGCAAGGTAGACGCCACCGCGGTTGCGGTCCAGCACGACGCGCAGCGGCAGCAGCGGCGCCTTGACCTTCTGCTCGACCACGACGAACGCGGCCAGCAGCACGGCGGCGGCGACGAACAGGCCGATGGTCACGCCCGAGCTCCAGCCGTCCGACTCGGCCCGGGTGAACGCGTAGACCAGCGAGACCAGACCGGTGGTGACCAGCAGCACGCCCGGGATGTCGAGGCGGTTGCGGTTGCGGCCGACGGCCGGCTCGCGGATCACCATGACCGCGCCGACGGCGGCGATCACGGCGAACGGGATGTTGACGAAGAAGGTCCAGCGCCAGTTCATGTACTCGGTCAGCAGGCCGCCGAGGATCAGACCGATCGCACCGCCACCGCCGGCGATCGCACCGTAGATGCCGAACGCCTTGGCGCGCTCCTTGGCCTCGGTGAACATCACGGCCAGCAGCGAGAGCGCGGCGGGGGCCAGCAGCGCACCGAAGACGCCCTGCAGGGCGCGCGCGCCGAGCAGCATCGCGGTGTTGGCGGCGGCGCCGCCCAGCGCGGAGGCCAGCGCGAAGCCGGTCAGGCCGACCACGAAGGCCCGCTTGCGCCCCCACAGGTCGGCCACCCGGCCGCCGAAGAGCAGCAGACCGCCGAAGGCGAGCGCGTACGCGGTGATCACCCACTGGCGGTTGCCGTCGGTGATGCCGAGGTCCTTCTGCGCGGACGGCAGCGCGATGTTCACGATGGTGGCGTCGAGGACGACCATCAGCTGCGCGAGGCCGATGAATATCAGGGCCTTCCAGCGCCTCGGATCGGGCTGGAGGGCGGGTTGGGCGTCGGTTTGCGGCATGGAGGTACTCACTTCGGTGCGAGAGGTGCGGAAGGTGCTGGGCGTGCGGAAGGTGCGCGGGGCGCGGGTGCGGGCGGAACGTGCGGGCGTGCCGGAGGCGCGGCCCGGTCACGGGCAGCAGCGGTGGGCACGCCGCGGCGGCCGAGCCGTGTCCCCGCGGTGAAGGGTGTTTCGGACGTCAGGTCACGCCGGTCGGCCGGCGCGGTGGCGGTGGGTCAGTGGTCGTCGTGGAAGTCCTCGAAGATCGCTGCCCGGCCGGGCAGGACGGAAGGGGCGGGCGCCCGCATGCCGTCCAGGAACAGTTGCAGGTGCCGGTGGACGAACTCGTCCAGGAGGTGGCACGAGGTGCCCGGCAGCGGACGCGTGAGCTGGCTGAGGGCGATGAAGAGGTCGCCGTGGCCGACGTCCGCCCGGGCCTCGCCCGCCGCCTGTGCCCGCTCCAGCAGACCGCCGGCGACGGACAGCAGACGCTCGCGCGCCTCCGCCAGCTCGGGGTCGTGCGGGTCGACGTGGTTGGTGAGCATCGGGCAGAGCGCGCCGACCTTCTCGTCGACGGTCTCGTGGGCGAACCGCTCCAGGGCGTCGAACGGGCCGGCGGCCTCGGCGGCCGCCCGTTCGGCGATCGCCACGATGCGGTTCTTGACGAGCAGCGCCACCTCGCGGATCAGCGCCGTCCTGGTGGGGAAGTTCCGGTAGAGCGTAGCGTTTCCGACGCCCGCCCGCTTCGCGATTTCGTCCAGCGGCGCGTCCGCGCCGTGCTCGACGAACGCGTCCCGGGCCGCCAGGACGATCCGTTCACGGTTGCGGCTGGCGTCCGCGCGCAGTCTGGGCGCGCGGGCCGGCCCCGCGGTGCGGGTCGAACGGGGGGCGACGGTGGTCACGGGTGCACTCCTCCCGGGATGCGATTGTGGGGAGTCACTCCCCGCTTAGTCCTACGGAAGGCTAAACGGGGAATTCGTCCCCGGAAATTTCGCACCTCGATGTGACCTGCCTCACATTCGGTCGAAGCTCGCGCCGAAGCTCGCGCCGTGCCCCGCCGTGCCCGCCGCGGCCACCGGCCGGTGCAGCGGGATCTCGAAGTGGACGGTGGCCACCCCCGGGCCGTGCTCACCGGTCGGGCGGGCGTCGTAGACCTCCTCCGCGAGGCTGCGCCAGAACGGCTCGGCGCCGGGGATCGCGGTGTTGGTGTGCAGGTAGAGCCGCCGGTAGCCGCCCTCCTCGGCGGCGAACGCGCAGGCGCGGCGCACGAGCTCCCGGGCCAGGCCGTGCCGCCGGTGCTCGGCCCGGACGTAGACCCGGACCAGCTGCGCGGTGGTTCCGGACGGGAAGTGCCGGACGAGCTCGCGCGGGTGCGGCGGATGGGTCGGTCCGGTGGAGTGCAGCGCGGTGGTGGCCACCACCTCCTCGCCCAGCACGGCGACCAGGAGGGCGTGCCGGGGGTGGTCCAGGTAGTGCCCCTGGAGATCGACGACGTCGGCGTGCCAGTCGGGCACGTAGCCGTAGCCGAACTCGCGGTAGAAGGTGTCCAGGATCAGCCGGCGCGCTCCGGGCACGTCCTTCGGGAGCGCATGGCGGACGACGTAAGGAAACTGACGATCCATCAGGCAACTCCGGCAGGGCTGTGGCGTGGCGGTCGAGGGCAAGAGTACATGAAAACCACTTTCATCTGACGCTTCGACGGAAACGCGGCCCCGGCGCGTTGAAAATGAAAACGAATGCCGTTACGGTCCTGCCTGTCGAGTCCGTCGAAAGGTCGAAAGGGAGATCCGTGGCACATCTGCTGGTGATCGAGAGCTGGGTCGGCTCCATGAGCAGGCTGTTGCCGCGGGCGCTGGGGGAGGGCGGCCACCGCTTCACCTTCCTCACCCGCGACCTGCACCACTACCTGCGGGCCGGCGCTCCGGCCGACGGCCCGCACCCGTTGCTCGCCGCCGAGAACGTGCTCACCGCCGACACCAACGACCCCGACGCGCTGCTGCCGTACGCGCGGCGGCTGCACGCGCTGCTCGGCTTCGACGGCGTGCTCTCCTCCTGCGACTACTACCTTCCGCAGGTCGCCCTGGTGGCCCGCCGGCTCGGCCTGCCCGGACCGGCGCCCGACGCCGTCACCGCCGCCTGCCGCAAGGACCTCACCCGCCGCCGGCTGGCCGAGGCCGGCGTCCCCGGGCCCGCGTACGCGCTCTGCGCCGACCCCGGACGGGCCCGCGCCGCCGCCCGGGCGATCGGGTACCCGCTCGTCGTCAAGCCGGTCGACCTGTGCGCCGGCATGTTCGTCCGCGCGGTCCGCGACGAGACGGAACTCCTCGCGGCGATCCGGGCGTTGGACGCCTTCCCGGTCAACGCCCGCGGCCAGCGGCGGGAGCCGGCGGTGCTGCTGGAGGAACTGCTCACCGGGCCGGAGGTCAGCGTCGAGACGGTGTCCACGGACGGGGTCGCGCACGTCGTCGGGATCACCGACAAGAGCATCGGCGGTGCGCCCGCCTTCGTCGAGACCGGGCACATGTTCCCGGCCGCGCTCGACCCGGCCGAGGCCGCGGCGGCTGCCGACACCGCCGTCGCCGCGCTCGGCGCGCTCGGTCTCGACCAGGTCGTCGCGCACACTGAGATCAAGCTCACCGCCGCCGGACCCCGGGTGATCGAGGTCAATTCGCGTCCGGCCGGGAACCGGATCACCGAGCTGGTCCGGCGGGTCACCGGGGTCGACCTGGCGGCCGCCGCCGTCGACGTCGCGCTCGGCCGCCGGCCCGACCTGGCCGTCCGCCCGACCGGGGTCGCCAGCGCCGCCATCGCCTTCCTGGTGCCCGACGGCGGGCAGGCCGGCCTGCTGGACGGCTTCGACGGCGAGGACACGGTGCGCCGCGACCCGGCGGTGGTCGAGCTCGCGCTCGCCGGGTCCGGCCGCGAGGTGCGGCCCGCGACCAGCAACAACGAGTACCTCGGGCACGTCATGACCGCCGACACCGGCGGGGCCGGGGCGCGCCGCACGGCCGAGCGGCTACTCACCGGGCTCGCCCCCCGTCTCGCGCCCGCGTCCGGGGCCGAGGCCGAGGCTGAGTCCGAGTCCGGTCCCGGTCCCGAGTCCGGTCCCGGTCCCGAGTCCGGTCCCGGTCCCGAGGCCGGGCCCGCGTCCGGGCCCGCCGACCGCCGGGACGAAGCCGCGGCGGTGTCCGCATGAGCACCCTGGCCGCCACCGCCCCGCCCATCTGGGCCGCCGACCCCGCCCCGGCCGGCACCCTCCCCACGAGCCACGGGATCACCACCCTCCCCGTGCTCGACCTGATCACCGGGCGGGCCCGTACGGGGGCGTACGGGCCCGACCCGGCCGCGCTGCGGATCGCGCTCGCCTTCAGCACGGTGCAGGCCGTGCGGCACGGCGGCCGGGCCCGCGGGTACCGCAACGAGGTGCTCAGCCTCCGGCTCGGCGCCGCCGTCGGCTCCTGCGCCGTCGAGCCCGGCGAACTGCCCGCCGACACGGTCACCGACTGCGTCGGCGCCAGCGTCGCCGACCTGCTCGACCACCCGTGCGGCGCCGTCCGGGTCGCCGCGCTCGACGCCTACCTCGGCCACTGCCTCCCGCACGCACCGGCCTACGGTGCCCGGCGGTACGGCCTGCCCTCGGGCTCCTCGCTCACCAAGTCGCGGGTCCGCGCCTCCGCCGTGGTGGGGCTGCTCCCGCTCGCCGCCGTCCGCCGGGTCCTGGTCGTCGGCGTCGTCAACTCCCTGCTGGAGCAGCTCCGGTCGCACGAGGTCGGCTACCTGCCGTGCGACCTCAAGGGCGGGCACACCGAGTGGGACGAGCCGGTGCACACCGACGCCCTCGCCCACCTCGGCGACTGCGACGCGATCCTCGCCTCCGGCATGACCCTCGGCAACGGCACCCTCGACCCGCTGCTCGCCCACGCCCGCGCCACCGGCAAGCCCCTGGTGCTGTTCGCGCAGACCGGCAGCTCCATCCTGCCCCGCCTGCTCGGCGACGGGGTCACCGGCGTCAGCGCCGAGCCCTACCCCTTCTTCTGGCTCGACGGCGGCCCCAGCATCCTCCACCTGTACGGGGGTGCGGCCCGGTGACCGCCCTGCTCGACCCCGGTGCGGCGCCGGCCCGTCCGGTCCTGGGCAACCCGGCCCTGCTGCCGCTGCTCGGCGGCACCCCGCTGGCCCGGATCACCACCCCGCTGCCGCGGTCGCACCCCGGCTTCTGGGCCAAGCTGGAGGGGCTGAGCGCCGGCGGCATGAAGGCCCGCTCGGCCGTCGCGATGCTCCGCGGCGCCCACGCGCGCGGTGAACTGCGGCCCGGCGCCACGGTGGTGGAGTCCACCTCGGGCACCATGGGCGTCGGCCTGGCCTTCGCCGGACAGGCCCTCGGCCACCCCGTCGTGCTGGTCGGCGACAGCGAACTCGAACCGTCCATGCGGCAGTTGCTGCGCTCCTACGGTGCCCGGCTGGAGCTGGTCGAGCGGCCGGCCCGGCACGGCGGCTGGCAGGCGGCCCGGCTCGCCCGGCTGCGGGACGTGCTCGACCGGCTGCCCGACGCCTACTGGCCCGACCAGTACAACAACCCCGACAACGCGGCCGGTTACCGATCGATGGCCCGGGAGATCACCGCCGAACTCGACCACCTGGACGTGCTGGTCTGCAGCGTCGGCACCGGCGGCCACAGCGCCGGGCTCGCCGAGGCGCTGCGCCGCCGCTGGCCCCGGCTGCGGATCATCGGGGTCGACTCGGTCGGCTCCACCATCTTCGGCCAGCCCGCCCGGCCCCGGCTGATGCGCGGCCTCGGCAGCTCCATCCACCCGCGCAACGTCGCCCACCAGGCCTTCGACGAGGTGCACTGGGTCGGCCCGGCCGAGGCGGTCGACGCCTGCCGGCGCCTCGCCCGGGGTGCCTTCGTCAGCGGCGGCTGGTCCACCGGCGCGGTCGCCCTGGTCGCCGCCTGGGCCGCCCGGGCCGATCCGGGCGCGGCCGTCGCCACCGTCTTCCCCGACGGCCCGCACCGCTACCTCGGCACCGTGTACGACGACGCGTTCTGCCGGCGGCACGGCCTGGACGCCGGGCGGGCCGTGTCGCGCCCGGTCGAGATCCCGTACCCGGCGGCCGTCGAGGTCACCGGCTGGGCGCGCTGCCGGACCGGCCGGCCCGCGTCCGGGGAACCGGTCGCCGGCCCGGTGGTCGCTGCCGCCGCCACCACCGCCGCCGGCACTGCCGTCGGGACCGCCGTCGGGACCGTCCCCGTTCGCACCGAGAAGGACCGATGAGACTCGACGTCCGCACCGTCCGGCTCCGCCTGGCCGAGCCGCTGCGCATCTCCCGCTCGGTGACCACACAACGGGACGCCGTCCAGCTCTCCCTCGGGCACGACGGGGCGACCGGACACGGCGAGGCGGTCAGCAGCGTCTACCTGGACCTGCCCGCCGACCGGATCCGGCGCGAACTCGAAGCGCTGCGCCCGGCGTTGGAGAACGGCCCGGACCCGGAGCAGGCGCTCGCCGACCTCCGCGACGGCGCGGCCCCCTACCCGACGCTGCCGGCCGGGGTGCTGGCCGCCGTCGAGGCCGCACTGCTCGACCTGGTCGGCCAACGGGCCGGCGAGCCCGTCCACCGGCTGCTCGGCCGTGCCGACCCGGTCGCCGCCGCCACCGCCCGCACCATCGGCATCGACCCGCCCGCCCACGCCGCCGTCCGGGCCGCCCGGCTCGCCGACGCCGGGTTCACCGTGCTCAAGGTCAAGGCCGGCGCCCCGGACCCCGGCCTCGACCTGGCCCGCGTCCGGGCCGTCCGCGAGGCCGCCCCGGACGTCCGGCTGCTGCTCGACCCCAACGGCGCCTGGACCCCCGCGCAGGCCCTGCGGCTGCTGCCCTCCTTCGCCGCCCTCGGCGTCGAGGCCGTCGAGCAGCCGATCCCGCCGGGCCGCCCCGACGCGCTGGCCGCCGTCGCCGAGCGCTCACCCGTCCCGGTGATCGCCGACGAGGACGCCGTCGGCTACGAGGACGCCTGCCGGCTCGCCGGGCGGGTGCAGGGCGTCAACCTCAAGCTCGCCAAGTGCGGCGGCGTCCACCAGGTGCTGCGCATCGCCGAGGCCCTGCGCGGCAGCGGCACCGAGCTGATGCTCGGCTGCCTGGCGGCCAGTTCGCTCGGCATCGCGCCCGCCGTCCACCTCGCCGACCGGGCCCGCTGGCTCGACCTCGACGGCCACCTGCTGCTCGCCCACGACCCCTGGCAGGGCATCGGCGGCGCCGACGGCACCGTCCGCACCCCGGACCGCGCCGGTCTCGGTGTGCTGCCCGAGCCCGCCGCCGCACCGCTCCCCGGACCGGACGCCCGTCCCCTCCCCAGCGAGGCCCGATGAACCACCGCCCCGGGGCCGCCGCCCCCGCCGCGGCCCCGGCCACCGCCCACCGCAACCTGCTCACCGACCGTCCGGAACTCTACGAACTCCGCTTCCCCGACCCCGGGTTCACCGCCGCCCGGTGGGCCGGGGCGATGCTTCGCGAACACGGCGCCGGGCCCCAGGTCCTCGACCTGGGCTGCGGCACCGGCCGCGACGCGGGCTGGCTGCACCGGGCGGCCGGGCTCACCGTCACCGGCCTGGACAGCTCCCCGGCGATGATCGCCCACGCCCGGTCCCGCCACCCCGGACCGGCCTACCACGTCGGCGACATGCGCGACTTCACGCTGCCCGACCGCTTCGACGCCGTGCTCTGCCTGGACAGCGCGCTGCTCTACTGCCACACCAACGCCGACCTCGACGCCCTGTTCGGCCGGCTCCGCCACCACCTGCGCCCCGGCGGCTTGCTGGTCGCCGAGATGCGCAACGGGGCCTTCTTCCTCGGCCGCACCGAACTCCTCGACGCCCCACGCTTCGACAGCGTCACCCACGAAGGCGTCACGTACGTCTCCCGCACCGTGCTGTCGATCGACCACGCCGCCCAACTGCTGCGGCGCACCCGCAGTTGGGCCGGCGACGACGGCGCCCCGCCGATCGAGCAGCACTCCGCCTGGCGGCTGCTCTTCCCCCAGGAGCTGCGCCACCTGCTCGCCGTCCACGGCTTCACGGTGCTCGCCCTCCACGACCGGCCCGGCCCGCGCACCGAACCGCCCTGGACGGACGGCGACCGGCCCGCCGACAGCGCAGACGGTGACCGCCTCCACCTGGTCGCCCGGCTGGACCCGACCGGTCGACGGGGAAGCTGACCGGGCGGGTCCGTCCCCCTCGCGGGTGAACGGGTCGGGGACTCCACATCGGCCCACCCGTGCGGGTGACGGACTGTCGGACCCCTCGGCTAGCGTCAGCGCCATGAACTCCGTGACCGCAGCCGTCCCCGCCCCCGAGGCGATCACCGCGCTCCTCGACGTGCTGGGCGCCGAGGCGTCGGCGCGCGGTGTCGACGAGCGGGCGGTCCGCCGGGCGTTCGAGGCCGAGCGCCCGGGGCCGCTGCCCGACCACTGGTGGCTGGCCGTCCCGGGCGAGGCGTACGAGGAGGCGTTCGCCGCGCTGGGGCTGCACGACCGGATCCCCGTCACCGTCCGCTACGGGCTGGCCGCCCAGGAGGAGGACGAGAAGTCCGCGCCCGAGCGGGTGCACCGGGTGTTCGTCACGCCCGAGTACGCGGGGTGGCGGCTGATCTACGCGGAGTCCCCGCTGCGGGAGACGACGTGGTGGCCGCACGAGGTGGTCGAGCGCCTCAGCGCCGCCTGCGGCCGGGCCCAGGTGTTCTTCCAGGACCCGTTCGCCGACTCCGTGATCTGGGCCGCCGCCGAGCACGGCAGCCTGGTGCGCGGCTACTGGCGCTACGGCGAGCCGGAGTGGACGGGGGAGCCGCTGCCCTGGGAGCCGCTGCCCCTCCCCGACGGACCGGACGGCGAGTCCGACGAGGAGGAGAGCGACGCGTTCGACGAGGACGGCGTCGAGCCCAACGCCTCGCTGGTCGATTCGATCGGCCGGGCCGCCGCCGGCCTCTCCGTGAACCCCGCGGCGATCACCGCCGACACCCCGGTCCGAGGCCACG
This sequence comes from Kitasatospora sp. NPDC058032, assembly GCF_042885845.1. NCBI lineage: Bacteria > Bacillati > Actinomycetota > Actinomycetes > Kitasatosporales > Streptomycetaceae > Kitasatospora > Kitasatospora sp. NPDC058032. The sequence goes on along the minus strand of NZ_JBHVRK010000002.1, from coordinate 27,867 downwards.
GCTGGCTGGCCCTGACCGTCCCGGGCGCCGGCCACGGAGGCTTCGGGGGTGCGCCCGTGCTCTGACCCACGGAGCGGGGCCGCACCCGCGCACACCTCTCATCTCCACCGTCCCGCGCGCTGATCCGCCGCGAACCGCCCGGCACACCCTAGGCTGAACTCGCCCGGGCGGCCGGACGGCCGTGGGAGTCGGGAGGGGCCCGGCGGCCGGGGTCTCGGAGGTGGTCGCGATGGTCAGCGGTGGGACAACGGCCGAGGTGCGCTGCGTGGCGGCCGTCCCGTGCTGGGTGAGCCTGATGGCACGCGACCTCGATGCCGCCAAGGCCTTCTACGGGCCTTTGCTGGGCTGGGAGTTCGAGCCCGGGCCGGACCGCTTCGGCCCGTACGTGCACGCCGTGGCCGGCGGGGAGGCGGTAGCCGGGCTGGGGGTGGCGAGCGGCGGCTGGGGCATGCCCGTCGCCTGGACCAGCTACTTCGGCACCGAGAGCGCCGACGCCGCCGCCGACGCGGTCCGCGAGCGCGGGGCGACGCTCGCCGTCGGCCCGCTCTCCTTCGACGCGGGCCGGGTGGCCTTCGCCGCGGACCCGGCGGGCGCGGTGTTCGGCATCTGGGAGGGCACGCTGGGCCGGGCCCGGCGGCTGAACCTCCTCGGCGCGCCGGTCTGGATCGAGCTGCGCACCCCGGACCCGTTCGCCGCCGCGCTCTTCTACGGCGAGGTGTTCCGCTGGGACGGCCGGGACCCGGAGCGGTTCGAGGTCCGCTGGGAGCACGACCGGGTGGTGCTGCGCGCCGAGGGGCACAGCGTCGCCGCACTCGCGAGGGAGCAGGCGAGCGGCCCGGCGGGGATGCCGCCGCACTGGGAGGTGTCGTTCTCGGTGCCGGACACCGACGCGGCGCTGGCCAGGGCGGCGGAGCTCGGCGGCAGCGCGATCGGCCCGGCGTTCGACTCGCCCTACGGGCGGGTGGCCCGGCTCCAGGATCCGGAGGGCGGCCGGTTCGCGGTGGTCAGCGCCAAGCCCTGAGCCACGAGCTCACGGTCCGGCCTCGGCGATCTCCGCCCGGTCGGCCCGCAGCCGTTCGGCGAGTGCGTTCCGGGTGGCGGCCGGGAGGGCCTTGCGGGCCGCGGTGAACAGCTGCTTCTCCTCGGTCGCCAGGTGGCGGCGCAGCAGCTCGGCCAGTCCGCGCAGCAGGGTGTCGAGGGCGGGGTCGCCGGGCGGCAGCGCCTGCAGGTCGGCGAGGTACTGGCCGATCGCGAGGTGGTCGTGGATGCACCGGAAGACCAGTGCACCGCCGTCCGGCACATCGTGCTGGACGACCGGGAACAGGTGCTCCTCCTCCGCCGCGCAGTGGCTGAACAGCAGGTCGGTGAGCCGCCCGATCAGCTGATCCAGCTCTGCCGCGCGGCCCGCTCCGTCGGCGGCCCCGTCGCCCGTGGCCGCGCCGGGCCGGACCCCGGCCCCGCCGTCCGTGCCGTCGGCGCCGGGGTTCGGCCCGGCGGCCTCGATCCGGGCGAGCAGTTCCTCCACCGCGCGGTGCTCCGCGGTGAACTCGCCGAGGATGTCCGGCCTGCGGCTCATGGCGTGCCCGCCTCTCCGGTCTGCTGCGGTTCCGCCCCCGACACCTCCAGTATCCGGCGGCGTGCCCGTTGTCCGGGCGGCGCGGCGGAAGGGGAGCCGTCGGCGAGGTCCACTCGCCGGGGAAAGGCGCAGGTCAGGGGCGGTCCCGGCGTCCGGTGAGCGCGAGCATCCGGGTCTGCGGCCCGGCGTCGTCCGGGACCGGCAGCGGCGGGTCGAACATCCCGCTGCCCGAGAGGTCGCCGTAGCCGGCGTACTCGGCGAGCGCGAAGTCCACCAGTTCCTCCGGCAGCCGGGTGAGCCGGCCGGTGCCCTCGGCGAGGTCCCAGGTGTGCACGACGGCGTCGGCGGTGAGCTGGTCCAGGTAGTACTGGCCGGAGACGTCGCCGAAGGACAGGTGCACGGTGAGGTCGGTGGCGCCGGGGACGGCGAAGGCGTCACGTGCGGCGTCCGCGGCGGCGGTCCAGGCGGCGACGGGGTCGTCACCGAGGACGTCGCCGTCGAAACGGGCGCCGACCTCGCCGATGGTGGCGCCCATCAGCAGCTCGGGCACCCAGAGCTGCTCGCCGGTGAGGTGGTTGACCAGGTCGCGGACGGTCCAGTCGGCGCACGGGGTGGGTGCGTCCCACTGGGCGGGGGTGATCAGCCGGACCCGTTCGGTGAAGGCTGCGAGGGCCTCGGCGTGCGGGGTGCCCTTGTCCTGTGCGCGCCGGTGTTCGTTGCGATGTGCCATGTCCAGAGGGTGCCCCGCCTGGTGCCTTCGTACGCCGGTCTACACCACTGCTGACTTGATCACGCCAAGATTTCATGCCGCGCCAGTTGTTCAAATTCAAACTTGCAGGTACGGTCTCATCACCCCACTGGTTCGAATTTGAACAAATCCGGACCGAAATCGACGAACCCCCCTTTTTTTTCCTGGAGACGCGCATGCCGAGCAGCAGCCCGAGCACGACCGCCCCCACCAACCCCACCGCTGCGGCCGGGAGAACTCCCGGATCCGCGATCACCTCCCCGCACGCCTACGACGCAGGCCTCCTGCTGCTGCGCGTGGCCCTCGGCCTGACCATGGCCGCGCACGGCAGCCAGAAGCTGTTCGGCTGGTTCGGCGGCGGCGGGATCGACGGCACCGGCGCCTTCTTCGACATGAAGGGCTACCCGGCGCCCAAGGCCATGGCCGTCGTGGCCGGCCTCTCCGAGGCCGGCGGCGGACTGGCGCTCGCCGTCGGTCTGCTGGCCCCGCTGGCGGCCGCCGCGATCCTGGGCACCATGCTCAACGCCCTCGCCGTCACGTGGAGCGGCAAGTTCTTCGCGATGGACGGCGGCAGCGAGTACGAACTGATCCTGCTCGCCGCCGCGGCGGCGCTCGCACTGACCGGCCCCGGCCGGTACGCCGTGGACCGCTACCTGCCGGTGGTGCGTTCGCACCGGCTGTCGTACGGCGCGGCGGCCGTCGTGATCGGCCTGGTCACCGCGGGTGCGGTGCTCCTCGTCCGCAACTGACGCGCCGCAGCTGACGCGCCGAAACTGCGCGCTGCACCTGCACGCTGCAACTCACGCACCACAACTGACGTACCGTGACCGACGCGCCGCAAACGCGCGTGTTGAGGCGGCGTCAGTCGCCGTCCGCGAGGGCCGCCGGTCGACCGACCGGCGGCCTTTGCCATTGTGTGGTCGCCCTCTGCCGTTCTGCGGTCGTTCGGTGAAGTTCCTGTGGGGAAGCGACAGTTGTCGGTTCTGGGCCTTCCTAGGCCATGTGATGCGTGCAATTGTACATGTCACACCCCCACCGATGCTCGAGGGAGCCGCCCCAACGGTGCCCTTGCAACGGTCCTCACCACCCCCACCGGCCGCGCCCCCACGCGGCCGACGAAGGCCCGGAGGCCCCCACGTGAGAGCCGCACGCCCTTTGTACCAACACCCGTATTTCGCGAGGATGTTGACGCTCGTCCTCGCGATGTTCGTGGCGGTCGGACTGTTCGCCCCGCGCGCTCAGGCCGCCCCCGCCCCGGTCTCGGTGAAGCCCGGCGCGGGCTCGCCCGCCACCTCGGCCGGACCCGCCGGCCTGGCCCCGCAGCCCGCGATCGGCGGTGCGCCGGACGTCCACGGCACGGAGAACCCGGCGCCGGCCCGTGACCGCGCCCCCTTCTCCACCGCGGACCCCTCGCGCACCGCGACCCTGTCGAAGCCGGAGCAGAAGGCCCAGCAGAAGGCCGAGCTGGCCAAGTCGTTCGGCGAGAGCGCCCCCATGGCTCTCGGCGAGCAGCCCTGCAACATCCCGGACTTCAGCCGGACCGGCGCCGCCCTGGTGCAGGCCGTCAAGTCGGCCGACCTCGGCTGCGTCAACGACCTGTTCCTGCTGACCGGCGGGGACGCGAGCGCGACGTTCCGCGAGTCCCAGATGGTCACGGTGGCGGACGCCCTGCGCGACAACGCCGCCAACTACCCGGGCGACAACTCCACCTCCACCGCCCAGCTGGTGCTGTTCCTGCGGGCCGGCTACTACGTGCAGTGGTACCACGCCTCCGACGTGGGCACCTACGGCACCGCCCTGCAGACCTCGATCCGCGGCGCGCTGGACTCCTTCTTCAACAGCGCGCACTCCCGTGACGTCTCCGCCGCCAACGCGGGCACGCTCGGGGAGGCGATCACCCTGATCGACAGCGCGCAGGAGAACGTCCGCTACCTGCCGTTGGTCAAGCGCCTGTTGGGCGACTACGACGCCGCCACCCACAACCCGGCGAACATGGGCAACGCGCTCAACAGCGTGTTCACCGTGCTGTGGCGCGGCCACCAGACGAAGGGCTTCGTCGAGGCGGTGCAGGCCGACCCGAGCGTGCTCGACGCGCTCTACGCCTTCGCCACCGCCAACAGTGCCCTGCTCGGCGGCGACTACACCTTCCTGGTCTACAATGCGACCCGCGAGCTGGGCCGCTTCGTGCAGTACACCGCGCTGCAGCCCAAGGTCCGCCCGCTGATGAAGGGCCTGGCCGACCAGTCCTCGCCGAGCGGCCGCACCTCCTACGAGTGGGCCGCCGTCGCCGAGATGGCCGATGCCTACGACGCCGGCAACTGCTCCTCCTACGGCACCTGCGACGCCCCGGCCCGGCTCAAGTCGGCCGTCCTGACGGTCGACTTCACCTGCAGCCCGAGCATCCGGATCCTCGCCCAGGCGCTGGACTCCGCCCAGCTCGCCACCACCTGCTCCAGCCTCACCGGACAGGACGCCTACTTCCACTCCGTGGCCAAGGACAACGGCCCGGTCGCGGACGACAAGAACACCACCATCGAGGTCGTGGTCTTCCACTCGCGCTTCGACTACGCGGTGTTCGCGGCCGGCATCTACAAGATCGACACCAACAACGGCGGCATGTACCTGGAGGGCAAGCCCAACGAGGCCGGCAACCAGCCGCGCTTCCTGGCCTACGAGGCCGACTGGGCCCGCCCGGACTTCCAGATCTGGAACCTCAACCACGAGTACACCCACTACCTCGACGGCCGGTTCGACATGTACGGCGACTTCGACGCCGGTCTGACCACCCCGACCGTCTGGTGGGTCGAGGGCTTCGCCGAGTACGTCTCGTACTCGTACCGCAAGGAGACCAACGACGGCGCGATCGCCGCCGCCGGCCGTCACACCTACCGGCTCTCCGACCTCTTCGACACCGTGTACGGCGACCAGGACCGCGTCTACCGGTGGGGCTACCTGGCCGTCCGCTACATGCTGGAGCAGCACCGCTCCGACATGGACGCGGTGCTCGCCAAGTACCGCACCGGCGACTGGGAGGGCGCCCGCACCATCCTCAAGACCACCATCGGCACCCGCTACGACGCAGACTTCGACAGCTGGCTGACCGCCTGCGCGGGCGGCGCCTGCGGCGGCAGCACCAACCCGCCCGGCAACCAGCCGCCGACCGCCGCCTTCACCACCGCGGTCTCCGGCCAGTCGGTGACCTTCACCGACCGCTCGACCGACCAGGACGGCACCATCGCCTCCCGCGCCTGGGACTTCGGTGACGGCACCACCGACACCGCGGCCAACCCGGCCAAGACGTACGCCAAGGCCGGTACCTTCACCGTCACGCTCACGGTGACCGACGACAAGGGCGCCACCGCGAGCACCCGCCAGGACGTCACCGTCGGCTCCGGTGGCTCCGGCGGGGACTGCACCAGCGCCGACACCCGCCAGCTGGACCGGAACTGCGGGCGCGGCAACGTGGCGGCGACCACCGGCAACTACGCGCACTTCTACCTGTTCCTGCCGGCCGGGGTGACGCAGCTCAAGCTCACCAGCACGGGCGGCACCGGCAACGCCGACCTCTACTACAACGGCGGCGGCTGGGCGTACACCGACGCCTACACGGCCAAGTCCACCAACGCCGACAACAGCGAGACCCTGACCATCACCAACCCGCCGGCCGGCTACGTCTTCCTGAGCCTCTACGCCCAGGAAGGGTTCTCCGGCGCGACCATCAAGGCCGAGTACTGACCGAGGAGTACCGGCCGAGCACCGAGGAGTCGACCGACCAGCACTGAACGAGGGCCCCGGCGGTTCGCCGCCGGGGCCCTCCCGCGTCGCCACGGCTACGCCACGATCCGCACCAGCGCGAGCGTGATGTTGTCCGGCCCGCCGGCCTCGATCGCGGCCTTCCAGAGCTCGAACGCCGCCCGCCCGTCGGCCCGTTCGGCCTCCTCCGGCGGGCGGGCCAGCAGGGCCGAGAGCTCCTCGTCCGGCACCGGGTCGGTCAGCCCGTCGCTGCACACCAGGTACCGGTCGCCGACGGCCAGCGGCGCGCTGCGGACGTGCGGCTCGACGAAGGTCAGGCCGAGTGAGCCGCCGAGGGTCTGGGTGACCACCGAGGTGGTGCGCCGTCCGGGCGGCAGCGGCGGGCTGTCGTCCACACTGACCCGGCGCAGCGCGCCCCCGCCGTCGTCCTCGCTCCCGCCCTCGCCGACGCGGTAGACGCGGCTGTCGCCGACGTTGAAGACCACGGCCTGATCCGCCAGCAGTACCAGGCCCGCCACCGTGGTGCCCATCGCGGCCAGCCCGGGATCCCCGCCGGCGGCGGCGTACACGTCCTGGTTGCAGCCCTGGAGGGCGTCGCGGACGCTCTCCTCGCCGTCGAGCGCCGGTCCGCTCGCGGCCAGCCGCCGGGCGACGAGGGCGCTGGCGATCTCGCCGCCGGGGTGTCCGCCGAGCCCGTCGGCGACCGCGACCACGCAGGGCGGGCCGAGCGGGAAGAGCAGGGTCTGCGGGTTGGTGGTGACGGTCGCGCAGAGCGTCCACGGCCCGACGGTGAGGCTGTCCTCGTTCTGCTCGCGCACCAGCCCCTCGTGGCTCAGCGCGCTCACCGCGATGTACGCCGCCATCGGTTCGCCGCCCTTCGTCTGCTCCGGCCGACCGCTTCCGGCTCCTCCCATTGTCCCGCGCCGCCGCCGCGCCGGCCGGGGGAGCGGGGGTGGGGGAGCGGGGGCCGCACGGTATTGCACCGAGCGATCCAAAACGGCTACGGTGCTGCCATGGCGAGACCACGCACCTTCGACGAGGACCGGGCGCTGGACGCGGCGATGCGGGCGTTCTGGGCGAACGGCTACGAGGCCACCTCCACCCAGGACCTCTGCGAGGCGACCGGTCTCGGGCGGAGCAGCATCTACAACACGTTCAGCAGCAAGCGCGACCTCTTCAAGAGGTCGCTGGACCGCTACAACGAGCTGATGACCGTCCCGCAGGTCGCGTTGCTCGAGGACGTGGCGCTGCCCCCGCTGGAGCGGATCCGGCTGCTGCTCGCCCGGGTCGTCGACGGGGAGTTCGAGTACCGCCCGGACGGGCGCAGCGTCGGCTGCCTGACCGTGAACACCGTCGTCGAGCCGGCCGGGCGCGATCCGGAGGCGGCCGCGGTGCTGGCCCGGGACCAGGAGGTGCGGCTCGCCGCACTGGGAGCCGCGATCGGCGCCGGGCAGCGTGCCGGTGAGATCGCCGGGCGCCGTGAGGCGGGCGAGCTGGCCCGGTTCGTGAACGCGGTGATCGCCGGGATGCGGGTCGCCGCCAAGGGCGGGGCCGACCGGGCCGCCGTCGAGGCCGTCGCCGCCACCGCGATGGACGCGCTCACGCCCTGACCCGCGAGCCGGCCGCCGCGCCGCCCGCCCGTTCCCTCGTCCACCCTGCTGCCCTGCGTTCGCCTGCCCAAATTTTGAACCGATCAATCCAAAACTATCGGGGGAGCACTCCCATGCCACCTGCCGTGTACGTCCTCGCCCTCGGCATCTTCGCGATGGTGACCAGTGAGTTCGCCGTCGCCGGGCTGATGCCGCAGCTGGCGGAGGGCCTCGACGCGACGGTCCCGCAGATCGGCTACCTGATCACCGCCTTCTCCGCCGCGATGTCCCTCGGCGGCCCCTTCCTCACCGTCTCGCTCCTGCGGATGCGCCAGAAGCGGGCGTTGATGCTGCTGTTCGCGATCTTCCTGGTCGGCAACCTGCTCGCCGCGACCGCCTCCGGCTATTCGGTGATGCTGGTCGCCCGGGTGGTCAGCGGGATCGCCGCGCAGGCCTTCTTCGGCATCTCGATCTCGCTCTGCGCCCAGCTGGCCCGCCCCGAGTTGCGCGGCCGGTCGATCGCGGTGCTGATGAACGGCCTGATGCTCGGCACCCTGCTCGGCCTGCCGCTGGCCACCGTCGTCGGGGAGCACCTCGGCTGGCGGGCGGCGTTCTGGGCGGTGGCCGTGCTCACCGTGGCGGTCGCGCTGGCCACCCTCGCCGGGGTGCCGGATGCCGACCATGCCGAGGGCGGTGGCTCGCTCCGCGCGGAGTTCGGCGTTCTGCGCAACGGGAGGCTCTGGCTGGCGTTCGTCACCAGCACCCTGATCATCGGCGCCACCTTCTCGCTGTTCAGCTACGTCAACCCGGTCCTGACCGAGATCACCGGCTTCTCGGCCGGTTCCGTCCCGCTGCTGCTCGTCGCCTACGGTGCGGCGACCGTGGTCGGCAACACCGTGGTCGGCCGGCTCGCCGACCGGTACGCGCTGCCGGTGCTCGGCGTCGGCCTGGCGCTGAACACCGTCTTCCTGGCCGGTCTCGCGCTCTTCGCCCAGCTCCGGGTGCCGGCGGTCGGCCTGCTGCTCGGCGTCGGCCTGGTCGGCGTCACCATGAACCCGGCGATGGCCTCGCGGGTCCAGCGGATCGGCAACGCCCGTCCGCTGGTGAACACCCTCCACAACTCCTTCATCACGCTGGGCGTCATCCTCAGTTCCCTGCTCGGCGGGCTCGCCATCGAGGTCCGGGGCCTGCGCGCCGCCCTCTGGCTGGGGGTGGCGCTGGCCGTCGCGGGCCTGCTGACCCTGCTCCCGGACGCGCTGCGCGCCCGCCGGGCGGTTCGCGCGGCTCCCGTGGCCGCGGGGCGCGGTGCGGCCTCGGAACAGGGGCCGGGCGCGGAGGGGAATAACACCCGGGTGGCGGATGCTAAAGTGGTTGAAACTTTGACGATCGGATCCTGAACCAGGTTTCACCTGCGGGATTCAACCTGGAGTGTGGTGAGCAACATGCAGTTCGGAATCTTCACCGTCGGCGATGTCACCCCCGACCCGACGACCGGCCGCACCCCGACCGAGCACGAGCGGATCAAGGCCACGGTGGCCATCGCCCGCAAGGCGGAGGAGGTCGGCCTGGACGTCTTCGCGACCGGCGAGCACCACAACCCGCCGTTCGTGCCGTCCTCGCCGACCACCCTGCTCGGCTACATCGCCGCGCAGACCGAGCGCATCATCCTCTCCACCTCGACCACGCTGATCACCACCAACGACCCGGTGAAGATCGCCGAGGACTACGCGGTGCTGCAGCACCTCGCCGAGGGCCGGGTGGACCTCATGATGGGCCGCGGCAACACCGGCCCGGTCTACCCGTGGTTCGGCAAGGACATCCGCCAGGGCATCCCGCTCGCGATCGAGAACTACGCGCTGCTGCACCAGCTGTGGCGCGAGGACGTGGTCGACTGGTCGGGCCGCTTCCGCACCCCGCTGCAGTCCTTCACCGCCACCCCGCGCCCGCTCGACGGCGTCCCGCCGTTCGTCTGGCACGGCTCGATCCGCAGCCCGGAGATCGCCGAGCAGGCCGCGTACTACGGTGACGGCTTCTTCGCGAACAACATCTTCTGGCCCAAGGAGCACTTCAAGAAGCTGATCAACCTCTACCGCGAGCGCTACGCCCACTACGGGCACGGCACCCCCGAGCAGGCCATCGTCGGCCTCGGCGGCCAGGTGTTCATGCGCAAGAACTCGCAGGACGCGGTGCGCGAGTTCCGCCCGTACTTCGACAACGCGCCGGTGTACGGACACGGGCCGTCGCTGGAGGAGTTCACCGCGGAGACCCCGCTCACCGTCGGCAGCCCGCAGGAGGTCATCGAGAAGACCCTGACCTTCCGCGAGACCTTCGGCGACTACCAGCGCCAGCTGTTCCTGATGGACCACGCCGGCCTGCCGCTGAAGACCGTGCTGGAGCAGCTGGACCTGCTCGGCGAGGAGGTCGTGCCGGTGCTGCGCGAGGAGTTCGCCAAGGGCCGCCCGGCCGAGGTCCCGGACGCCCCGACCCACGCCTCGCTGGTCGCGGCCGACCGCGTCCGCCGGGAGCAGGAGCAGAACACCGAGGAGAACACGGAGGCGACCAAGTGACCGCGTACCGACTGGTGGTGATCAGCGCCGGGCTGAGCAAGCCGTCCTCGACCCGACTGCTCGCGGACCGGCTGGCCGAGTCGACGGTGCGCCGGCTCGCCCTCGACGGGCGGGAGGCGGACGTCACGGTGATCGAACTGCGTGACCTCGCCACCGAGATCGCGAACAACTTCGTCACCGGCTTCCCCGGCCCCGCGCTGCGCGAGGCGATCGAGGCGGTCACCCGGGCCGACGGGCTGATCGCCGTGTCGCCGATCTTCGCCGCGTCCTACAGCGGGCTGTTCAAGTCGTTCTTCGACGTGCTCGACCCCGACGCGCTCACCGGCAAGCCGGTGCTGATCGCCGCCACCGGCGGTACGCCCCGGCACTCGCTGGCACTGGAGCACGCCGTCCGGCCGCTGTTCGGCTACCTGCGCTCGGTGGTCGTCCCGACCTCGGTCTACGCGGCCACCGACGACTGGGGCGGCACGGGCGACCGGCTCACCGACGGGCTCCCGGGCCGGATCGACCGGGCCGCCGGCGAACTCGCCGGGCTGCTCGCCGGCCGTGCCCCCAGCGGGCCGGCGGCGGACGGCGGGGAGCGGGCGGAGACCGTGATGCCGTTCGCCGAGCAGCTGGCGGCCCTGCGGGTCTGACGGCGGCGGGGGGGTACACGGCGGGGGGTGCATGACGAGGGGCGGGCCCAGGAGACCGGGCCCGCCCCTCGTCGTGCTCTCCGCCGTGCGCCTCGCCGTGCGTTCAGCCCACCCGGGCGTCGTACGACGCGCGGGCCGCCGCGATCTCCTGCTGGTGCGCCTCGGTCCAGGCGATCAGCGAGCGGACGGTCTCGTGCAGCGTCCGCCCCAGCGGCGTCAGCGCGTAGTCCACCCGGGGCGGCACCACCGGGTGCACCGTGCGCTCGACCAGGCCGTCCCGTTCCAGCTGCCGCAGCGTGACGGTCAGCATCCGCTGGCTGACCCCGTCGATCTCGCGCCGCAGCTCGGTGAAGCGCAGCGAGCCACGGTCCAGCAGCGCGATCACCAGCAGCGACCACTTGTCGGCGATCCGGTCGAGGATCTGCCGCACCTCGCAGTCCTCCCGGGTGTCCCACTGGAACACGTCGTAGTCGCCCCCGGTATCCGCACAGTGCGTCGGTGACTTCAAAGTGCCTTCTTCCATGGCTCCTGATGCTGCCTCAGGATGGCCGGTGGTTACAAGAGGGAACCGACCGGCCGAAGGGGAACCGCCCCGTCCGGTGTCCCCGCCCCCCCGCGCACTCCCAGGAGACCTCCGTGTCCGCGTCCTCAGCCGTGCCCGAAACCGGCACACCCGCCCGCACCCCCGCCGCCCCGCCCTCGCCGTCCTCACCTGCGCCCTCGCCGGAGTCCGCCCGCCTCACCGGCCGGGAGACCGCCGTCCTCCTCGTCCTGTGCGGTGCGATCTTCCTGGAGGGCATCGACGTCGCCATGCTCAATGTGGCGCTCCCCTCGATCCGTGCCGACCTCGGCATGGACACCGGCTCGCTCAGCTGGGTGCTGAGCGCCTACGTGCTCGGCTACGGCGGCTTCATGCTGCTCGGTGGCCGCACCGCCGACCTGCTCGGACGGCGCCGGATGTTCCTGTTCTGGCTCACCGTCTTCGTCCTCTTCTCCGGCCTCGGCGGCCTCGCCGGCGCCTCCTGGGTGCTCATCCTGGCCCGCTTCGCCACCGGCCTCGCGGCCGCCTTCATGACCCCCGCCGGGCTGGCGGTCATCACCACCGCCTTCGCCGAGGGCCCCCGCCGCAACCGCGCCCTGCTGCTCTACGCGGGCACCGCCGCCGCCGGCTTCTCGCTCGGCCTGGTGGCCGGCGGCCTGCTCACCGCGATCAGCTGGCGCTGGGTCTTCTTCGCCCCGGTCCTGCTCGCCGGCGCCCTGCTGCTCACCGCCGTGCCGCTGCTCCCGCGCGACCAGGCGCCCGCCCGCCGCCCCGGCGAGCGCTTCGACCTGGCCGGCGCGGCCACCGTCACCGGGGCCATGCTGCTGCTGGTCCACACGGTGGTGCGGATCGGCGAACCGGACGCCGCCACCGCCCTGACCCTCGCCGAACTGGCCGGAGGCCTGGCCCTGCTGGCCGTCTTCGCCGCCGTCGAACGGCGCTCCGCCGCCCCGCTGGTCCGCCTCGGCCTGCTGCGCTCCGGCCCGCTGCTGCGCGCCAACCTCGGCGCGCTGCTGTTCGCCGGCTCCTTCTTCGGCTTCCAGTTCACCGTCACCCTCTACCTGCAGGACCTGCGCGGCTGGACCCCGCTGCAGACCGGCCTGGCGCTGCTCGCCGTCGGGGTGGACGCGGTGCTCGCGCCGACCCTCACGCCCCGGCTGGTGGAGCGGTTCGGCCTCGTCCGGGTGATCCTCGGCGGCTTCTGCCTGGCGACGGTGTCCTACGCGCTGTTCCTGCCGGTCGGCCCGGACTGGAGCTATCCGATGATGTTCCCGACCATGATCCTCACCGGTCTGGCCTTCGCCCTCGCGTACGGGCCGCTGACCATCGCCGCCACCGCCGGCGTCGCCGAGGAGGAGCAGGGGCTGGCGGGCGGGCTGCTCAACACGGCCTTCCAGTTCGGCGCGGCGCTCGGCCTCTCCGCGGTCACCGCCGTGCACGTGGCCGCCACCGGTGCCGGGCGCTCCGGATTGGACGGCTTCCGGGCGGCCCTGGTGGTCCCGGTCGCGGCGGTCGCCCTCGGCGCCGTCGTCACCGCCCTCGGTGTGCGCCGCGACCGCACCCCGGCCTGATCGTCCCGGCCACCGCGTGCCTTCCCCACGCGGCTTCCCGTCCTTCCCGGCCCGTCAAGCCCCTCACCGGAGCCTTCCGGTGAGGGGCCGTCCCCGTTCCCCTCCTCGGCCTGCCGACCGCGCCGAAATGTCAGCTCTGGGGTGTAATCGTACGGATGATCAGACCCCGGAGACCGGAGTCCGCCGATGCCGCAGCCCGTCCTCACCCCGCTCACCACCGCCGCGATCTTCCTCGTCCTCACCATCGACCCCGGCGGCGAACCCGCCGTCCGGTCCCTGCTGCCCGACCTCGCGGGCCTGCGCCGCGCGGTCGGCTTCCGCGCCCCCGACGCCGGTCTCAGCTGTGTCACCGGCATCGGCTCGGACGCCTGGGACCGGCTCTTCGACGGCCCGCGCCCGGCCGAGCTGCACCCCTTCCGGGAGGTCGCCGGCGCCCGCCACCGTGCCCCGGCCACCCCCGGTGACCTGCTGTTCCACCTCCGCGCCGACCGGATGGACCTCTGCTTCGAACTCGCCGGCCGGCTCACCGGGCGCCTCGCCGGGGCCGCCACCGTCGTCGACTCCGTCCACGGGTTCCGCTACTTCGACGACCGCGACCTGCTGGGCTTCGTCGACGGCACCGAGAACCCGGAGGGCGGGGCGGCGGAGGCCGCCGTCCTGATCGGCGACGAGGATCCGGAGTTCGCGGGCGGCAGCTATGTGATCGTCCAGAAGTACCTGCACGACCTGGACGCCTGGAACCGCCTCCCGGTCGAGGCGCAGGAGCGCGCGGTCGGCCGCACCAAGCTCAGCGACATCGAGCTCGCCGACGACGTCAAACCCGCCGACTCGCACGTCGCGCTGACCACCGTCACCGGTCCGGACGGCGAGCAGCGGCAGATCATGCGCTTCAACATGGCGTTCGGCTCGTTCGGCGGGGGAGGGGAGTTCGGGACGTACTTCATCGGCTACTCGCGCACGCCGGCGGTGACCGAGGAGATGCTGGAGAACATGTTCGTCGGCCGCCCGCCGGGCGCCCACGACCGCCTGCTCGACTTCTCCGTGGCGGCCACCGGAACCCTGTTCCACGTCCCGACCGCCGACTTCCTGGACGACCCGCCGCCCGCGCCGGCCGCCGTCTCCGTGGCCTCCGCCGCCACCGCCCGCGTTCCCGCCTCCGTCGCCGCCCCCTCCTCCGACGGCTCCCTCGCCATCGGCAGCCTGAAAGGCATCCCCGCGCCATGAACAACCTGCACCGCGAACTCGCCCCCGTCTCCGCCGCGGCCTGGGCGGAGATCGAGGAGGAGGCCCGGCAGACCTTCAAGCTCCACCTGGCGGGCCGCCGCGTCGTCGACCTGAGCGGCCCCGACGGCCCCACCCTCGCCGCGGTCGGCACCGGCCACCTCACCGCGATCGAGCCGCCCAACCCGGGCGTCCAGGCCCACGCCCGCGAGGTGCGGCCGCTCGTCGAACTCCGGGTGCCCTTCTCGGTCGACCGCTCCGCCGTGGACGACGTCGAACGCGGCTCCCGGGACAGCGACTGGGGCCCGGTCAAGGCGGCCGCCCGCACCCTCGCCCTCACCGAGGACCGCGCCGTCTTCGACGGCTACCCCGCCGCCGCCATCGAGGGCATCCGCACGGCCGCCACCAACCCCGCCGTCCCGCTCCCCGCCGACGTCCGCGAATACCCGGAGGCCGTGAGCCGCGCCCTCACCACCCTCCGCCTGGCCGGAGTGGGCGGCCCCTACGCCCTCCTCCTCGGCGCCGACGCCTACACCGCCGTCAACGAGACCTCGGACCACGGCTACCCCGTCGCCAGCCACATCGCCCGCCTCCTCGACGGCGAACTCATCTGGGCCCCCGCCCTCGAAGGCGCCCTCCTCCTCTCCACCCGAGGCGGCGACTTCGAACTCCACCTCGGCCAGGACGTCAGCGTCGGCTACCTCTCCCACGACGACCGCAACATCGACCTGTACCTGACGGAAACCCTCACCTCCCGCGTCCTCACCCCCGAAGCCGCAGTCCCCCTCACCAAGGCCTGACCGCCTTCACGCAGCAGAATGCCCGTGCCTTCCGACCGGTCGGAAGGCACGGGCACTCAGCTGTTCGGGCATTGGGCAGGGACGCAGTCGTGCCGCTTCCGTCAGGCCGGCGAGTCCGGGCTCAGGATTTCCTCGCCAGCATGGTCGAGCGGTGCGAGGAGCGGCACGCCTGCCATACCGAGCTTGGCGGCAGTGCTGTGGATGGCCTCCCGAAGGTACGGGCGGATGATGGGAGAAGCCACACGCTTGGCGAAGGCACTGACGAGTTCCGGTGAAAGATCGACCTTCTCGGAGATCTGGAAGAACGCGGCAACGTCCGCGATCAGCAGCCCTTCCTCCGCATGGACCTCGGCGCGTGCCCGCGCGGCGATGGCCTCACCGTCGAAGAGTTGCATCAGGCGGACCTGTGCGACCCCTTCGCCGGGGAGGTCGTCGTCGTTGGGCTGCTCAAAGCCGTCGAACCGGCGCCCGCTGACCTCGAAGTACTGGATGTGGTTCAGATGCGCCACGGTGAGGAGCTCATCGACGGAAGTGATCTCCCTGGCGGCGTCGCCTGTCATGCGGCCTTCCGTCGGCCGGACGAGTTCGGGACGCGCTCTTCGGTCTCCGCGACCTGTGTCCAACTGCTCGACGGCCGGGCGACCTCGTGGTCGGTGTGCGCCTTGACGTAGATCTTCAAGCCAACGGCCCGCGCGTATCTCATGATCGTCGACAGGCGTGGGTCTCCGCCCAGCCGTTCGAACTCCGACACCGCCGACTGCGTCGTCTCCATCTCGGCAGCGACTGCCTTCTGCGTGAGCTTCGCGGACTTCCGGTGCGCCACGAGCGTCTGGATGAGCTGCATCAGGGCTTCCGCGTCCTCATGAGCGCGCTGGACATCCGGGTCGTCCGGGTCGATGCCGAGTAGTGATGCCAGGTGCTCATCCATGGTGCTCTCTCCCCTTGAAGATGCTCCGAGTATCGCCTAACCCAGATATTCCATCAACGGCCGGGCCCTACTCCGGTCACGGCCGGCGGCGCCCATTCCACTCGGCCAGGCGCTTGCGGGCGGACTTGATGTCGTCCTGGTCCGTGGCGATGCCCTGCGTGGACTTCTTGTTGATGAACCTGACCGCGAGCAGGACGGGCCCTTGGTTGTCGACTTCGGAGTAGAAGAGGCGGAAGATTCGCCGCTCGCCCTCGAAGCGCAGCTCCAGAAGGCCATCACCAAGGTGCTTGACATCGGGAGGGCGAAGCGTGCCCGTGGCGGCGCGCTCCATGATCGCCTGGAGTTTCGCGGTCTCGAAGCGCTTCAGCTTGCACTTGTTGACCTCCCGACGTACGACGTCGGCCCCCATGGGCGATCGGTAGAGCTCCCAGCGTCTGGGCACAGGCGACCCCCATCAGTCGGCAGATCCTCCCCCGGAGGAGGGTAGCCGATATCGCCTGGACCGATACAGGGATTCTTCCCCTCCAAGGCACGTCCAACGCGCCCCGACCAACCGCAGTTCGGGGTGACCGCCGCGGTGTCCTTGCTGTGGCACGCACCCCACATGGCCCCACACTTGCGGTCACCACCGCGGACACGCCGCGCTCGCGGGCAAGCCACCCGCCTTGGCCGTGCCCCCAACCTCGCGGGTCACCTCGGCGGTGCTTGCCGGTGAACCGGTCGCCATGGAACCCGGTGACTCCGGGGGCGTGATCTCGTGGCTGGAGAGTGGCTCCGGGTGGTGAGGGTGTCGCCACTTGGCGGCGGAGCCTCGCGACGCGCGGGAGGGCGTGACCGGGCTTCCGGTCACGCCCTCCCGCCGCCGGCGCTTTCCTCAGCACCAAATGGGCATCTCGGCTATCCCCGCGGCCAGGACGTGGATGGATCCGGCTATCAGGGCGTAAATGTTGAACATGGCGCCTTTCCTGGGATCGATCTCTGCGAGGACGAGCTTGATCAGGTCCTCCGTGCGACGCCAGTTCTATCAGATGGGCTGGCTGCTTGGCCGCCAGCACCCCGGCTCTCAGTGTGAATCATTGGTGGATGTTCTAAAGAGGCTGTCAATGTCGTTTTGTGGCGCATTGGCAATGCCTGTCGATCAAGTTTGATCAATGGTTGCGAAGTGGAAGGAGAAAATAAGTGGAATCTATCCCTCCGGGTTTTCGGTCGCATCAATGTCGGCCATGGCTTTCCTGGCCAGCGCGGCCTGATCGGCCGCGCCGAGACGTTCGGAGAGGCTGATCGAAGATGACAGGTGCCCGACAGCTTCGGCCTGGGCGCCGAGGGTGGCCTCGGCGCGGGCGAGACCGTAGAGGGCTGCCGCCTCCTCGTGGGCCGTTCCCGCCGAGCGGGCCAGCTCAAGGGCGATGGCGTGCTGATCGCGGGCATCGGCGGGGCGGCCCGCCGAGTGCAGTGCGTGCCCCAGCCCGTTGAGCGCGGCGGCCTCATGTTTGATGGCACTCAGCGAGCGGAAGACGGTCAACGCCTGTCGGTGAAGGGTCAATGATCGGTCGAGCTCCTCCGGAATGCTCAAAGTGGCCGCCAGATTGATTTTCACCACAGCGAGATCGAACGTGGAGATGGTGCCCGTGGGGAATGCGATGACCTGCTCGAATCGGGAACGTGCGGCCTTCAGGCTTCCGGCTGCCAGATGGAGATCGCCGATGTTGTTGAGAATTCTCATCTCGAAGGTTCTGTCCTGGAAATGCCGGGCCAGCGGAAGTGCCCCTTCATAGGCGGAGAGTGCCATTTCGTGGTGTCCGAGGGAGCGCTGGACTATTCCGATGTTGACGAGGCAGCGTGCGGTGTTCCAGCGGTCGCCATGCGCTCTTCGAATGTGCAGGGCCTCTTCTTGCAGGGCGAGCGACCGGGCCATGGCGCCCCGATGCCAGAGCACTCGGCCCAGGATGCTCAGGGCCTCCGCCGTGGCGTCGGGGTCCTGTTCGGTGCGGGCGAGGGTGAGGCCGCGGTCGAGGGCCTCGAAGGCGGCGGGGTAGCGGGAGGCGTTGGCGAGGGTGGCGCCGAGGTCGATCAGGGCGCGGGCCTCGCAGTGGTCGTTCGCCACCGAACGCCAGTACGCGGCGGCGGCCCGGTGCAGGTCGTGGGCCTCGCTCCAGTAGGCCTGGGCGTCCAGGCGGCCGGCCAGGACGTGGGCCAGCCAGGCGGCGGCCTCGGGGTGGCCGGTGGCGCGGGCGTGGGAGGCGAGGGTGGCCAGGGCGGCCTGTTCGGTGTCCAGCCAGTTCCGCGCGGACTCGTGCGAGTCCAGGTCAAGGTCGTACAACAACGTTTCCATTCCCGGTAATTGACTGAATGCCGGGAGAGGGAGACGTGAACGGCGCGGATACAGGAGCCGGTCCGCCTGGTCGGCCGCGTGCAGCATGAATCCGAGCAGCCGCCGCAGTGCGGCGTCGGCTTCCTCTTCGGCGCCTTCGTCGCGCATCAGGGCGAGCGCGTATTCCCTTAGGAGGTCGTGGAGTTGATACCTTTCGGGTGAATTCTCCTGCACCAGGTGGCAGTGCAGCAGCGCCTCCAGCAGGTGGTCCGTCTCGTCGACCGGGCGGCCGAGCAGGGCCGCCGCCGCGTGCAGGCCGATGTCCGGTCCGGGGTGGGCGCCGAGCAGCCGGAAGGCCTCCTGCTGCTCGGCCGACAGCGACCGGTAGGACATCTCGAAGGCACGGGCGACGCTCTCCGTGTCGTGCCGGATCTCGGCGAGCCGGCCGGTCTTGCGGGAGAGCCGCAGCGCGAGGTGGCCCAGGGTCCAGGACGGCCGGGCCTTGAACCGGCTGGCGGCGATCTCGATGGCGAGCGGCAGCAGCCCGCAGCGGTCGACGATCTCGACGATCCGGCTCCGGTCGTCGGCGCGTTCCCGCCCGACCACCGAGGTGAACAGCGCGACCGCGTCGTCCACCGAGAGGATGTCCAGGAAGACCGGTCTGGAGCCCGGGAGCTCGGCGAGCCGCCGACGGCTGGTGACGAGGATCAGCGCGGCCGGCACCGGCGGCAGCAGCGGTCGCAGCTGGGCCGCGGCGGCGGCGTCGTCGAGGACGACGACCGCGCGCCGGGTGGCGAGCACCTCGGCGCAGAGCGCGAACAGTTCCTCGTTGTCGAGCGGGATGGTGGTGGCCGGCACCCCGAGCCGGCGCAGCAGCGCGGTGGCCACCGCCTGGGGCGAGAGCGGGCTCTGGTTGACGGCGTGGGCGCCGAGGTTGAGGTGGACGTACCCCTCCGGGAAGCGGCCGCGCATCAGGTGGGCGGCGTGCAGGGCGAGGGTGGTCTTGCCGACCCCGGCCATGCCGAGGATCGCCGAGACGGTCACCACGCCGCCGTGCTCGGCCGCCTCCTCGGAGCCCCCGAGCAGCCGCCGCAGGTCGTCCCGGCGGCCGATCAGGCGGCGCCCGGAGGATGCGGGCGGCGGCGTCGCACCGGCGCGCGGGGCGGGGGAAGGGCGCACGGTGGCGGGCGTGCGGCCGGCCGGCGCGGTGAGCGGGTCCCCGGCCAGCATCCGCTCGTGCAGCCGGGTCAGGGTCTCGCCGGGCCCGGTGCCGAGGTCGGCGCGCAGTCGGCGGACGACGATCGGGTAGACGGCGAGTGCCTCCGCCGGACGGCCGGCGCCGTGCAGGGCGACCAGCAGGTGGGCCGCGACCCGTTCGTCGGTGGGGCGCTCCTCGCGCAGGGCGGTGAGTTCGGGGACGGTCTCGCCGAAGCGGCCGAGCCGCAGGTCGATCTCGATCCGCAGCAGGGTGGTGGCGAGGCGCTGGTCGGCCATCGTGGCGCGGGTGGACTGGGCCCAGCTGCCGGGCAGGCCCGCGAGCGGTTCGCCGCGCCAGATTTCCTCCGCCCGGCCCAGGACGGTCCGGGCCTGGACGTCCTCGCCGTTCTCGGCGAGTTGGCGGGCATGGCGGGAAAGGTCGACAAAGCGCCAATAGTCGATCAATTGACGATCGGCATGAAGCGTATATGTGTGCGATCCGCTCTTGATGTCCGGGGAGTCGCGGGACGGGCCGTGACCCTCCTCGGCGACGGCCATTCGCAACTGCTTTCGCATGCGGGAGACCGCGCTGTAGATGCTGGCCACCGCACTGGGCGGGGGCTCCTCGTCCCACAGCCGGTTGGCCAGCGTCTCGTGGCTGAGCGGACGGCCGACGTCCAGTGCCAGGGCGGCCAGCAGCCGTCGCCGCTGGTCCGAGGGTATTGCCGACAACTCGCCGTTCACCGAAAGTTCAACCGAACCCAGAAGGTGGAACTCCATTGCGACGCCCCCCGCCGGTTGGCTACCAGCTTGCCGTGCAGGGAGCATCCCACGATTCCGGGGGCGACATCCATACCGCACCCTTCTGTGCGGCAAGGCGTTATTGACACATAACTCAGTCCGGAAGAGCCTCATGTGATATGGGAGCGCGGCCGTTTGCCCGATCGCACCGGCCGCTCCCGTCACTTCTGTCCATCGTTCTACGGGTAGGGGGAACCAGTGGAGCCGGATCGCTTCGGAGCACCGGGAGTTCGGCGACGGCGGCCCGGCGGGAGCGGCCGATGAGAGGGGGGGACGGCACTCACGGACCGCACCAACCGGGGCCCGGGACAGGCAACTCGGTCTCCGACACCCGGGTCGGCGGCTCGGTCGTCCAGGCCGGGGAGATCCATCACCTCACCGTCTACGGCCAGGCCGCCGCGCCCCCCGCCCCGCCCGCACTGCCCGTCCCGCGCCAACTTCCCCCGACGCCGAGACGGTTGGTGGGAAGGGATGACGATCTCGCCGCCCTGGACCGGGAGTTGGAGGAAGCTCCGGACGGCGCGGCCGACGTCACCGTGGTGGTCACCGGCCCGGCAGGGGTGGGCAAGACCGCCCTCGCCGCCCAGTGGCTGCGCCGCCTCGCCGGCCGCTTCCCGGACGGCCAGCTCTACGCCGACCTGCGCGGTCACGCCCCGGGCGGCCCCGCCGACCCCGCCGAGGCGCTCGGCGGCTTCCTGCGCGCCTTCGGCATCGCGCCCGTGCCGCGCAGCTTCGCGGAGGGCGCCGCGCTCTGGCGCTCGCTCGCCGCCGAACGCCGGATCGCCGTCCTGCTCGACAACGCCTCCACCGCCGCCCAGGTCCGCCCGCTGCTGCCGGGCTCGGAGCACGCCGTGGTCGTGGTCACCAGCCGCCGCCGGCTCACCGGGCTCGGCATAGACGGCGCCGTGTTCCGGCCGGTCGACGTGCTGTCCGACGACGCCTCGGTGCAACTGCTCGCCCAACGGGTCGGCGCCGAGCGGGTGGAGCGCGAACTGGACGCCGCCACCGAGGTGGTGGAGCGCTGCGGCCGGCTGCCGCTCGCCGTCTGCCTGGCCGCCGCCCGGATCGCCGCCCGCCCCGTCCAGCCGCTCGCCGCCACCGCCGAGGCGCTCCACCAGGAGTCCGAGGGCCTCGCCGCGCTCGACGTCGAAGGGGA
Source organism: Kitasatospora sp. NPDC058032 (assembly GCF_042885845.1). Classification (NCBI taxonomy): domain Bacteria; kingdom Bacillati; phylum Actinomycetota; class Actinomycetes; order Kitasatosporales; family Streptomycetaceae; genus Kitasatospora; species Kitasatospora sp. NPDC058032. The sequence continues at coordinate 6,473 of NZ_JBHVRK010000002.1, read as the reverse complement.
AGCCGTGCGACACGCGCTGGACGCGTCCTTCGAGGTGCTCGGGGCGGACACGGTCCGGCTCTACCGGCTGCTCGGCCTGCTGCCGTTCCCGGTCTTCACCCTCGACGTGGTCTGCGCGGTCGGCGCCCTGGAAGCGGCCGAGGCCGACCGGCTGCTCGGCGGCCTCATCGACGTCCACCTGCTGGAGGAGATGGAGGACGGCTTCCGCTTCCACGACCTGGTGAAGCTGCACGCCCGGGCCCGCGCCGACGAGGTGCGCGAGCGGTCGGAGGGGCGGGCCGCCGTCGACCGCGTCCTCGACTGGTACCTCGCCACCACCACCGCCGCCGAGGCGCTGCTGAGCCCCAGCCACCGCACCCTGCGCCGCGACTACGCGGCCCAACAGGTCTCCAATGCGCGGGAGTTCGAGGACGAGCCGGCGGCCGTCCACTGGCTGGACGCGGAGACCGGCCGACTCGCCGACGCCGTCCGCTGGGCCGCCGCCACCGGCCGGGCCGCCACCGCCTGGCAACTGGTCGACGCCATGTGGCCGCTGTTCCTGCGGCTGCGCCCGGCCCGGCTCTGGATCGACGCCCATCGGATCGGCCGCACCGCCGCCCGCGAGGCCGGTGACCACGAGGGCCTGCTGCGGATGCTCACCTCCGGTGGCACCGGCCTGCGCAACGCGGGCCAGGGGGAGGAGGCCGCCGCGTGGTTCACCGAGGCCCTCCAGCTGGCTCGCGTGACCGGTCGGCCGCTCCCCGAGGCCGACGCCCTCTACGGCCTGAGCCAGACCCACCGCCCGGCGGGACGGCTCGCCGAGGCGGCCGAGTGCCTGCGCCTGACGGCCGACCTGAGGGAAGCCGGGGGCGACCCGCGCGGCACCGCGCTCGCCCGGCTGGCGCTCGGCGACGTCCTGCTCGCGGACGGCCGACCCGCCGAGGCCGTTCCCGTCATCACCGACGCCCACCGCGACCTGGTCGCCGTCCCCGCCGCGTACGAGGCGGCCCGGGCGCTCGCCTTCCTCGGCCAGGCCCACGCGGCCCTCGGCGCCCACGACCAGGCCGACCGGTGCTACGCGGAGGCGCTCGCCGAGTTCCGCAGCGGACGCGCCGGCCACTGGGAGGCCCGCGTCCTCGAACTCACCGGAGACCTCGCCCGCGCACGCGGCGACCTGACCGGAGCGGCCGCCCGCTACAGCGAGTCCCTCGCCCGCTACGAGGCCCTCTCCGCCCCGGACGCCACCCGCCTCACCGCCGCCCTCGCCGCCCTCGGCACCCCGCCGGGGGAGCCGTAGGGCGCGGCCGAGGGGAGGCGCCGCGCCACGGCTGTCGGGTGACGTCCGCCCGCTCGGCCGGTGTCGCCGCCAGCACCCGGTGGGGTGCCGGGCCCTTGGACGGTGGCGGCCGGATGTCGGGTCCGGTCGGTGTGGGGCTGCGGTTCTGTACGGGCTGTCGGGTGGCAGCCGTGACGCCGGCGAAGGGCCGCTCCCCCCGGACCGCACGCTCGGGCCATGGGCGGCCGATGCCGCCGTCCCACCCCAGGGGGCGGGACGGCGGCACCGCTTCAGCCGGCCAGGGGGCAGCCCGGGCAGGCGGGGCGGGAGGTGTAGGCGGAGGCGGTCAGGGTGGTGATCTCGGCGAGGGTGCGGCCGGCGGCGAGCCAGGTGTGCGCGAGCGAGCCGACGGCCAGCCGCTGTGCGGCCGAGGGCGGCCCGCTGCTCCCCGGTCGGGGCCGGAGCACCAGTCGTCCGCCCGTCCGGGCGAGGACGAGCAGTGTGCCGTCCTCGCCGTCTGCGGTGGCGACCGCGCAGCCGGGGTGGGCCCGCAGGACGGCGGCGAGCCGTTCGCGGGCCGGTCCGGGGGCGGCGGCACCGAGGTGGAGCACGTCGGCGTGGTGGCGCCAGCGGGCGGCGTCGGGGTCGGCGAGGTCGAGCGCCAGGTGCTCGTCGACGAACGCGCGGGTCAGCGGCCCGCCGGACCGGCCGGCCGGCAGCCGGCTGGCGAGCTGCCCGTGGCAGACCCCGGCGGGGGAGTGGATGCGGGCCTCGAAGTGCGTGCCGGGAACCCCGGCCGACGGCGCGGGGCCGTCGGCCGGGGCGAGCCGCACGGTGTGCAGCGCGGTCACCCGTCCTCCCGTCCGGCGCGTCCGGTCCACCCGGCCCGTCCGGTCCACCCGGCGGGCCCGCCCCCGTCGCCCGCCGGCCACAGCGGGGCGGGCAGCGGCAGCGCGGGCGGCTCCGGCAGGTGGGCGGGTTCGCCCAGACCGAGGACGCGGTAGAGCAGCCGCCGCATCCGTCGGTCGAAGCGGCCCGGCTGCGAGCTGATCCGCGCCGCGATCGCCGCGTACTCCTCCCGCCGGTACTGCTCGGCGGCGTAGTCGAGTTGGGCGGTGAGCGGGTGGGACGGGCTGAGCGCCGGGGCGGTGCGGGCCAGCAGCGCGCCGGGCGAGCGCGGGTTGACGTCCCGGTGCGGGTACTCGGCGAGCAGGATCGGCGCGCCGGTCATGGTGCCGTAGAGGGTGACCGAGCCGTGGTCGCCGATGACGAAGTCGGCGGCGACCAGCAGCGGGCGCCAGTCCTCCTCGGGCGCGAGCACCGTGACCGCCCCGCGGGCGGTGGCCGTCGCCCACGACCGGACCGCCCACGGGCCGTGCGCGGCGGCCACGTTGGGGTGGACCAGCAGCGCGGTGCGGTAGCCGTGCCGGGGCAGTTCGGCGGCCAGCCGCGGCAGGACGGCGTCGAGCCGGGTGAACAGCGAGCCGCTGCCCCAGGTGGAGCAGACCAGCACCAGCCGTTCGCCGGGCCGCAGTCCGAGCGCGGCGCGGTAGCGCGCGCGGTCGGGGAGCGCGGCGGCGATCCGGTCGTAGCAGCCGTCGCCGACCACCTCGGTGATCGGCAGCGCCTCGGGGCAGCCGCGGCCGAGTTCGGCGCGCTCGTCCTCGTGGGCGAGCGCGTAGGCGGCGGGCACCAGCCGCCCGTGCCAGGTGACGTACTCGGGTCCCAGTCCGGCCACCGTGCGTCCGGCCCCGGCCCCCGCCGGGGACAGCTTGATGTGCCCGGCCCCGTGCGGCAGCCGGACCAGCGGTCCGCGCAGCCGCTCCAGGCCCTGCGAACCGGCGGCGAGCACCAGGTCGAACTCCCGCCGGACGGCCTCCGCCCAGGGCAGCACCGTGCCCCCGAGCCGCCGGAGGTGGGCCGCCGCGCCCCCGTTGAACGCGTGCGGCGCCACCGTGAACTGGACGTGCACCCGCAGGTCCGCGGCGAGCAGTGGATAGATGTCGTGCAGCCGCTGGCCGTAGACCATCGAGTGGACGACGACCAGCACCTCCTTGCAGTCGGTGAGCGTGGCCCACGGACGTCCCGGGCGCGCCGCGCCCCCGTCGGTCCCGTCGCTCCCGTTGATCGCACCGGCCCCGTCGGACCGTTCCCCGTGGTTGACTTCGTCGACTTCCCCGTGCACCAAGGTCATGTCGTTCCCCCTCCTTGATCCCGGATCGGGGCCCCGGGTCTCGGCGGCCCCGCCGGGTGTGTGCCCGGGCGGTCTGGCGGATTCCATGACGGTTCCATGACGGGTCCTGGCCGGTCTTGCACAAACCTTGCGGCGCCCTTGTCCCCGCTCCCGGAGCCCCGGAAGGCCGCGAAGGGTACTGAGTTCCTTTACGAGGGGTACTGAGTGCCGTATTCTCTCGGGAGAGCCTCGCAGGCTGTCGCGGAGAGTCGACGGGCCAGATCCGGCCAAGGGCCGTTCTGGCACTCAGTACCCTCGCCGCGGCCGAGGCCGTGGACCAGTGCATCCGACCAGTGCACCCGTACCAGGAGAACCGCTCATGAGCTTGAGGATCGTTGTCTGTGTGAAGTACGTGCCGGACGCGACGGGTGACCGTCGTTTCTCGGACGATCACACCACCGACCGGGAGGGCGTGGACGGCCTTCTGTCGGAGCTGGACGAGTACGGCGTGGAGCAGGCGCTGCGGATCGCGGAGGCCCATGAGGGTTCCGAGGTGACGGTGCTGACGGTGGGGCCGGACGACGCGAAGGACGCGCTGCGCAAGGCGTTGTCGATGGGTGCGGACAAGGCCGTGCACGTGAACGACGACGACATCCACGGTTCGGATGTGATCGGGACGTCGGCGGTGCTGGCGAAGGCGCTGGAGAGGACCGGGTTCGACCTGGTGATCGGCGGTATGGCGTCGACGGACGGTTCGATGGGTGTGCTGCCGGCGCTGCTGGCGGAGCGGCTGGGGGTGCCGCAGGTGACGCTGCTGTCGGAGGTGTCGGTCGAGGGCGGTGTGGTGAAGGGCCGTCGGGACGGTGACGCGGCGACGGAGCTGGTGGAGGCGGCGCTGCCGGCGGTGGTGTCGGTGACGGACCAGTCGGGTGAGGCCCGGTACCCGTCGTTCAAGGGGATCATGGCGGCGAAGAAGAAGCCGGTGCAGTCCCTGGACCTGGACGACCTGGGCGTCGAGGCGGACGAGGTCGGTCTGGCGGGTGCGTGGACGGCGGTGGAGTCGGTGGCGGCGCGTCCGGCGCGTACCGCGGGCACGGTCGTCAAGGACGAGGGCGAGGGCGGCAAGGCGCTCGCCGGCTTCCTCGCCGACCAGAAGTTCATCTAGTCATCCCGCTGGTCACCCCGGGCCACCCGCGCCCATCCCTGCTGCCCCACCGAATCACGGAGACATCGAGCAATGGCTGAGATCCTCGTCCTGGTCGACCACGCCGACGGCGTGGTCCGCAAGCCGGCCCTGGAGCTGCTGACCCTGGCCCGCCGCATCGGCGAGCCCTCCGCCGTCGTCCTCGGCGCCGGCGACAAGGCCGCCGAGCTGGCCGCCAAGGCCGCCGAGTACGGCGCCGCCAAGGTGTACGTCGCCGACGGCGCCGAGTTCACCGACCAGCTGGTCGTCCCGAAGGTGGACGCCCTGGCCCAGATCGCCGGGACGGTCGAGCCGGCCGCGGTGCTGGTCACCTCCTCCGGCGAGGGCAAGGAGGTCGCCGCCCGCGTCGCCCTGCGCCTGGGCTCCGGCATCATCACCGACGCCGTCGACCTGCGGGCTGGCGACCAGGGCCCGGTGGCCACCCAGTCCGTCTTCGCCGCCTCCTACACCGTCGACTCCCGGGTCAGCAACGGTGTGCCGGTCATCGCGGTCAAGCCGAACGCCGTCGCCCCGGAGGCCGCCCCGGCCGCCGGCACGGTGGAGAACGTCACCGTCGCCTTCACCGGCAACGCCGCCAAGGTCGTCTCGCGCACCCCGCGCGTGTCCACCGGCCGCCCCGAGCTGACCGAGGCCGCGATCGTGGTCTCCGGCGGCCGCGGCGTCGGCGCCGCCGAGGGCTTCGGCGTCGTCGAGGAGCTGGCCGACGCCCTCGGTGCGGCGGTCGGCGCCTCGCGCGCCGCCGTCGACGCCGGCTGGTACCCGCACAGCAGCCAGGTCGGCCAGACCGGCAAGCAGGTCTCCCCGCAGCTGTACGTGGCCAACGGCATCTCCGGCGCCATCCAGCACCGGGCCGGCATGCAGACCTCGAAGACCATCGTGGCCGTCAACAAGGACCCCGAGGCCCCGATCTTCGAGCTCGCCGACTACGGCGTGGTCGGTGACCTGTTCGCGGTGCTGCCGCAGCTCACCGCCGAGGTGAAGGCCCGCAAGGCCTGACCCGTCCGGTCACCCTCCGGTCACCGCGCACGCGAGGGAGTGGCACCGAGTACCCCGGGTACTCGGTGCCACTCCCTTTTCTCCCTTTTCCAAGGCCGCCCTGCCGCGCCGCCCCGCTACTCCGCGAAGGCCGCCAGGTGCTGGGTGAACCCGCCCTGCGTCGGCGGCAGCGGCCGGGGCTCGGCGGGCAGCACCCGGCCCGGCTCGTCCGGCGACAGCACCGTCAGCTCCGGCTGCTCGGACCCGGCCGGCGCGGTGATCCGCACCCGGGTGCCCACCGGCACCGTGGACCGCAGGCCGTTGACGATGCACCAGACGTCGAACCCCTCGGCCATCCGGATCAGCGACTTCTGCCGGGCCAGCGGCGTGCGGGCCTGCTCGACGGCGCAGCGCCGCACCACCCCGGTGCCCTCGCTGAGCTCCAGCCGCAGGTCGGTGGAGCCGCAGGTCGGGCAGAGCAGCCGCTGGAAGGTCGGGTTGTGGCACCAGGCGCAGCGCTGGAAGTACAGCGAGGCGCTCTCGGTGTGGGCGTCGATGGCTGCGTGGACCACGGTGTCATCTCCCTGCGCTCGTCGGTTCCGCCACAAAAAGGATAGGGAACTCAGTACCACCCTGTGAAGGCACTGAGTTCCCTTTTTGTTGTGCGCGTGCATAATGAAGGGTACTGAGTGCCGTCTTGAACGTCGTGAAACAGGAGTGGCCGACCATGAGCCAGGACTTCGATCTCTTCCGGATCTCCGAGGAGCACGGGATGCTGCGTGAGGCGGTGCGTTCGCTGGCCGAGGCGAAGATCGCTCCGTTCGCGGCGGAGGTGGACGAGCAGGGGCGGTTCCCGCAGGAGGCGT
>NZ_JBHVRK010000001.1:601944-674384 GCF_042885845.1 Kitasatospora sp. NPDC058032 | reverse complement strand
GGCTCCCAGTAGACGACTGGGTTGATAGGCCGGATATGGAAGCCCTGTGAGGGGTGGAGTTGACCGGTACTAATAGGCCGAGGGCTTGTCCTCAGTTGCTCGCGTCCACTGTGTTGTTCTGAAACAACGACCCCCGCCATGGTGTGCGGGCGGTGACAGTTTCATAGTGTTTCGGTGGTCATAGCGTGAGGGAAACGCCCGGTTACATTCCGAACCCGGAAGCTAAGCCTCACAGCGCCGATGGTACTGCAGGGGGGACCCTGTGGGAGAGTAGGACGCCGCCGAACAAATTTTGAGAAGAACCCCCGCCGGTTATCCGGCGGGGGTTCTTTGCGTTTCCCGCCGACGTGTCGTCACGACATGCCGAGCGAGATCATATGTGATTCTTGTCATGCGGGAGAGGGCAGAACCGTTTCGGCGTGGGGGGTGGGGCCCAGTTAGCATGTGAACACCCTCCTAGCTCGAAAGATGGACTTGTGACTGTCAACGACGACGTGTTCACGGACTGGAAGAACCGCGAGGAGATCGCGGAGTCGATGATCCCGATCATCGGCCGACTGCACCGGGAGCGGGACGTCACCGTCCTGCTGTACAGCCGTTCCCTGGTGAACAAGTCGGTGGTCAGCATCCTGAAGACCCACCGGTTCGCCCGCCAGATCGCCGGCGAGGAGCTCTCGGTCACCGAGACGCTGCCCTTCCTGCAGGCGCTGACCACCCTGGATCTCGGTCCTTCCCAGATCGACCTCGGCATGCTCGCCGCCACCTACCGCGCGGACAGCCGCGGTCTCTCGGTGGAGCAGTTCACCGCCGAGGCCGTCGCCGGTGCCACCGGTGCCAACAAGATCGAGCGCCGCGAGTCGCCGCGTGACGTGGTCCTCTACGGTTTCGGCCGGATCGGCCGCCTGGTGGCCCGTCTGCTGATCGAGAAGGCGGGTTCCGGCAACGGCCTGCGTCTGCGGGCCATCGTCGTCCGTGGCGGCGGCGACCAGGACATCGTGAAGCGCGCCTCGCTGCTGCGTCGCGACTCCATCCACGGGCAGTTCCAGGGCACGATCACCGTCGACGAGGCGAACAGCACGATCGTCGCCAACGGCACCGAGATCAAGGTGATCTACGCCAACGACCCGTCCGAGGTCGACTACACGGCGTACGGCATCCGGGACGCCATCCTGATCGACAACACCGGCAAGTGGCGGGACCGCGAGGGTCTCTCGAACCACCTCCGTCCGGGCATCGAGAAGGTCGTCCTGACGGCCCCGGGCAAGGGCGACGTGCCCAACATCGTGCACGGTGTCAACCACGACACCATCAAGCCGGACGAGCAGATCCTCTCCTGCGCCTCCTGCACCACCAACGCGATCGTCCCGCCGCTGAAGGCGATGGAGGACGAGTACGGCGTGCTGCGCGGCCACGTGGAGACCGTCCACTCGTTCACCAACGACCAGAACCTCCTGGACAACTACCACAAGGCCGACCGTCGTGGCCGCTCGGCACCGCTGAACATGGTGATCACCGAGACCGGTGCCGCCTCGGCCGTCGCCAAGGCGCTGCCGGACCTCAAGGCGAAGATCACCGGCAGCTCGATCCGCGTGCCGGTGCCGGACGTCTCGATCGCCATCCTGAACCTCCAGCTGGCCCGCGAGACCACCCGCGAGGAGGTCCTCGACTACCTCCGCAACGTGTCGCTGACCTCGTCGCTGAAGCGCCAGATCGACTTCACCACCGCCCCCGACGCGGTGTCGAACGACTTCATCGGCTCGCGCCACGCCTCGATCGTCGACGCCGGCGCCACCAAGGTCGAGGGCGACAACGCGATCCTCTACCTGTGGTACGACAACGAGTTCGGCTACTCCTGCCAGGTGATCCGGGTCGTCCAGCACGTCTCGGGCGTCGAGTACCCGACGTACCCGTCCCCGGCGGTCTGATCCGTAGGACGCACAGCGCGCCACGCGTGACGCACATCGCCTGTGGGGCGGCAACCGACCGGTTGCCGCCCCACAGGCGATGTGCGTGTTGTGAACACGGACACCCTGACCCGAACCTTGAATGGTCGGTGCCGCGTACTACTGTGGCGCGATGACATCGCCCGAGTGGGGCGAATTGCACGTTCGGGAAGGAAGCATGACAGAGAGCGACGAACCGGTCACCCTGATGCTTGCCGGAATGGCCCGCCTTGCGGGCGTCGGGCGAGCTGCGGTCAGTAACTGGCGCCGCCGCTATGCGGACTTTCCTGCGCCTGTTGGTGGCACGGACGCGAGTCCGCTGTTCTCACTGGACGATGTCGAGGAGTGGCTGCGGCTGCACGGAAAGATCGATGAGTCGGCCGGTGGTTGGGAGCGGCTGTGGACCAGGATCGAGGACCTCGGCGACAAGGACCGGATGGGGCGGGTCGTAGCTGAGGCGGGGCTGCGGATGGCCGCTGCCGCCACGGGGGACGGATGCGCCGATGTCCTGCTGGGGGACGTCGAGCGGGACCTGGTGAACGAGGCGTTGCGGCTGGCCCAGAGAGATGGCGGTCGCACCGGGTTCCGTGTGCTTCTGGACCGTTGGTTGTCCGCCCATGTGCGTCAGGTGACCACAACGCCGCCCTTGTTGGCTGATGTCATGACAGACCTTGCTGCCGAACTGCGTGATGGTGCCGAGGTCCGGCATGTGGTGGACCCGGCATGTGGGATCGGCAACCTGATCGTCTCTGCGGCGAATCGGTGGGGAGCGCCGGGCGGACTGGTTGTGACGGCCGTGGACTCAGATCCGGTGTCGGCCCAACTGAGCAGGGCCAGACTCGTCCTGGAACAATCAACTGTTCAGAGCACGGTTCTGACGGCGGACACGCTGCGCGACGATCCTCCCCTCGCCACACGGGCCGATGTGGTGCTGTGCAACCCGCCGGCGAATGAGAGGGATTGGGGCCACGCGGAACTGGCCACTGACCGCCGCTGGCAGCACGGCCAGCCGCCTCGGACGGAGTCTGAACTCGCGTGGATCCAGCATGTGCTCTCCGTGTTGGGTGAAGGAGGTGTGGCGGTCGTCCTGGTGCCGCCGGCCGTGGCGTCCCGAAGGGCCGGCCGTCGGATCAGGGCGGCACTGCTGAGGGCGGGTGTGGTGCGGGGCGTGATCGCATTGCCGACCGGTGCCGCTCCTCCCTATGGAGTGGGGCTGCATCTCTGGTTGCTGTGTTCTCCAGAGCCAAGGCGTGTTGGAGCCCCGGTGCTCTTCGTCGACGCGGCAGACTGTCGGACCACGTCGTCTGGCGGCCGCGGCGCGGGCATCGACTGGGACTCGGTGCGCGGTCGTGCCCTATCCGCGCTTCGAGGTGCTGCCGTCGAACGCACGGCCGTGGTGCCCCTGGTCGATCTGATCGGGGACGAGACGAACCTGACGCCCGCTCGACACGTGCCGGCCGAGGCGGCTGCCACTGCCGTTGATCTCGGAAGGGGGTGGGCGAGTCTGGACAGGGCACTCCTGGACCTCAGAGACAGCGGTGCTGCCTTCCGTCGGCTGAGCGTGGCGGCCGCGTCCGAGGAGCCTCTGAACGTGAGCTTGGCGGAGCTCGAACAGAGCGGCGCGATCGTCCTTTCGAGCGGGGCGGCCGTCCAGGTGGAGCTCCTACGCCGGGGACCCGAGCTTGAGCGTGCCGTCGAGGTGGTGACGGCCGTGACGTCGGCGGAACTGCCGGGGGAACCGCTGTGGGTGGACGCCGCGACTGTTCAAGAGCTCGAGCGGTCGGGTGAGGTTGTGCTGACGGGGTTCGGTGACGTCGTGGTCGTCGGAACGGCCTTCGGCTTTGACGCGTGGGTGGAGACCGGGACTCCTCGTGTCCTCGGTCAGCACCTGCACCGGGTGCGGGTCGATGATGCTCTCCTCGACCCGTTCTTTCTTGCCGCCTGCCTGAGGGTGCGAGCGAACGCTCGGAGGGCAGGCACACATGCCTCGACCGCCTCGCGCATCGATGTCAGACGACTTCGGGTTCTGCGGCTTCCACTGGAAGAACAACGCCGGTTGGGCGAGCTGCACAGGAAGCTGGTGAGGTTCGAACGAGCCGCGGAGGAAGTGGGCTTGGTCGGAGGGCAGCTAGGAGGAATTCTCGCCGGGCTGCTGGCCGGAGGGCAGCTGCAGAGGCCCTGAGCGTCGGCCTCGGCGGGTGTTCAGGCCGGAGGCAGTTGACGGAGGAGCCTGGCCACGGTGTCGACGTGTCCATGCTCCGCCAGGTAGTCACCGACCTCACGGCACCGGGCGACCAACCGGGGTGGTGCGGTACTGCCGAGCGTGATGACTGCCTCCGTTGCCCAAGACCAGAGTTGCAGAGCCTCGTCGTCCCTGCGTTCCTCGCACAGGCACTCGGCTGCTCCGAGTCGGGCCTCGATCAGGAACTCGCGGTGGGGGGAACCCGCCTCGGCGGCCTCCAGTTGCCGCGAGACCCGTCGGTAGTGGGAACCCGCGGTGACCCAGTCCCCGCTGATCCTCAACGCTTCGGCGTGGATGAGTCGTCCGGCCACGACGTCGTGGTCCGCCTCCGACCACTTCCGGCCGGCCTTGAGGAGGAGCAGGGCCAGGTGCTCGATGCCGGGGCCGGGCTCCCCCCTCGACACCTCTGCGGAGGCCCGGTCGAGGAGATCGCGCAGATCGGCGCGGGTCGGGCCGCCCGGGTCGGGCCGTTGGACCCTTGGCCGGGTTGTGCGCCGGACCCGGTCGGCCGGTGGCGGGACGAAGGCCCCGCCAGTGCGGAACGGCAGGGTGGGGTCGGGTCGGCAGGACGGGGCGGGCGCCGGGTCGTCTTTCTTGGGGACCAGTACCTCGAACACGGCCTCGACCTGTGCCACGGAGGGCCTGGCCGACGGGTCCTTGGCCAGCATCCGTGCGGTGATCCGGACTACCTCGGCGGGCAGCCCGTCGGCGAACTCGGACACGAGCGGAGCGGGCGTCTCGCAGTGGTGGCGCTCGATGACGTAGGTTCCCGTGCCCGGGAACACCTGGCGGCCAGTGACCAGCCGGAACAGGGTGCAGCCCAGCCCGTAGACGTCGGCGGCCGGTGTCGGGTTGCGTTCGCCGAGGATGATCTCCGGCGCCTTGTAGCCGATGCTTCCCGGCGTCACCCCTTCGGTGTGGCGGGTCGCCTGCGGGTCGCCGGGCAGGGCGATGCCGAAGTCGACGAGGTAGACGGTTCCGTCCTTGGCAATCAGGATGTTGTGCGGCTTGACGTCGCGGTGGACCACCTCGCACGAGTGCACCCGTGCGAGTACGCGCAGCAGCTGAACCGCGATGGAGGCGATCACGGTCAGGGAGGGGCGGTTGGTGAGCAGGAACTCGCGGAGATCGCTTCCCTCGATGAAGTCGGTGACCAGATAGGGGTCTGAGCCGGTCAATCGATACGCGATCAGCTTCGGTACCCCCTGACCACCCAGCAGCGCGTACATCTCGCATTCCCGCTGGAAGCGCTTGAGCTCGCTGTCGGTCGGCTTGCGGCGGGTCTGCCGACCGGCGTCCTCGTCCAGCGGCGCGAGGAACTTGACCGCGACGGTGGCGCCGGTGTCGTGGTCCTTGGCCCGATGGACCGAGCCCATGCCGCCCTGGCGCGGCGGGCCGGTGATCTCGAACCTGCCGTCCAATACCCGCGCTGCTCCGCCGGATGCCCCGATCCTCGGCTCCACGCCGAACCCCTCTGCCTCGTGCGCTGTCGCGTTCCGACGCGGGCTCGCACCCGCGTCGCGGGACAGGCTACTGGAAGCGATCCGCACCTACGCAAGCGACATTGACTCCGTTCACAAGTTAAGTCAGTCTTCTGCTGTCGGGTGACTGCGCATCACGAGAGGTGGGGCTGTGTCGTTTTGGGAGAACCCTCCAGGAGTAGCCGGAGATCCGGGCCTCGCACGCCTCGGGCTTCCGCTGCTCCGGGACGCCCCCGATGCCTGCCCGGCCCAGCGGGCCCTGCACGCGCGGGTGCTGCTCGGGGAGGCGCCGCCGTTGCCCAGGACCTTTGCCCAGGTGCCGGACTTCTCGTTCTCGCCCTGGTCGATCCTGGTGGACGCCGATGAGTTCCGGGGCGGCGCCGAACTCGATCCGAACAGCCGCGACGGCAGGCAGTACGCGTCCTGCCTGCCGGCTCACCGGGCTTGGGCGCGGCAGGTCGCGGCGACCTATCGGGCGGCCTACGAGCGAGAGCAGCGCCGCCGCGGCCCGGAGACGTGCCCGCCCGTGCTGCCGGTGCGACCGCAGTGGGTGGTGTTCCGCGACGGGGCCGGACTGGATGGCCGCGGCGTCGACCAGTACGAGCTCACGGCGTGGGGTCGGCAGTACGCCTCGGTCGACGGCTCCGTCCGTGAACTGTGGATTCCGTCTCTCCGGGCGGTGACGGAGCGTACGCTTCCCGAGCTCGTGGCTGCGGCGTGGGTCCTTGCGTTCGGCAGCCCGGCGGACACCAGCTCCTACTACGCACGGTGGAAGCGCCTTCAGCCGGCCCCGCCACTGCCGAGCCGCGTGCGGGTGCTGGGCGTGGGCCTGGCCGACGGCACCGTGAGCGTTTTGCGCGACCGGGCCACCGGTGTCGGCGCGGACTGGAGCCCGGACGAACTCCCGGACCTCTTCTCGGTGCACGTCGGTCCGCGTATCGCCGCGGCGCTGGACGGTCGGACGCGCCAGCCGAACCAGGACTGCGTGAAGTGCAAGCTGCTGAAGGAATGCCCCAGCGTGCTGCGGGCCTCCGGACTGCTCGGGGTCAGCGCACCCGCTGTCCCGCGCAAGCGGCGCACGGTGTCGGTGACGGACCTGCGAGCCCATCGGGACTGCCCGGCCCGCTACTACCTGACGCGCGTGCTCAAACTGCGCGACGGGAGCCGTGAGAGCGTGGAGATCCGCCGGGGCCGGGCGGTGGACGCCTGGCTGAACGAACGGCATGCGGACCAGCACCGGGTGCCGTGCCGTCAGGTGCCGCTGCCCACCGTTCTGCCGGGCTTGGACGAGCACGAGATGGGTGCGGCACGCGAGCTGATCCGGCGGCATCGTGGCCACTGCCCGTTCGACCGTATCGACGCGGACGAGCGGTGCGTGCCGCAGAAGAGGCTGACCGTGTACGACGAGAAGGCCGATGTCGTCGTCGTCGCGGACTGCGACCTCCTGCACACCGAGCGCGGCGGTGTGGTGCTGCGTGAGACCAAGACCTCGGCGAGTTCCTACCGTGGGCGCCAGGAGATGCTCGCACGCCACCCCCAGCTCGCGCTCGCCGTCCTCCTGATGGCTTCCGGCGCCCTGGGAGGAGATCCGCGACGGTCGCGGGTCGAGCTCGAACTCCTCCGGCTGAAGGACGACTACGAGGAGGAGTTCAGTCCTGCGGACCCGGACACCGTGGCGAAGGCCCGGACGGTACTGGAGTCCTACACGGAGGCCTGGGCAGCCGACACCAGCTACCCGGAGGCGCCGCGTCCCGGCTACGACTGCCGGGACTGCGAGGCACTCCGCTGGTGCGCCACCGGTCGCGCCCGTGCCGAGGCGACCGGCGATGAGTGATCGCGTCGCCGCTACCGGCCTGCCGGACTCCGTTGTGTCGTGGGCCGCCTACGACGGGGTGCCGCTGCTGCACACGCTGGCCCGGGCCATGCGCGAGTTGGAGGCGCTGGACGGCCTGGACCGCTTCACCCTGCCCTACCCGGACGCCGCCCAGCATGCCCTGGACCGTACGGCGGTCGTTTGCTTGCTGCGCGGGGAACGCCCGCCCGCGTCGCTCGCCGAACTGGTGGACCGCTGCCGGAGTATCGCGCTGGAGGACTGGCCGCTGCGCCTGCCGCCGGACGCGGTCGGACCGGGTGACTACCTGTTGGACGAGTTCTCGGGCCGCCCCACCGAACTCTGCCATGAGTGGGTCGACCGTGGTCCCGATCCGGCGGTGAGGCACCGCGACCGTCAGGTGATCAGTACCGCGCTGACCCTCTGTCAGCGGTACGGAGAGGAGCAGGCCTACAGCGCGTTCCGCGGTCTGCTCGTCCGGGAGCCGGTACTGACCGCCTCCGGCATGTTCGCGGTACTCGGGAACATGGTCCTGGAGCCGGTCCACGACCTGCTCCGGATCGTCTACCGGCCGGTGCCCGACGCCTATCTGCGCGGCGGGGCGTACCGGGCCTGCGGGCGCTGCCTGACCCTGTTGGTGCCGGTGGGACGGGACGAGTGGTGGTGCGAACGGGACCGCTGCCGAGGGCTGGGGGCGCCGCCACCCGGGCAGGTCTTCGACGCCGGGGACGCGGGCGCGGTCCTGCAACTGGAACGTTCCCTCCGGCAGTTCGTCACCGGGCCCGGCCGGGCCGAGGTCGAGCTGGAGGAGGAGCTGCGCGCGCTCGGCCTCGACATCGTCATGTGGCCCGGCTATGACGCCTACGACCTGCTGATCACCTTCCCGGACGGATGGCGCTGGGCGGTGGACGTGAAGGACCGGGCCCATCCGTACTTTCTCGGCCGGGAGGCCCGGCCGGTGCGGCCCGACCCGCCCTACGACGAGGTGTTCTGGGTGGTGCCGCGGCACCGCGTCGAGGCCCGGCCCGGATACCTGGCCGCCTTCAAGCGTGGACGCCCGGCGAGCGCCGCCGAACTGGAACTGCTGACCGACACCGATCTGGTCGCGCGTGCCTCGTGGCGGCTTCGTACGTCGAAGGGAGCATCCGGTGCGTGACCGGAACAGCTGGCACCGCCCGGTCAGCCGGGAGCTGTCGAGGATCTGGGACAGCTTGCCGGGCGTGCCCGACGGGGTGACGCCGGCCCATCTGTGCCAGGTCGAGCTCGGCCTTCGGGTACTGGAGCGCCTGGCGCCGGAAGAAGCCGCCGAGGGAGCGTACACGCTCTTCGGAGGCTACCCGTTCGCGCGAACGGCCGGCTTCGCTGCCACTGCCTCGGACGAGGCCCTGTTGGTCGTGGCCAGGCATCTGCTGTGGACGCTGCGGCGCGGCCACGCCTGGCGCCAGGCACTGGAGGTCTACCGGCAGGTGCCTGCGGAGGTGTGCGCGTACGCTCTGCCGCCGACGGGCGCGGCTGAACCGCCGCGACCGCGCGTACCGGCCCTGGCCCCGGACCGGATCGGCCGCTACGACGACACGCTGTCACGGCTGCCCGACTTCGTGCGGCGCCCGTTGACGCTCGCGCCCGGGGGACGCAGCACCTTCCGGGAGCAGCGACGGGCGGCTTCCGTCGACATCCCGGAGGAGTTGGTGTTCGAGCGTCCGCTCGGGCACGACCTCGTCGCCGGCCGGACGGGCGGGGCTGCGCCGCTCGCCGTGAGCCGGGACGAGCTGATCGAGGTCGCTCGCTGGATGGACCGGACCGAGCGGGACGAGAAGGTGGACCGCCCGGGTCACTGGGAGCGGCGGACCTCCGAGCTGACCATCGCGCTGCGCGACCAGGATGGTGGCGGCTTCACCGACCGTGATGAGCTGCGCTTGGACGGACTGCTTCACATGGTGGGCATGGTCGGCGCGGGCAAGAGCACCTTGATGACCGTCGTCGCGGTCTGGGCGGCCAGGCTTCCCGCGCCGCTGCGGACGACGATCGTGGTCGGTGACGCAGCCGAGCAACTGCGTCTCTGCAAGGTGTTCGCCGCTCTCGGGGTGCCGGCGGTGCCATTGCTGGGCTCCAGCACCCGGGAGACCCATGTGCAGCGGCTGCACCGCCGGTTGGCGTCCCGCGGCTACGACAACCTGTTGGATCACGAGGACCGGGCCTTCGACGAGCTGAGCACCGTCTGTGTGGTGAGCGGCCTGCGTGGGACGGAGAGCGAGGAGCCGCTGCGCTATGCGGACGCGCCGTGCACGGCGCTCCTCCCTGACCGGAAGACCGTGGCGGAGCCCGACGAAGGCGACCTCCTGGCGGCGTTGCGGGACCCCGTACCGGCCCCGCCCGCTCGGCCGGAACCCGGCGACGAGCCGCTCGGCACCCTCCAGGGCTGCCCGGTGTGGGCGGAGTGTCCGCGCCACGGCGCCGCCCGTGCGCAGGTCGACGCGCTGGTATGGGTGGCGAACCCGGCGAGCCTGGTGCAGAGTCCGGTGGCCTCGCACCTCAATGACGAACGCCTGCGGCAGCTGGAGTTGGCATGTCTGCGCAGCGACATCATCTTCGTGGACGAGGCCGACAGCGTGCAGATGAAGTTCGACCAGATCTTCGCTCCGTCGGCGACCCTGGTCCAGCCCGACCTGGAGTCCTGGCTCGACCGCCTGCACACCCACAAGATCGAGGAGCTCTGCCGGAAGGCTCGACTGCCATTGACCGACCGGCAGGTGCAGCAGTGGAACACCGCCCTGGGGGGCGTGACCCTGGCCGTCGACCCGCTGTGCCGGCAGTTGATCACCGAGCCGGACACCCGGGAGTGGGTGGACATCGACTACTTCAGCCCTTGGACGCTTCAACAGAAGCTTCTGGACGAGTGGTTCGACACCGGTGCTCAGGACGCCCAGGCCGACGAGACGGACCTCTACGAGGGTTACGACGATGTGGACGACGCGGAGGCGGAGGCCGGCGCCCCGGGAGCCCCCGTCGATCCGCGTCGCGCCGAGCTGACCGCGATTCTCGATGCCTTCCGCGATGATCCGTTCGGCGACCGCGGGACGTATGGAACGCTCACCGACGCCCTGGTCGACACCGTCCAGGACCTGCTGCACAACCTCCTCCTGGGCCGCAGCCGAGCCCGGCTGCGCGCGACGGTGGGCCGGCTCCTCGTCCACACGCCCGGCGGGGCCTCGCCGGCCGATCGGGACGAGGACTGGTGGGACACCACCTGCCGGCGGGTGGGATTCATGCTGTTGCTGAGCGCGTTGCACCAGCGCCTGGACCGGCTCACCACCTTGTGGCCGCAGGTGGAAGCGGCGCTCCGGCTGGACACGCAGGGCAAGGAGCTCGCCCGTCGGGCCCCGTTGGACTACGCCCCGGTGATCCCCGAGGCCCCGATGGGCAACGTCCTGGGCTTCCAGTACCTCCCGGACGACCAGGAACGGGACCGGAACGGACTCTCGGGTGGGACGCTGCGGTTCTTCCGGTGCACCGGCGTCGGACGCGAGCTGCTGCTCCGGCTCCACGAGTTCGGCGCCGACCCGGCCGATGGCCGACCCGGGCCGCACGTGGTGCTGATGTCCGGCACCAGCTGGGCGGGCGAGTCGACTCGAGCCCATGTTCTCGCCCCGGTGGGCGCGGTTCTCAAGCCGTCGCCGGAGTCGTTGGAGGCGGTGGCGGAAACGACGTTCAGCACCCACTTCCTGTACGACGACAAGGGGGCGCCCATGAGCCTCTCCGGTACGAGACCGAAGGACCGCCTGGCCCAGGCACGTGCGATGGCCGCCGGGCTGGGCCGCGGCGTCGCCGGTATGGCCAGCCCGTTGGACCAGGAGCTGATCCGGGTGCCCGACGACCACCGCAAGCGGGCCTTGTTGCTCGTCGGAAGCTATCGCGAGGCGTACGCGGTCGCTGACACGCTCGACGCTGAGGAGCGCTGGCAGGGGCGGGTACGGGTCCTGATGGCCGACGACGCGGACGCCGGTGTCGCGCTGCACGGCACGGGGCTTCTCAAGGAGGGGGCGTCCGTGCTGCGGCGGGGCGATCTGGAGCTCTTCGCCGATGACGACGACGCGGAGGTCCTGGTGGCTCCGCTGCTGGCGGTCGAGCGCGGCCACAACATCCTCAACGCCCAGCGGAAGGCCGCCTTCGGCACCACGCTGTTCCTTGTCCGCCCGCACCCGAGGCCGGACGACCTCGCGCTCTCGATCTTCGCGATCAACGACTGGATCAGCCGTTTCGTCCGGGACCACCCGCGCGGCGACGATCGGCGCGGCCCGGCGACCTTCTCCGAACTCGTGGCCGAGGCGTCCTCGCTCGCCGAGGCGGGACAGCTGTTGCGCCACGAGGGCCGCCAGGAATGGCGGCGCCTGCTCTCGCGCCGCTACGTGTACTCGTATCTGCCGGCCTGGGAGAAGCGCGCCTTCGCGTGGGACCAGCTGGTGACGATGTGGCAGGTGATCGGACGACTGGTCCGAGGGGGCGTGCCTGCCCGGGTGGTGTTCGTCGACGCGGCGTTCGCCCCGCGGCTGGCCCGGGCGTTGTCGCCCGGGGCCGGGGCACCGGAGGCCGTGCCTGGGCCCGACGGACTGCTCAAGGCCCTGGGCGCCGTCCTCGCCCCGTACCTCACCGGATTGTCAGCCGTCGACCCGGCCGACGCCGAGTTGGCCCGGCTGCTCTACCAGCCCTTCTACAACGCCATGTGCCGGCTCTCCCACCACTGAGGCACCTCCCCCCGAAAGGAAACGGACCATGCCGGTCAACTACCGTACGGTGCACACCGCCGCGTGGGTGCCGCGAGACACCGACTCCTCCCACCGCCTCCGCTATCGGGCCCTGCCCTTCCCCGAGGAATGGCGCGAAGCGATTCTCGCACTGTGCAACGCGGGCCGCGGCCCCGAGGCCGAACCGTGGCGCACGGTGCCGACGCGCAGGCTGGAACAGGTCCTGCAGGCGTACGCGCCCGATGTCCTGGTCATGCCGCGGCCCTTCCACGAGCGCGCTGAGGGCGCGCCCGCCCGCTGGCTGTACGCGCTGGAGGACTCCCCGGACCCGTTGCCCGGACCCGTCCTGACCGCGCTGGTCGACCGATGGCTGGGAGAGCTGCGCCCGGAGCCGGAGTACCGCGAGATGCTCCGGGACGTCCGCACCGAGCTGCGCGCCCACCCACCGACCTGGGAGCCGGTGACGCGCGAGCTCCTGCCGCAGAAGACCAGCCCCGGGGGCACGGCGGCCGCCGAGGCCTACCAGTACACCCTGTCCACGGACTGGCTGGCCCGGCGCATCCTGGCCCTCGGCCCCTACCCGTACGAGGGAGGTCGGCTCGAGTTCCGGGCGATGCCGCGAGGCCCGCGCGACAAGGGCGCCGAGCTCGTCTCCCAGCCGCTTCCGTACGAGCCGGAGCCCGGCAAGGGGCAGTGGTGGTTCTCGGTGGTACTGAACATCACCCTGCAGACGGTGCCGTTCGACCCCCTGCCGCGGTTCCACCTGCACTGGTCGATCCGGCGCTGGGCCACCCGGACGGCGCAGACGACCGGCCGGCTGTGGATTCCGGGCGGCTCGAACACCACGGTCCTCCTTCGTCCGGCCGTTCCGGTGCTGCCCGGGGTGCCGTTGAGCGAGCGGTTCGCCGTCGCGCACCTCGCGCGGGTCTACGACCGCGAGCGAGCGACGTTCGCGGACGGGTGGGCCTACGGGGGGCCCGCGCGTCTGCTGGAGGGACTCGCCATCTCCGAGCCCTTCCCGGATCCCGACCTCTTGCTGACCGACCCGGAAGGCTGGTTGACCCGCGATGCGCGCGCGGCGATCGTCTACCGCAACGGGATGGGGCGCCACGAGGTCAAGACGGGCCTCATGCCCCACCAGTGCTCCCAGCTGACCGAGTGGGCGGCGGCGGCTCTCCCGGAGGGGTTGCGGGTCGCCCGCCCGCTGAACCTGACCGCGCTGGCCGGGCCGAAGCCGCTCAACGCCCCACCCGCGTCGGTGCGCAAGACAGGGAAGGAAGCGGAGGAGGCACGTCGCTGCGATGAGCGGCGGGCGGCGGTCGCCTACGCCGTCGCCGCGTTGGGAGAGCCGGCCGAGAGCGAGCGTCCGGTGCTGGAGGCGAGGCTCCTGTGGCAGTCGGCGGACCTTCGGGAGGCGGCACTGACAGCCCTCGCCGTGCGACTGGGGCTGAAGGGCGACGGTGGCTCGTTCAGCGAGACCGAGTACGAGGCGGCCGCCCCCGGCAACGCGGTGGTCCACGAGTGGCGGGCGCCGGAGCTGATCGTGCGGGTCCGCTGCCTGCGCCCCGTGATCCGGACCGACGAGCGCAACGGGATCTCCCTCACTGCCGACCTGGACCTGTCGGACGGCGGACGGCACAGTCGTGACGCGGTCGAC
This sequence comes from Kitasatospora sp. NPDC058032, assembly GCF_042885845.1. Classification (NCBI taxonomy): domain Bacteria; kingdom Bacillati; phylum Actinomycetota; class Actinomycetes; order Kitasatosporales; family Streptomycetaceae; genus Kitasatospora; species Kitasatospora sp. NPDC058032. Next base: position 660,488 of record NZ_JBHVRK010000001.1, on the reverse strand, counting down.
CAAGCGATCCGGGCGCGTCGGCAGCAGACGGCCGAGTGGCTGGCGGCAGACCGCACGAGCGAGACGGTGGGACTGGCCCTGGTCGAAATTCCGCGACCGGAGGACTTCGCCCGCGACCGCGATCCGAAGTTCGCACTGCGCCTCGGGTGCGCGAAGGCGGGCTTCGTCAGCCAGTTCATCGCCACACCGCAGAAGGTCAAGGGCTACAACTCGGTGACGAACATGCCACACCGTGCCCTGATGGCCTGGGACGACGGACTGCGGCAACTGGGTGCGAGGGTGAATCCCGAGCACGGGTTGACCGAAGGGGTGCCGGCGGGGATGCGGTGGGCGGCGGTGTGGATGGTGCGCAAGAACCGTTCGTCGAAGACCAGGTGGCCGGCGTACATTCCGGTGGGCGTGCTCGTCACGCCGGACGCCGCCGGTAGTGGCCTTGCCAAGGTGCAGGGATGGGACCAGAAGGCTGACGACGGGGCCGGGGCCTGGGTGCCGTACCCGACGATGCTGATCACTCTGACGCGTGACGCGGAGATCTCTCCGGGCGTCCCGCAGCAGCGCGCTGAGGGTGATGCCAACACCGCGAAGAAGGTGAGCTGGCGCGCCAACCGCGAGGAGCAACGGCGGGAAGCGGAGGCCTGGATGCAGAAGATCCGTGCTTCGCTGCGACGGGAGCCGACCGTGCTCCTGGCCGACGCCGCCAATGCCCGGTCGCACTGGACGTGGATGCAGGACCGCCTCACCGAGCCGGACCGCATCCGCGACGGAGACGCCCCGGCCCGACCGCTCCACCCGGACCTGCGGTTGCTGCGGGTGCGGACCGGCAGCGGGCGTGAGACCCCGCAGTGGTGGGGCGTCAATCCGGGCAATGGTCCGAACGGCATCGCTGCCCACCTGTGGGTCCCGGAGGGTTCGCCTTCGGGTCGGATCTTCTACAGCACTACGCCGAAGCCTGTGCAGTTCCAGAGTTCCGCCGTGCAGGCCGACAAGCTGGCCCCCCGTCCGTTGACCCAGGGGAAGCGCAAGGGCGAGGCGACGATCGACATCGGGGTCCCGGGCTGGATGCCGGCGCTGGTGGAGCTCGCCATCCTCGGCTGCCAGCCGGAGGACGGAGACGACCCCGAGGCACTGGCCCTGGCGGCTCACCTGCTGCGTCAGCCGCCCGACTACCCGCAGGCGCTGGCGCACCCGTTGCCGCTGCACCTGGCGGGACTGGGGCAGGAGTACGTGCTGCCGACGAAGGCGGAGGCCGACTCCTTGAGGGAGGAGGCCGAGACGGCGCCGGACCCGCTGGACGGGGGGCGGGACGGAGCGGCCGATCCGGATCCGGCGCTGCAGGCGGCGGCCGGACTGGAGGACGAGCCGGAGATGGAGGAAGCCGGACAGCTGGCGCTGTTCGACAGCTAGTGCCGCATCAGGCAACGTTCGCCCTGGTGACGACTGCGCGTAGACGTTCGTCGGCGGCGTGCTTGTTCCGCCAGATGATGTATCGGCGGATCATGCTGCCCTGTTCCTCGTGGCTGGGGTGGTCGGTGCCGTCGAGGGCGAAGTAGCGCAGGGCGGTGAACTGGGCCTCGATCCGGTTGAGCCAGGAGCTGTTGGTCGGGGTGTAGGCGATCTCCACGTTGTTCGCCGCCGCCCATGTCCCGACCCGCTGACAGCGTTTCGTCGTCAGGTGCGGCGAGTAGTTGTCACAGACGATCGCAATACGGACTGCGGCCGGGTGCAGCGAGCGCAGGTAGCGACAGAACTCCAGGAACTTCGACCTGTTCTTCGTCTTCTTGATGTGCCCGTAGAGCTGGTCCTTGGCGAGGTCGTAGGCGGCGAACAGGTGCCGGACGCCGTGCGGTCGGGTGTAGGTCGCCCGCCGCCTCGGCCGCGGCTCGCGGTCGGGGTCCTTGTGGCGGCCGCCGGGCTCGGCCCACTGCCGGCCAGGGTGAGGCTGGAGGTTGAGCGGCCCGAACTCGTGAAGGCAGAAGACGACTTCGGGCTCGCCCTCTTCTGGTATGACGTCGCCGTCGGCGATCGCATAGAGGTGCTCGACCCTGGCCTTCTTCGTGGCGTAGTCGGGATCACGGGAGGCCTTCCACGTCTTCACGCGTTGAAACGAGACGCCCTCCTCGCGGAGCAGGACCCGAAGGCCCGCGTGGCTGATGTCGTCGACCACCCCCTCGGCGACCAGGAAGTCGGCCAGCTTGGCCAGGCTCCAGGTCGAGAACGGCAGGCCGTGCTCGGCCAGCTTGGACTTGGCGATCTTCTTGATCTCCCGGCGCTCGGGCAGGGTGAACGTCCTCGGTCGTCCGCCCCGGTATTTCGGGTAGAGCGACTCGAAGCCGTCGGCATTGAAGTTGTGGATCACGTCCCGGACCCGGTCAGCGCTGGTGAACGTCACCTCGGCGATCCTCGCCACGGGCATGCGCTGGGCGGACAGCAGCACCATTTGGGCCCGGCGTCAGGTCACCACCGACCCGGTGCCCCGGCGGACGATCCGCAGCAACCGTCTGCCCTCGTCGTCATCAATCTCACGGACCTGCACGCGTTCAGCCACGTGATCATTCTGACCACCCGGTGCCGCCCGGCGCAGCAACCGGACGACACATCAACGGGGCGAACGTTGCCTGATGCGGCACTAGCGCGCCGGGCGCAGCCCGGTTCTACCGGTCTGCGCCCGGGGATGTTGGAGGAGTGTTCACGTCCGCTTGACCTGCTGCTTCACCAGGACGGACGAGATGGCGAGGAGGTGGAGTCCGGGACCCGGATGCTGGATTAATGGTCTATACCAATGGGGTACTGTGGCCCGTGGAGCTGTCAGAAACACGGCTGTGGGGGCCATATGACTGTTCAACATGTATCTCCTGTTTCCTTGTTGTCCTCTTCCTCTTCCGAATCTCCTGAACAACCGCCGCACCTGCCGCAACCGCCGACCGACCAGGAGTTGTACTGGTACTTCGGCCCGCAGCGCAGGTGGGTGCTCGTCGCCAGTTCGGCGGCGTTCGTGTTCACCGCCGCGACGATGCTGACGTTCGCGCTGCGGACGCCGGCGCTGTGGGTGTTCCTGGCCGTGCTCGCGCTCAACGTCGTCGCGCTGGCGCTGTCGTCCGTGAACAGCCTGCGCCAGCGGCGGCTCACCCGGCAGTCCCACGAGGTGCTGGTGCACGCGTGGGCGCCGGAGGAACTGCCGACCGTCGACCTGTACCTGCCGACCTGCGGTGAGCCGCTGGACGTCCTGGAGAACGCCTACCGGGCGGTCGCCCGGGTGGACTGGCCGGGCGCGCTGACGGTGTGGGTGCTCGACGACGCCGACCGGGCCGAGGTCGCCGAACTGGCCGCCGCGCACGGCTACCGGTACGTGGTGCGGCCCGACCGCGGGCACCTCAAGAAGGCCGGCAATCTCAACCACGCGCTCACCCTGAGCAGCGCCGAGCTCATCGCCATCCTCGACGCCGACTTCGCGCCGCGGCCGGACTTCCTGCGCCACCTCGTCCCGTACTTCGCGGACCCGCGGATCGGCATCGTGCAGAGCCCGCAGTGCTTCGACACCGACGAGACGATGAGCTGGATCGAGCGCGCCGCCGGTGCCGCGCAGGAATGGTTCTTCCGCTGGATCCAGCCCTCCCGCGACGCCAGCGACGCGGCCATCTGCTGCGGCAGCAACGCCGTCTACCGGCGGGCCGCGATCGACGAGGCCGGCGGCTTCGCGCGGCTCGACCACAGCGAGGACCTCTTCACCGGCCTCGGCCTGTACGCCAAGGGGTACCGCACGCTGTACGTCCCGGTGCTGGTCGCCAAGGGCACCTCGCCGGACAACCTCGCCTCGTACGTCAACCAGCAGTACCGCTGGGCGATGGGCAACCTGCACCTGCTCGGCTCGCCCGAGCTCAAGCGGATCGGCGCGCCCTGGCGGATGCGGCTCTGCTTCTACGAGGGCATCGTCGGCTACCTGGCCGCCGCCGTGAACATCTTCGTCGCGCCGCTGCCGCCGCTGGTGATGATGTTCTTCTACCCGGACCAGATCCGGCCCTGGCACGTGCTGCCGATGCTCGCGCCGCTCTGGCTCTGGCACGTGCTGCTGCCCAGGGTCAGCCGGACCCGCTGGCGGATCGAGGTGATCCGCTCCAACGTGCTGATGAGCGTCGCCGCCGGTGTCGCGTTCTGGCACACGCTGCGCGGACGCAGCGCCGCCTGGGTGCCGACCGGCGCGGCGGGAGCGGCCGGCGCCGCCGGTGCCGCCGGTGGGCAGGCCCCGGCCGCGGGCGGCAAGCCCCGGTCCGGCGGGATGGCCCGCAAGGTGGTCCTGCTCTCGCTCGGCTGGCTCTGCGCCTCGCTCGGCGCCGGCGCCCTCGGTCTCGCCCTGGCCGTCGCCGGGTACGGCTGGGCTCCCAACTGGGGCCTCGGCCTCTACCTCGTGGTGCAGGCCCAGATCGGCCTGCCGCTGATCCGCGATCTCCTCGGCGAGCTGCGCGGCGGCGCCCGCCGTGACGCCGCCGCCGACGGGCCGAAGGCGTCCCGGATCGGCATGCTGCCCCGTCGGTGGCCCGAGGGCCTGGCGGCCACCGCCGCCCTCGTGCTCACCGCTCTGCTCGCGTCCGGCTGGGTCCGCCCGATGCTGCCCTGGCTGGGTTGAAAGGTCGTCGCCTTCCATGCCGTCGTCACCGATACCGTCACCGTCACCGTCACCGATACCGACACCGTCACTGTCACCGTCGGGCACCGACCCGGGCACCGACCCGGGTACCGACCCGGCCGTCCCCGAGCTGCGGCCGGACGCCTTCACCATCCCCGGCCGGCGTGCCGGCGCCGTCTCCCGGGGTTCCGATGCCCCGGGCCCGGCGCCCCGCCGGGCCGGCTTCCGCCCCGACATCGAGGGCCTGCGCGCGGTCGCCGTGCTCGCCGTGCTCGCGTTCCACGCGGCCGTCCCCGGCCTGGCCGGCGGCTTCGTCGGCGTGGACGTCTTCCTCGTCGTCTCCGGCTACCTGATCACCGGCCTGCTGCTGCGCGAGGCCACCACCACCGGCCGGATCCGGCTCGGCGAGTTCTTCTCCCGCCGGGCCCGCCGGCTGCTGCCCTCGGCGGCGATCGTGCTCGGCGCGGTGGCCCTGTTCGGCGCCTGGCTGACCGTGCCACTGCGCCGCGCGGACCTGGAGTACGACGTGCTGGCGGCGGCGTTGTCCGTCGGCAACTGGCGCTTCGTCGCGCAGCAGACCGACTACCTGGCCGCCGGACGGGACGAGAGCCCGCTGCTGCACTTCTGGTCGCTGGCCGTCGAGGAGCAGTTCTACCTGGTCTGGGGCCCGCTGCTGGCGCTGACCGCCTACCTGGTGCTGCGGGTCGTGCGGCGTGGCCGGGCGGACGGGCGCGGGCGGGCGGTGCGGCCGGTCGCGGCCGGGCTCGCCGCCGTGCTGACGGCCGGGTCCTTCGCGCTCTCGCTGCGCTGGACGCACGACTCCGTCTCGCTCGCCTACCTCGGCACGCCCTCCCGGGTGTGGCAGTTCGGGGTCGGCGCGCTGCTCGCCCTGCTGCCCTGGCACCTGCTGAGCGGCCCGCGCGTGCTGCGCGTGCTGGTCGGCTGGGGCGGGGCGGCGGCCGTCGTCGGGTGCGTGCTGGCGTACGACAACACGACCCCGTACCCGGGCTGGGCGGCGCTCGTCCCGACCCTCGGCACGGCCGCCGTGATCCTGGCCGGCACACCCGGGCGGGACGGGGCCGCGGCGCCCGGGTTCGGGGTGGACCGGGTGCTCGGCCTGCGCGTGCCGCGGGCGATCGGCCGGCTCTCCTACAACCTGTACCTGTGGCACTGGCCGGTGCTCGTGCTCGTCGGCGCGAAGTTCGGCCCGCTGGACTGGCCGGTGAAGGTGGCGCTCACGGCCGCCGCCGCGCTGCCCGCCGCGGCCGTGCTGCGCTGGGTCGAGCGGCCGCTGCGGCACAGCCGGACGGTCTCCGAACTCCCGCGCCGCGGCCTCTCGTTGGGCCTCGCCTCGGTGGTCATCCCGGTGGTACTGGCGCTGGTGGTCGGCTCGGGCACGCTGCGGCTGCTCGGCCCGGCCGCGCCGGTCGACCTGCAGGGCCTGCCGCCCGGCTCGGCGGACGGCACCTCGCTGCTGGTGCGCACCGCGGCGCAGACCAGGAGTCCCGCGGTGGTGCCGGACGCCGTCCAGGCCCGCAAGGACTTCCCGCCGGACGGCGAGTGCGAGGTCGCACCGACCGCCGTCACCAGCCCCGACTGCCGCTTCGGCGTGATCGGCAGCCCGGACCGGATGGTGCTGCTCGGCGACTCGCACGCCGGCCAGTGGTTCTCCGCACTGCTCGCCCTCGCCGCCGAACGGCGGTGGGAGCTGGAGGAGTTGGTGAAGCAGGGCTGCCCGCTGCCGGAACTCTCGGTGGTCAACCCGCAGTTGGGCCGCACCTACCGCGAGTGCGACACCTGGCGGGCGAACGCGCTGACCCGGTTGACGGAGGGGCCCAAGCCCCGCCTGATCGTGGTCTCCACCCTCAACCGGTACACCGACGACCGCGAGCTGCTGCTCCAGGGCTGGGAGCGGACCCTCTCCCCGCTGCGTGAACTCGGCGTTCCGATCGTCTACGTGAGGGACACCCCGATCCCGGGGACGGACGTGCCGGCCTGCGTGTCCGGCCACACCGACGATCCGTCCGCCTGCGAGTTCCCGCGCGACAAGGCGCTGTGGGCGGACCCGCTCGCCGACGAGATCGCGGCCGGCCGGATGCCGGGCGTGCGCAGCGTGTCGGTGAACGACGTCATCTGCCCCGGCAACGGCCGCAGTTGCCCGGCGGTGCTGGAGCGCATCCTGCTCTACCGGGACGACGCGCACCTCACCAACGTGGCCGCCGTGGTGCTCACGCCGCGCCTGGAGCGGCTGTTGACGGAGTCCGGCGCCCTGCCGCCGAAGGCCGCGTCCGCCGTGCCGCCGCCGGCCGCCGCGCCGCCGGTCACCGCGGACGGCTGGACGCAGCTGCTGCGCGACGACTTCGACGGCCCGGCCGGCAGCCGCCCGTCCGAGGCCGACTGGCAGTACGACCTGGGCACCTGCTACCCGGGCTGCCCGGCGCCGCAGTGGGGGACGGGCGAGATCGAGACCATGACGGACTCGACCGCGAACGTCCGGCTGGACGGCCGCGGCGCCCTGGAGATCGTGCCCACCCGGGACGCCGACGGGCGCTGGTCGTCCGGGCGGATCGAGTCGCGCCGCGCCGACTTCGCCCCGCCGCCCGGCGGTGTGCTGCGGATCGAGGCCGGGATCGCCCTGCCCGACGTGACCGGCCCGGCCGCGGCCGGTTACTGGCCCGCCTTCTGGACCCTGGGCGGCGAGCTGCGCAACGGTTACACGGGCTGGCCGGCCGTCGGCGAGCTGGACGTCATGGAGCAGGTCAACGGCCGGGACGCGGTGTTCGGCACGATGCACTGCGGCGTCCTCGACGGCGGCCCCTGCCAGGAGCCGCGCGGTCTGGGCTCCGGGGACCAGCCCTGCGGCGCCGAGTGCCGCACCGGCTTCCACCGCTACGCGGTCGAGGTCGATCTGCGGCCGGGCGCCGAGCAGGTCCGCTGGTACCTGGACGGCCGGGAGCACCACCGGGTCGCCGCCGCGCAGATGGACCGGGCGACCTGGGACCGGGCGGTCGGCCGCGGGCTGTTCCTGATCCTCAACGTCGCCGTCGGCGGCAACCTGCCCGGCGCGTTCGGCGGCGCCGTCACCCCGGCCACCGAACCCGGGCACCCGATGCGCGTCGACTACGTCTCCGTCGCCACGAAGCCGTAGCCGGGGCCTGCCGTGCTACGGGGGCGGGTCAGCCCCAGTTGCCGACCAGCGGGGTCCCGTTGGTGGTGACCGTCGCGCGGTGGACGGTCACGTCGCCGCCGACGGCCGCGCCGGAGAACGACCCGTCGGACGGGCGGTAGACGCCGACGCTGTCGATGCCGGTGCCGTCCCAGTCGCCCTTGACCGGGATGTCGCCGAGGTTGCCGTACGTGATGTCCTGGACGTTCTCGGTCTCGTTGGAGTTGTTCAGGTGGAAGATCCGCGTCTGCGGGTCGTAGACGGCCACGGTGGTCGTGCCGTTGCCGTCCCAGTCGCCGACCAGCGGCTTCCAGCCGGGGTTGCCGAGCTTGCGGTGGTACTTCGCGGTGACGTTGTCGTCGGAGAGGTAGAAGGTCTGGTCGGACGGGCGGTAGACGCCGATGGTGGTCCTGCCGCGTCCGCTCCAGTCCCCGACGACCGGGACGTCGTCGATGTTGCCGTACTTCACCGGGGCGCCGAAGGTGCCGTCGGGCCCGGGCAGGAAGAACTCACGCGTGCTCGGGCGGTAGTAGCCGACGGTGTCGACGCCCGGTCCGTTCCAGTGGCCGACCAGCGGGACGTCGTCCTGGGCGCCGAGGGTGGCCCGGGCGATCGTGACCCCGTTGTGGGACGTCTGGGTGACGCTGCGGTCGGCCGCCTGGTACACGCCGACGGAGGAGGGGCGGCGGGTGGGGGTGGCGTTGACGATCGCCCGGCCGGCCGCCTGCTCGTGGGCGGCGGTCAGCGGCAGGGTGGCCGCCGTGTTGTCCACCCAGCGGAAGGGGTGCAGGTAGACGATGCGCGGATCCTGCGCCGCGACGGCCTCGTACTCGGCGTTGAACGCGGCCATTTGCGCGTCGGTCTTGTCGCCGCAGCCCGTCGAGCCCTTGTGGACCTCCGGGTAGAGCATGAGGTGCTGGTTGGCCGAGGTCAGCTTGGACCGCAGCTTCTCCAGCAGGTTCTGGACGGTGTCGCGCCCCTGGCAGTACCGGTTGAAGCCGACGATGTCGGCCTGCCTGGGGGCGAGGTTGAGCCCGGGGCCCGCCGTGACGTCGCCCTCGGCGTAGTCGAAGATCAGCAGCTTGTCGGGGAAGGCCGCCCGCACCAGCTCGGCCTGCTGCTCGGCCTGGGCGGGGCTCATCCGGTGGTAGTAGGCCTCGTCGGTCAGGTAGACGGCGCCGATCTTGTCGAGGTTGGCGCCGATCCGCTTCTTCAGGTCGTCGAGGTTCTTGGTGACCACGTCGTCCGGCTTGGGCGTGAGGACGGGGTCAATGCCCGGGGTGACGGTTTCGGGGTTGACACCGAGGACGCAGGAGACGGGCAGGCAGCGGTCCAGGAAGTCCAGCGAGACGTCGTCCGCGTCGCGCCCGTAACCGTTGAAGTTGGTCCAGCCCGCGAATTCGCGGGTGTAGTCCGGGTGGATCGTCCCGAGGGGCTCCACGGCGCCGTAGTACCCGTAGTAGCCGAGTCCGCCGAGCATGGAGATCCGCAGGTCGTCGACGGTGGTGACCCGGCCGGGGGCGGTGGTGTGCGAGCCGAGGACGACGTAGCCGTCGCGGGGCAGTTCGGCAGTGGTGGCGCCGGTGAAGACGGTGGTCCCGTTGACGGTCACGGTGGCGAGCTTCTCCGGCCCGGTCGCCAGGGTCAGGGAGACCTCGTAGGAGGGGGCGGCCGGCACGGTCGGGACCGGGAGGGTGAGGGTGGTGCCGCCCTGGTGGAGAGCGAGCCCGCCGTCCGCCTGCACGCGCAGGCCGAGCGCGACGTCGGGCGCGTCCACGGCGCCGGTGCCGTTGCTCGCGCGGCTGACCGCGAGGGAGGCCCAGTCGGTGCCGGTGGTGCTGCCGACGACGGGCGTCAGCTCGGCGCGCACGGTGTAGTCGCCGTCGAGGTTCGCGGTGGCGGGTTTGGTGAGGCGCACCGCGGCGGTGCCCTGGGGGAAGGAGAGCACGTTGGGGTGGGCGGGGGAGTTGACCTGCACGGCGCCCGGGACGGGGTTGGTGACCAGGCCGTTGACCCCGGACTCGGCGACGTAGTTGCCGGAGAGCAGGCTCGGCTGGCGGGCGCTCAGGTCCTGGTTCAGGCCGAAGTCGGCGGTGCTGGAGGGGGCGCCGTCGAAGGTGTCGACGAGCGGCCTGGCGCTCGCGACGGCGGAGGTGTCGATGCGGCTGACCGACAGGCCGCGTCCGGCGCCGTCGCCGAAGGTGGTGACCTTGGACGGGTCGGCCTGCAGGTAGGCGCCGAGGTAGAGGTAGGCGCTGCTGGGCCAGCGGGTGACCGAGGGCGGGGCGGTGGCGGTGAGCGTGGTGCCGTTGACGGTCAGCGTGACCGTGCGGTCCGCGCCGGTGGAGACGGTGAGGGAGACCGCGTAGCCGGCGGCCGGGGTGACCTGGCCGGACCAGAACGCGGTCTCGCCCCCGCCACCGTGGTACAGGGCGAGCTCGCCGTTCGACTTCACGGTGAGGCCGAGGTCGACGTCGGCGTTGGTGACGTAGCCGGCGCTGCGGTGGCTGCGGCTGAGGACGATCGAGGCCCACTCCTGGCTGGTGGTGTCACCCACCGAGGGGTCGACCACGGTGGAGACGGTGTACGTGCCGGTCTCGTCCGCGACGGCGGGCGCGCCCAGCATCACGGCGGAGATGCCGTTGCCGAACACCAGGCGGTCGGGCCGGTCCGGCCGGCTGACCTGGACCACCTGTGAGCCCGCGGGCTCGGCGGTCCACCAGCGGCCGGAGACCCGGGTGTAGGAGATCGCGTGCTCTCCGGCCGGCGGCGACTGACGGGCGGTGAGGTCGTTGTCGAGCCCGCCGTTGAGTCCGTAGAACGGGGCGGTGGCGAGCGCGTGGCTCTGCTGGAAGGTGTCGTGGAAGGCACGGGTGGCGGTCAGGTTCGCCGGCTTCGGCGGCGGCTTCGGCGCGGCGTCGGCGACGGCCGTGGCGCCGCCCGGCCCCGCGGGTATCAGCGCCAGGGTGAGGGCGGTGGCCGCGGCACCGAGGGCGCCGCGGACACGTGGGGTGAGAATCACCGGGTCTCGCTTCCGATCTCTCGTCCGGCCCGGCCGGACCTGATCGGGCCCGGCCGCCGGAGCGTCGGATCGGCGGTGCGGGCGCGCCGCCGATCGGGCGGACACACCGGCGCACCGCGCGCGGCGCACCCATCCCCGGGCGGATCATAGAGGACGGACACGAACCTTCGGCAGGGGTGCGCGCGCTCACCGGGCTTGAGCAAAAGGGTGATTGAGGGAGCATCGGGAGTTTTGCCGCAGCTGCGGCACGCCGCTCCCCGGGAGCCGGCCCGGGGTCAGGACGCCGGGTCGGGCGGGAAGGGCACGGGATAGGCCTCGGCGAAGTCGGCGGAGCGGGCCACCTCGCGCCACCTGGTGTCCTCGTCGAGCAGCCGGTGGCCCTGGGCGATGGAGGCCTCGGCCGCGTAGGCCCCGATCGGCAGGTGCTCGGGGACGTCGCGCCGCTTGGCCACCCGGACGAGGATCTCGGCGGCCCGGACCGGGTCGCCGGCCGCACCCGCCCCGCTCTGCCGCATGCGCGCGTTCATGGCGCCGACCGTCTGCGCGTACGCCTCCGGGACGTCGTGGACGGTCATCGACGAGCCGGCCCAGTCGGTGCGGAACCCGCTGGGCTCGACCACCAGCACCTTCACGCCGAAGGGGGCGGTCTCGGCGCGCAGTACGCGGCTGAACCCGTCGATGGCGAACTTGGCCGCCTGGTACGAGCCGAGGCCCGGGGAGCCGCCGACCCGGCCGCCGACCGAGGAGAACTGCACCACCAGCCCGCCCCGCTGCTCGCGCAGCAGCGGGATCGCGGCCTTGGTGACGTGGTAGACGCCCCAGAAGTTGGTCTCGAACTGCGTGCGGAAGTCGGCGTCCTCGGTGGTCTCGATCGGCGAGACGTTGGCGTAGCCGGCGTTGTTCACCAGCACGTCGATCCGGCCGAAGCGGGCGTGCGTCTCGGCGAGGGCGGCCCGGGCGGCCGACGGGTCGGTGACGTCGAGTGGGAGGGGGAGGATTCGCTCGCCGAACTCCTCGACGAGATCGGCCAGTTGCTCGGGTCGACGGGCGGTCGCGGCGACCCGGCCGCCGGCCTGGAGGGCCGCGCGGGTGAGGGTGCGGCCGAAGCCGCGGGACGTTCCGGTGATGAACCAGGTCTGCTCCGTGGTGTCCATGCTGTTAGTGAAACACCGTTGCGCTAATAGTGCAACGACGTTGCGCTAGTCTGGACGGGTGACCGAATCCGACTTCCAGCGCGCCCGCTCGCCCGAGGCCAAACGCCGCCGTGAGGCCGCGATCCTGGAGGCGGCCCGGTCGCTCGGGCGCGAGCGCGGCATCAGGGACATCACCCTCACCGACATCGCGGCCGCGGTCGGCATGCACAAGTCGGCGCTGCTGCGCTACTTCGAGACGCGCGAGGAGATCTTCCTGCGGCTGACCGCGGAGGGCTGGGCCGAGTGGTCCGACGCGCTGACCGCCCGGCTGCGCGCCGCCACGGACCCGGGCCCGGCCGCCGTGGCCAGGGAGTTCGCCGCCACCCTCGCCGCCCGCGGTACCTTCTGCGACCTGCTCGCCCACGCGCCGCTCAACCTCGAACGCCATGTCTCGCTGGACGCGGTCCGCGACTTCAAGCTCGCCACCCTCGCCGCCCGCGAGCCGATCACCGCGGCCGTCCGCGCCCAGCTGCCCGCCCTGGACGAGCAGGACGTCACCGACCTCGTCGCCACCGCCGTCTCCCTCGCCGGCGCCCTGTGGCAGATCGCCAACCCGGGCCCCGAGGTCGCCGCCCTCTACCGCGGCGACCCTCGCCTCGCCCACGCCGTCGTCGAGGTCGAACCGCGCCTCGCCCGCATCCTCACCGCGACCGTCAGGGGTCTGGCGGCGGGCGCGGGCGACCCCCGGGCCTGAGCGGCGCCTGCGGCCCCGACCGGGGCCGCAGGTGCCGTCCGGTCAGGCCACCGGGTGTTCCATCAGGGTGACCCGGTTGCCGTCCGGGTCCTCCAGGACCGCGAAGCGGGTGCGGACACCACCCGTCTGCACCGGTCCCGCCGTCAGTCCGCGGCCCGCGAGCTCCGCCAGAGCGGCGTCCAGGTCGGGCACCTCCAGGTTGAGCAGCGTGGAGCCGGCGTGCTCGGCGTCCTCGAAGACGTGGAGCCAGCCGCCCGGCGTCAGGTGCCAGTCGGCCAGCGACGCCATCGGCCGGCGGTCGGCCGGGCGGCCCAGCAGTCTCTCGTACCAGGCCGCCGCCGTTTCGGCGTTGCGGACCGGAGCAACCATCATGACCCGTGCGACATCCATGCGGACCCCCTGCTTCCCGTTGAGTTGTTCGCTGTCGGGTCCAGCATCGCGCGCCGCGGCTCGGCGGTGGCCGCCCGGGTCGTGTTTCCGCCACGAATCCGCCGCTGCGGACACCGTCGGCCGGACGAGGGGGTCCCGGGCGCTCACCGGATCGGGTGACGGGGGCCAGGAGTCTCCCGGGTCGGCGGTGCCGGGGCGGCGGCGGTGTGTATAGCTGGCAGCCGGAGCACACCGACGGAAGGGACCATCCCATGACCCAGTCAGCCGCCAAGCCCGCGCAGAGTGTCGACGAGGTCATCGAGCGGATGCGGGCGATCAAGGCGCGGCTGGATCCGCGGGACGGGGTCGCCTGCTTCGACCGGATGTACCTGAGGGTGACCGAGCTGGTCGGGGAGCGGCTGACGGCCGGGTACTTCCAGGACCAGGCGTTCATCGAGCGGCTGGACGTGGTGTTCGCGAACCTGTACTTCGACGCGGTGGAGGCCGACGAGGCGGGGCGGCCGGTGAACCCGGCGTGGCAGCCGCTGTTCGAGGCGCGCGGCCACCGGAAGGTGTGGCCGGTCCAGTTCGCGTTCGCGGGGATGAACGCGCACATCAACCACGATCTGGCGCTCGCCGTCGTCCTGACCTGCATCGAGCGGCGGACCACGCCGGAGACCCCGCCGGTGCACGCCGACTACCTCAAGGTGAACGAGCTGCTCGCGCAGGTGGAGGCGGAGGTGCGGGCGTCCTTCGAGGCGCAGATCATCGGGGTCGCGACCGAGCAGGCCGAGCCGCTGAAGCACATCGTCGCCAGCTTCTCGATCGCCCGGGCCCGGGACGCCGCCTGGGCGACCACCCAGACGCTGTGGCACCAGCGCAACATCCGGCCGATGTACGACGCGACGCTCGCCGCGGTCACCGCGAGCACCGCGCTGGCCGGGCGGATGCTGGTCACGCCGGTGCTCCCGCCGGTGGAGCAGCCGGACGGGGACTCGTAGAGCACGGTTGGCGGACTCCGGCGGGCGGGCGGGAACCGGGGCGGGGTGGACTGGTCGGTGACAAGCCGCGACGCGAAAGGCCGCCGATGTCCTCCTCACCCCCCGCCCGGTACACCGACCTCAGCGCCATGGTGATCAACTGCACGCTCAAGCGGTCGCCCGACCGGAGCCACACACAGGGCCTGATCGACGTCAGCACCGGCATCCTGGAGCGCCAGGGCGTCCAGGTCGACGTGGTCCGCGCGGTCGACCATGACATCGCCACCGGCGTCTGGCCGGACATGACCGAGCACGGCTGGGAGACCGACGACTGGCCCGTCCTCTACAGCCGGGTGATGGCCGCCGACATCCTGGTGCTGGCGGGGCCGGTCTGGCTGGGGGACAACTCCTCCGTGATGAAGAAGGTCGTCGAGCGGCTGTACGCCTGCTCGTCGATCCTCAACGAGCGCGGCCAGTACGCCTACTACGGCCGCGTCGGCGGCTGCCTGATCACCGGCAACGAGGACGGCGCCAAGCACTGCGCGATGAACGTGATCTACAGCCTCCAGCACCTCGGCTACACCGTCCCGCCGCAGGCGGACGCGGGGTGGGTGGGGGAGGCGGGGCCGGGGCCGTCGTACCTGGACGCGGGGTCGGGCGGGCCGGAGAACGACTTCACCAACCGCAACGCGACGTTCATGACGTGGAACCTGCTCCACCTGGCCCGGATGCTGAAGGACGCCGGCGGGATCCCGGCCCACGGCAACCAGCGCTCCGAGTGGGACGCCGGGTGCCGCTTCGACTTCGAGAACCCCGAGCACCGCTGAACCGGCCGTGGTCGGCGGCGGTCGGCGGCGCGGACCGGTTGGTGGAGGAAGTTCTACTCCGGATACGCCAAGCAGCGTCACTGTGCCGAACCGCCGCCGTTCCTAGCGTGGTCACCAGCGCGCACGAGGTGCGCGACCGACCCGGTGGGGGAGTTCGAGTGCAGACGCAAGAGATCGGTCAGGGGACGGCGGCCGTCCGACTGGTGGCGGTCGAGAAGATCTACGGCACGGGCGACAACGAGGTGGCCGCGCTCAAGCGGCTGAGCATGACCTTCGACGCCGGCACCTTCACCGCCGTGATGGGGCCCTCCGGGTCGGGCAAGAGCACCTTCCTGCACTGCGCCGCCGGGCTGGTCCGGCCCACCCGGGGCAGCGTGCTGGTCGGTGACACCGACCTCGCGGACCTGGACGAGGCGGGGCTGACCCGGCTGCGCCGGGACCGGATCGGCTTCGTCTTCCAGGCGTACAACCTGCTCCCGGCCCTGACCGTGCTGCAGAACGTGGTGCTGCCGCTGCGGTTGGCCGGACGGCGTGCGAGCCGGAGCCAGGTCCTGGCGGTGCTCGACCGGGTCGGGCTCGCCGACCGGCTGGACCACCTGCCCGGGCAGCTCTCCGGGGGTCAGCAGCAACGGGTGGCGATCGCCCGGGCGCTGGTGACCCGGCCCGCCGTGGTCTTCGCGGACGAGCCGACCGGCGCGCTGGACACCCGGACCGCCGCGGCCGTGCTCGGCCTGCTGCGCGAGTCGGTGACCGCCGGCGGGCAGACGCTGGTCATGGTCACCCACGACCCGGTGGCCGCCTCCCACGCCGACCGCGTGGTCTTCCTCGCCGACGGCGGCTTCGTCGGCGAGCTGTACCGGCCGACCGCCGAGGCCGTCGCTGCGCGGATGACCCGGCTCGGCGCCTGGGACGACGAGAACCTCACCTCCTCCGCGGTCCGGTCGGGGGGTGGCCGCTGATGCTGTGGCTGGCTCTGCGCACCCTGAGGTTCCGCAAGGCCGGGTTCGCCGCCACCTTCGTGGCGATGCTCCTGGGCTCCGCGATCGTGATGGCCTGCGGCGGCCTGTTGGAGACCGGCGTCCGGATGGCGGTCGCGCCGCAGCGCCTGGCCGGGGTGCCGATCGTGGTGGCCGGTCAGCAGACCCACGGCTCCGCCGCGCTGACCGAGCGCAACCGGACCGGCCCGGGGGTGCTCGACGCGGTCCGGGCGGTTCCCGGCGTCGGCGCCGTGATCCCCGACCTCTCCTTCCCCGCGACCGTGGTGGTGGACGGCAGGGCGGTCGACGTCGGCTCCGTCGGCCACACCTGGACCGGCGCCGCGCTGACCCCCTACACGCTGACCCGGGGGTCGGCCCCGGGCGGCGGGCAGGTGGTCCTCGACACCGGGCTCGCGGCCGACGCGGGCGTCACGGTCGGCTCCGCCGTGCAGCTGACCGTGCACGGCGTCACCCGGACGTTCACGGTCTCCGGCACCGCCCACCAGGCCACCGGCCGCACGCTCGGGCCGACCCTGTTCCTCTCCGACCTCCAGGCCCGGCAACTGGCCGGATCCGACGGGCGGTTCGACTCCATCGGGGTCCTGCCCGCGCCCGGCGCCGACGTCGCGGAGCTGCGGCGGGCCGTGCGGTCGGCGGTCGGCGGCACGGCGGTGGTGCTCACCGGTGAGCGGCGCGGTCTGGCCGACCTGCCGGGGGCGCTCGCCGGCGGGCCGACCGTGACCGTCCTGGCGGCGATCTTCGGGAGCTGGGCGGTCCTGATCGTGATGTTCGGCGTGGCCTCCACACTCGGGCTCTCGCTGAGGCAGCGGGCGCGCGAGACGGCCCTGCTGCGGGCGATCGGTTCCACCTCCCGGCAGGTGCGCCGGATGATCCTCGGGGAGACCGCCGTGCTGGCGGTGCTCGCCACCGCGCCGGCGGTCGCGCTCGGCTCCGTCGTCGGCAGGCTGCTGTTCGGGCAGCTGGCCGCCAACGGTGTGGTGTCCGAGGAGGTCGTCTTCCACCAGGGCCTGCTGCCGACCGCGGTCGGCGCCTGCGCGGCGATCGCGGCCGCCCTCGGCGCGGCGCTGTTCGCCGGCCGCGGGGCCGCGCGGACCGAGCCGCTCGCGGCGCTGGCCGAGAGCACGGTGCCGACCGGGCGGCTCACCGGGACCCGCCTGCTGTCGGCGGTGTTCTTCCTGCTCAACGGCGTGGCGCTGGCGGTCGTCACGGCCACGGTGATGGCCGACGGCCCGACCCTGGCGAGCACCGCCGGGCCGGCCTCGGTCCTGTGCGCGATCGGCCTGGCCCTGCTCGCCCCGGGGATCACCAGGGCGGCCGTGGCGGTGCTCGGCCGGCCGGTCCGCGCGCTCTGCGGGCTGTCCGGGTGCCTGGCGCTGCGCAACGCCGCCGTCCACAACGTCCGGACGGCGGGCGCCGTGGCCCCGATCGTGCTGCTGATCGGCATCGCCACCGGCACCCTGTACATGCAGGCCACCGAGGACCACGTCTCCGCCGCGGGCCGCGCGGGCGGCGTGCCCGCCGAGCACGTGCTCACCTCCTCGACCGGCGGCTTCGCGCCGGACGTGGTCGGTGCGGTCCGCGCCCTCCCGGGTGTGGCCGGCGCCTCCGAGCTGGTCGGCTCCACCGGCTTCGTGGACTCCGCCGACGGCGGCACCGTGGACCTGCGCGGTGTCTCGGCCGACGGAGCGCGGCAGACCGTCGCGCCCGACGTACGGGACGGGTCGATCGCCGACCTCCGCGGCAACACGGTGGCCCTGTCGGAGAAGCGGGCGAAGGACTTCGGCGTCCGCGTCGGGGACACCCTGCGGATCCACTTCGGTGACGGCGCCGCCGCCGACCCGAGGGTGGTGGCCACCTACGCGGGCGGCTCGCAGGAGCGGTACCTGCTGCTGCCCGCCGATGTGCTGGCCGCGCACACCACCGCCGGGCTGCCGACCGGGATCCTGGTCCGGGCGGAGTCCGGCGCCGACCCCGCCCGGGTCCGGTCCGCGCTGGACGGTGTGGCGGCCGGGCTGGCCGGCACCGCGGTCGCCGACCGCTCCGCGCTGACCGGCGCCGACAACCGGATCGAGCAGATCCTGGCCTCCTCGAACTACACCGTCGTCGCCATGATCGTCGGCTATGCGGCGATCACCGTGATCAACAGCCTGGTGGCGGTGACGCGCGGGCGCCGGGGCGAGTTCGGCCTGCAGCGTCTGACGGGGGCCACCAGGGCCCAGGTGCTGGGCATGCTGAACGTCGAGGGCGCGCTGATCGCCGTCGTCGCGACCGTCCTGGGAACCGCCGCCTCGGCGGCCACGATCGTGCCGTACAGCCTGGTGAAGACCGGCTCGGTGCTGCCGAGGGGCTCGATCGGCATCTACCTCGCGATCGTCGGCGGCGCGCTCGTCCTGGTCCTCGGCGCGACCCTGCTCCCCTCCTGGCGGGGCATGCGGACCCCGCCGGTCGAAACGGCCCGCTGACCGCCGGACGCGGGGCACCACCGTCCGGTGCCGCGCGATCCCGCTTTTATGCCGTGGCGCCCGTCGGTGAAACCCGCTAGCCTGACCAGCCGGAACGATTTGGACGTACGTACGTATGAAGGGGCCGGGTTCACGGGACCGCTGCCGTCACCGCCGTCACGGATGGACGATCGCTCAGGTGTCAATCGCTTACCGCAAGGGTCCGCACGGGTTCCCGGCCCGGCTGCGCCGGGCCGGGGGAGACCTGGTGGCCGGTGTGCTGATCGCCCTGGGCGCCATGCTCTCCGTCTGCCTGTTCGTGATCACCGGCTACTTCGTGATCCTCCTCGTCATCGGGATCGGCGCGGCGGCGCTGCCGATCGTGACCGGGTGGGTGCGCCGGCTGTGCAACGCCAACCGGCGCGCGGCCGCCCGGGTGGGGGTCCGGGTCGACGTTCCCTACCGGCCGGAGCCCCCGGAGTTCGAGAAGGACATCGTCGGCTGGATCCGCCGCTGCAAGTGGATCCTGACCGACCCGGCCAGCTGGCGGGACCTGCTCTGGCTGCTGCTCAACTCGGTCGTCGGCCTGACCGGCTTCCTGCCCGCCGCGGTGCTCTACTACGTCCTCGAAGGGTTCGCGCTGGCCCTCGGCCTGTGGCGGCCGGTGCTGAGGGCGCAGGGCACCGCGCGCGAGTACTTCTTCGTCCCGGTCCGGAGCGGGCCCACCGCTCTCCTGGCGGCGCTGGCGGCGGCGGTGCTCTTCGTCGTCTGGGTCCGCTGCAGCCCGCTCCTCCTCACCGCCCACGCGCACTTCACCCGCCTGCTGCTCGGCCCCACCGAGCGCTCCCGGCTCGCCCTGCGGGTCCGGCACCTGGCCGAGACCCGGTCCGGCGCGGTGGAGACGGCCGCCGCCGAACTGCGCCGGATCGAACGCGACCTGCACGACGGCGCCCAGGCCAGGCTGGTCGGCCTCGGCCTGACCCTCGGGGCGCTCGAACGCCACCTCGGCGGCGAGTCGGAGGAGGCCCGCAGACTGCTGCGCGACGCCCGGGCCTCGTCCGTCGCGGCCCTGCGCGAGCTGCGCGACCTGGTGCGCGGCATCCACCCCCCGGTGCTCGCCGAACGCGGCCTGGCCGACGCGCTGCGCGCCCTCGGCCTGGCCAGTCCGCTCCGGACCGAGGTGGCGGTGAGCCTCCCGGGCCGGGTGCCGCCGCCGCTCGAATCCGCCCTGTACTTCGCGGTGTCCGAACTGCTGACCAACGCCCTGAAGCACTCCGGCGCCGAGCACGTCGAGGTACGTGCCTGGCACGACGGCGCCGTGCTGCACGCCCGGGTCGCCGACGACGGCCGGGGCGGTGCCGACGCCGCCGGGGGGACCGGCCTGCACGGCATCCGCCGCCGGCTGGCCACCTTCGACGGCACCCTCGACGTCGCCAGCCCGCCGGGCGGCCCGACCGCGATCACGATGGAGATACCGTGCGTGTTGTCCTCGCCGAAGACCTCTTCCTCCTCAGGCAGGGGCTGATCCAGCTGCTGGACGCCTACGGCTTCGAGACCGTGGCGGCCGTCGACAACGGCCCCGACCTGCTCGAAGCCGCCGCCAGGCACCGTCCCGACATCCTGATCGTCGACGTCCGGCTGCCGCCGACCTTCACCACCGAGGGCCTCCGCGCCGCCCTGCGGGCCAGGCGCGAGATCCCCGGACTGCCGATCCTGGTGCTCTCCCAGCACGTCGAGCAGATGTACGCCGGGGAACTGCTCGCCGACGGCACCGGTGGCATCGGCTACCTGCTCAAGGACAGCGTCTTCGACAACGAGCAGTTCATCGACGCGGTCCGCCGGGTCGCGGCCGGCGGCACCGCCATGGACCCCGCGGTGATCTCCCAGCTGATGGTGAGCCACGCGCGCGACAAGCCGCTCGGCTCCCTCACCGCACGGGAGCGCGGCGTCCTGGAGCTGATGGCCGAGGGCTGCTCCAACACCGCCATCGCCCACCGCCTCTTCATCACCGAGGGCGCGGCGGCCAAGCACATCTCGAACATCTTCGCCAAGCTCGTGCTCGCCCCGGACAGTGACAGCAACCGGCGCGTGCTGGCGGTCCTCGCCTACCTCAACGCCTGAGTCAGCCCGGCACCACCCGAGCCCGGTGGCCGGCCCGGGCGGCGCGGGCGGGCCGGGCTCAGCGGGCCGGGCTCAGCGGGCCCGGGTGCGCGGCAGCCGGGCGCGGAAGGTGACGCCGTCGGGTCCGTCCTCGACGGTGAGCGTCCCGCCGTGGAGGACGGCGATGTCCCGGGCGATGGGCAGGCCGAGGCCGGTGCCGCCGTCGTCGCGGCTGCGGGCGTCGTCGAGCCGGGTGAAGCGTTCGAAGATCCGCTCCCGGTCGGCGGGGTCGATGGCGGGACCGTCGTTGGCGACGTCGAGGACGGCGTCACCGGTGGCGGCGTCGGTGGACAGCCGAACGGTGACCCGGCTGCGGGCGTGACGCCGAGCGTTGTCGAGCAGATTGGTCAGCAGCCGGCCGAGCCACAGCGGGTTGCCGTCGACGGTGATCGACCCGGAGGCGTGGACGGTGACCGGACGGGCCCGCGGTCCGCCCGGGGCGACGCTCGCGCGGACGAGTTCGGCGAGGTCCACCGCCTCGCCGGGGCGGTCCTGGCCGGTGGTGTCGAGCCGGGCGAGGAGCAGCAGGTCGGTGGCGAGGGCCTGGAGGCGTTCGGTGTCCTGGAGGGCCCCGGCGACCAGCTCCTGCCGCACCTGCGGGTCGGGGTGGGCGAGGGCGACCTCCAGCTGGGTGCGCAGCACGGTGAGCGGGCTGCGCAGCTCGTGGGAGGCGTCGGCGATGAAGCGGCGCTGGCGGGTGCCGGCGGCTTCGAGGCGGTCGAGCATGGCGTTCATGGTGCGGGCCAGACCGGCGATCTCGTCCTCGCTGGCGGGGACCGGGACGCGCCGGTCGAGATCGCGGTCGCCGATCGCGGCGACCTCGGCCCGGATCGCCTCGACGGGGCGCAGCGCCCGGCCGGTGGCCCGCCACGTGAGCACGCCGACGGTCGGCAGCAGGACGGCGCTGAGGCCGGCGAGGGCCGCGGTGGTGAGGTCCTCGGCGGTGTCGACGGTGCGCAGCGAGGCGCCGACCCGGACGGTGACGGGGCCGGTGGGGGTGTCGGCGGTGAGAGTGGTGACGCGCTGGTGGTGCTCGTCGCCGAGGACGCCGAGGTCGAAGGTGCCGGGGCCGGTCCCGGCGCCGGTCAGCGGCGGGTGACCGGCGAGGTTCTGGCTGGCGGCGACCACGGTGCCGGCGTGGTCGGTGACCTGGATGAAGTCGGTGCCGTGGTCCAGGGCGAGCTGGGCCGGCAGGTGGCCGCCGGAGGCGAGGCGGGCGACGGCCTGGGCCTGCTCGCGGGCGCCCGTCTCGACGGTGCGTTCGAGGTTGGCGCGCAGCAGCAGGAGCACGGCGGCGGAGGCGACGAACAGGACGACGGCGACGCTCGCGCAGGCCGCCAGGGTGGTGCGGGTGCGCACGGAGCGCGGCGCGAGGCGGTCGAGCAGCGCGACGGCCCGGGGGTGCCGGGCGAGCCGGTGCCACAGGGCCCCGGCCCCGCGCGCCGCACCGCGTCGGGGGGCGGGGCGCGTCGGCTCAGCCACCGTCGGCCGCCAGCCGGTAGCCGGCGCCGCGCACGGTCTGCACGGCGGCGCGGCCGAACGGGGTGTCGATCTTGCGGCGCAGCGCGCTGATGTGCACCTCGACGGTGTTGGGGTCGCTGTCCGGCCCGCTGTCCCAGACCTGTTCGAGGATCTCGCGCTTGGAGACGGCCTCGCCGGCCCGGCGGGCCAGGTGGTCGAGGACGGCGAACTCGCGCGGGGTCAGCGCGATGCCGGTGCCGGCGCGGGTGCAGGTGCGGGCGGCGGAGTCGACGACGAGGTCCCCGAGCACGGTGCGCCGGGGCGCGCGGGTGCCGATGCGGCGGGCCAGGGCCCTGAGGCGGGCGACCAGGACGACGAAGGAGAACGGCTTGGACAGGTAGTCGTCGGCGCCGGTGTCGAGGGCCTCGGCCTCGTCCCACTCGCCGTCCTTGGCGGTCAGCATCAGGATGCCGGCGTCGCTGCCGGCGGCCCGCAGCCGTGAGCACACCCGGTAGCCGTTGAGGCCGGGCAGCATGATGTCCAGCACGATCACGTCGTAGGCGTGGTCGGTGGCGCGGGCGAGGCCGGTGAGGCCGTCGTGGGCGAGGTCGACGGTGAATCCCTCGGCGGTCAGCCCGAGCCGCAGCGCCTGGGCCAGCCGTCGTTCGTCCTCCACCACGAGTACTCGCATGTCCCCAGGGTGGCAGGTGTCCGGGCCGGTCGGGGGCGGGGGCCGTGCCGTCTTCAGCGGATCTTCAGCATCGGCCCGCCATGCTGGCGCTGTCGTCCGGGTACCGGGCCCGGACCGTAGCGCTTCCGCTCACGGAGAGGTCCCGACCATGCCGTCGCCCTCGGCCGCCCTGCTGGCCGTCAACCCCCTGGACGCCGGATCGCTGCTCGGCGCGTTCGGCGCGCTGGGCATCGCCGTCGTCCTGTTCGCCGAGACCGGGCTGCTGGTCGGCTTCTTCCTGCCCGGCGACTCGCTGCTGTTCACCGCCGGCCTGCTGTGCACCACCGGCACCCACAGCGGCCCCCACCTGAACCTTGCCCAGGTCCTGGCCGCCTCCGCCGTCGGCGCCCTGGCCGGGGCCCAGACGGGCTACGTCATCGGCCGGCGCGGCGGGCGGGCCCTGCTCGCACGCTCCCGCAACAAGCGGCTGCACGAGGGCGCGGTGCGGGCCGAGGAACTCCTCACCCGCTACGGGCACGGCAAGGCCGTCGTCCTCGCGCGCTTCGTCCCGGTGGTGCGCACCGTGCTCAACCCGCTGGCCGGCGCGCTCGGCGTGAACGTGCGCACCTTCACCCTGTGGCAGGTGGTCGGCGGCCTGGTCTGGACGCTCGGCCTGGTCCTCGCCGGCTACGCCCTGGGCTCCTCGGTGCCGAACGTCGACCGCTACCTGCTGCCGATCGTCGCGGTCGTCGTCGTGCTCTCGCTGCTGCCTCTGCTGCTGGAGCTGCTGCGCTCGCGCCGACGGGCCGGGCACCGGTGAGCACGAGGACGGTCCCCGGCCCGCTCGGTCGTCCGGACGCCGGGCCGCTACCCTGGCCGCGCGGAGCCGCGGACCGGTGGCCCGGGCACGGGCAGGAGGGCTGAGCCGATGGGCGACCGCACGACGGGTCGGCGGTGGCCGGCCGTGCTCGCCGCCACCTGGGCGGCCTTCGCGGTGCTCGCGGTCGTGGTCGCCGCCCACGGCTGGGCGCCGTTCGCCTTCGAGCGGTCGGCCGTCGACTGGGGCACCGCCCACCGGCCGCCGGTCGCCCGCGCCACGGCGATGGCGGTGACCTCCCTCGGCACCGACCTGTTCCCCTACCTGCTGGCGCTGGCCGCGGGCGTCCTGATCGCCCGGCGCGGCGCCGGATCGCCGAGGTCCCGTTGGACCGTGGCCCGGGCGCTGCTCCTGCCGGTGCTGTGGCTGGCCCTGGGGCAACTGCTGCGCCAGGGCCTGATGCACGCCTTCGGCCGGCCCCGGCCGCCGGAGACGGACTGGGCGTTCAGCGCCTCCGGCTTCGCCTTCCCCTCCGGGCACGCCTTCACCTCCGCCCTCTGCGCCGGCCTGCTCGCGCTCGCCGTCGCCCGCGTCCGCCCCGCCGCCACCCGCCCGGCCGTCGTCGGCGCGGTGCTGTTCGCGGGGACGATCGGCCTGACCCGGATCTACCTCGGGGTGCACTGGCCGCTGGACGTGCTGGCCGGCTGGCTGCTCGCCGTCGGCTGGCTGGCCGCCGGCGCGGTCGCCTCCGCGCTCCTGCCGGAGCACGCGCGGCGGTAGCACACGGCCGAGCCGGACCGGCGCTCCGTCGGTACCGGAACGACCCTTGCGAAGCGGCCCCGCCAACCCGGCGGGGCCGCTTCGTCATGGGTGCCGGTCCGAACCGATCATCAGATGCGCCATTTCAAACGCGACTGATGTGAACGTTCACCCTTTCGAGTGCACAGGATCATGGGAAGCGGCCCAGATCGTTCCGCCCCGCCTACGGTTGGGCGCAAGCGAGACGGGGCCGCCGCAGCAGCGCGGAGATCCCCTCTTCCCGGGGCGGAGGCGACGGCCGACGGCCCGTCATGGCCCGTCCCCCTTCACAGAGGAAGGTTCTCCCATGCCCGTGGCCACGAGCAACGAGACACCGCCGGCGTCGCAGCGGCAACCGCACCTGTTCCGGCGCGCGGCGGTGCGGTCATGAGCGGGACGGCCCTGGAGCAACTGCTCCGCGGGCCGAGCGGGATCGGCACCGCCGGACTGAACCTGGCGCCGCGTCAGGTCGTGGAGGCGCCGGCCGGCGCGGGGGCGGAAGTGCCCTCCGGCAAGCCGAAGTCCGGCGACCCGGTTCCCGGCCTGTACTTCCACCCCGTGGCCGAGCCGGACGCCGGGCGGGTGGCGGAGGTGAACCGCCGGATCAAGCTGTGGGCCGAGGAGATCGAGCTCTACCCGCCGGACTGGGAGGAACAGTTCGACGGCTTCTCGGTGAGCCGGTACATGGTCGCCTGCCACCCGGACGCCCCGAGCGTCGACCACATCATGCTCGCCACCCGGCTGATGGTGGCCGAGAACGCCGTCGACGACTGCTACTGCGAGGACCTCGGCGGCTCGCCGGTCGGCCTCGGCAGCCGGCTGCTGCTCGCCCACACCGCCCTCGACCCGGTGCACACCACCGCGGAGTACCAGGGCGGTTGGCAGGAGTCGCTGCTGTCGGACGCGCCCCGGCGGGCGTACCGCTCGGCGATGGAGCACTTCACCGGCGCGGCCACCGCCTCCCAGGCGGACCGGTTCCGGCACGACATGGCGCGGCTGCACCTCGGCTACCTCGCCGAGGCCGCCTGGGACCAGGAGGGCCACGTCCCGGAGGTGTGGGAGTACCTGTCGATGCGGCAGTTCAACAACTTCCGCCCCTGCCCGACCATCACGGACACCGTCGGCGGCTACGAGCTGCCCGCCGACCTGCACGCCCGCCCGGCCATGCAGCGGGTCATCGCGCTCGCCTCCAACGCCACCACCATCGTCAACGACCTGTACTCGTACACCAAGGAGCTGGCGAGCCCCGGCCGGCACCTCAACCTGCCGGTGGTGATCTCCGAGCGCGAGGGCGTCGGCGACCGCGACGGCTACCTGAAGGCCGTCGAGGTGCACAACGAGCTGATGCACGCCTTCGAGGCGGAGGCCGCGGCGCTGGCCGCCGCCACCCCCGTCCCGGTGGTGGTGCGCTTCCTGCGCGGGGTCGCCGCGTGGGTCGACGGCAACCACTACTGGCACCAGACCAATACCTACCGCTACAGCCTTCCCGACTTCTGGTAACCAAGGAGCTGAACCGTGTCCGTCACCGACACCACCCCCGTCACCCGCACCGCCGTCCCCGGGCCGGCCACTCCCTACCAGGGCGACATCGCCCGTTACTGGGATCATGAGGCCCGGCCGGTGAACCTGCGCCTCGGCGACGTGGACGGCCTCTACCACCACCACTACGGCATCGGCGAGGTCGACCAGTCGGCGCTGGGCGCCCCGGACGACAGCGAGCGCGAGAAGAAGCTCGTCGCCGAACTGCACCGGCTGGAGTCCGCGCAGACCGACGTGCTGCTCGACAGCCTGGGGGACATCCGCCCCGAGCACACCCTGGTCGACGCGGGCTGCGGCCGCGGCGGCTCGATGGTCATGGCCCACCAGCGCTTCGGCTGCAAGGTCGAGGGCGTGACCCTGTCGGCCAAGCAGGCCGAGTTCGGCAACCGGCGGGCCAAGGAGCTCGGCATCGACGACTCGGTGCACGCCCAGGTCCGCAACATGCTCGACATGCCGTTCGACAGCGGCACCGTGCGGGCCTCGTGGAACAACGAGTCCAGCATGTACGTCGACCTGCACGACCTGTTCGCCGAGCACTCCCGGATCCTGTCCGTCGGCGGCCGGTACGTGACCATCACCGGCTGCTGGAACCCGATCTACGGCCAGCCGTCGAAGTGGGTCTCGCAGATCAACGCCCACTTCGAGTGCAACATCCACTCCCGCCGCGAGTACCTGCGCGCGATGGCCGACAACCGCCTCGTCCCGAACGCCGTCGTCGACCTGACCGCCGCCACCCTCCCGTACTGGGAGCTGCGGGCCACCGTGCCGTCCCTGGTGACCGGCATCGAGGAGGCGTTCATCAACTCCTACAAGGACGGCTCCTTCCAGTACCTGCTGATCGCCGCCGACCGGGTCTGACCCCGCGTCGCCGCACGGCGAGGACCCGGCCCGGCCGAACGGCGGCGGGGCCGGGTCCGCCGTCGTCCGCCGTCGTCCGCCGTCGTCCGGCGGGGCCCGGCAGGGGGGCTTCCGGAAGAGGGCTGCTCACCGGGACGTCGGTGGCACGTGATATGCAGTGCATCATCCGATTGGCCACTGCGAGGCCATACGAACGATGCCGACGACCGTGCCGGTCGACGAGGTCTCAGGGGGGCCGCACCATGTCCTTTTTCCGCCGCCTGACCGGGCGGAGGACGCCGCGCGCGCTGCCCCCCGTGCTCGACCTCTCGCACGGCGACGAGGAACTGCGCCGGCTGCGCGCCCTCGCCGACGCCGGCGACTGGGCCGCCCTCGGCCCCGCCCTCGCGGCCGTCCCCGACCAGGGCGAGCTGACCTGGCTGGTGCACCGGCTCTCCGACCTCGAGGGCACCGAGGAGTGGCTCGCCAAGGCCGTCGCCGAACGGCCCGAGGACACCCTGGTGCTGCTGCTCTCCGGCGCCCGGCAGATCGCCTGGGCCTGGGACGCCCGCACCGGCGCCCGCGCCAAGCACGTCACCGAGGACCAGTGGCGGCTGTTCGGCGAGCGGCTGGAGACCGCCGAGGAGCAGCTGCTGGAGGTGGCCGAGCGCGA
Source organism: Kitasatospora sp. NPDC058032 (assembly GCF_042885845.1). NCBI lineage: Bacteria > Bacillati > Actinomycetota > Actinomycetes > Kitasatosporales > Streptomycetaceae > Kitasatospora > Kitasatospora sp. NPDC058032. The sequence goes on along the minus strand of NZ_JBHVRK010000001.1, from coordinate 633,222 downwards.
GCCCCGCTGGCTCGCCCCCTGGTTCTTCCTCCAGATCGCGGCGCGCGGCGCCTCGCTCGGCCGCACCGTCGCCACCACCCGCTTCGAGGCCGCGCTGCGCCGCGATCCGGAGCACCTGGCCTCCCACCAGCAGCGCCTCCAGCAGCTCTGCGCCAAGTGGGGCGGCTCCCACGAGGAGATGCACGCCTTCGCCCGTACCGCGATGCTCGGCGCCCCCGAGGGCAGTCCGCTCGGCGAACTGGTCGCCCTCGCCCACCTGGAGCACTGGCTGGACCTGGCGGACGGCGAGGACCACGCCTACCTGACCGGTCCCGCCGTGCGCTCCTCGCTGCGCGAGGCGGTGCTGCGCTCCGTGCTGCACCCGGCCTACCGGCGCCGGCGCGACTGGCGGGCCACCCACAACGCCTTCGCCATGGTGCTCTCGCTGGCCGACGAGCGCGAGCTCGCCCACGCGGTGTTCGCCACCCTCGACGACGTCGCCACCGAGTGGCCCTGGTACTACCTCGGCGGCGACGAGGCCGACAACTTCCAGGTCCACCGGGACCGCTGCGTGCCGCGCTGAGCAGGCGCGACCAGCCCGCACAGAGCCCGTGGAGCGGCGACCGAACGCGCCGCCCGGCCGCCCGGGCCGTCCCGCCCCGAGGCCGCCGAAGTCCGACCCGCCCCTTGCGATCGAAAGAGTCACCGGTGTCCCCATCCGAGAACCCGACGAGTGCGCACACCTTCCAGGTCGACCTGCGCGGCCTGGTCGACCTGCTCTCCCACCACCTCTACTCCAGCCCCCGCGTCTACCTGCGCGAACTCCTGCAGAACGCGGTCGACGCGATCTCCGCCCGGCAGGCCCTGGACCCGTCCGCGCCCGCCGCCATCACCGTCCGCGCCGACGGCGACCTCAGCATCACCGACACCGGCATCGGCCTCACCGAGCAGGACGTCCACACCTTCCTCGCCACCATCGGCCGCAGCTCCAAGCGGGACGCCGACGGCCGCCTCGACGGCGACGGACTCGCCCGCGCCCGCGGCGACTTCATCGGCCAGTTCGGCATCGGCCTGCTCGCCTGCTTCGTGGTCGCCGACGAGATCACCGTCGTCACCCGCTCCGCCGCGACCCCCGACGCCCCGGTCATCGAGTGGCGCGGCGGCTCCGACGGCCGCTACACCATCCGCACCCTGCCCGCCGACGCCAAGCCCGAGCCCGGCACCACCGTCCGCCTCGCACCCCGCTCCGACGCCGCCGAGTGGACCCGCGCCGACCGGGTGCTGACCCTCGCCCGGGACTTCGGCAGCCTGCTGCGCCACGAGGTCACCGTCATCGACGGCCGCGGCGACGCCACCCGGGTCAACCACACCCCGCCGTGGGCCGCCCAGCACGGTTCCCCGCTGGCCCGCCGCGAGGCGCTGGCCGCCTACTGCCGTTCCACCTTCGACTTCACCCCGCTCGACACCATCGAGCTGGACCTCCCGCTGGTCGGCCTGCGCGGCGTCGCCTACGTGCTGCCCGACGCCGTCCCGCCGTCGCGCCGGGCCGGCCACCGGGTGCACCTCAAGGGCATGCTGCTCTCCGACCACGCCGACGAGCTCCTGCCCGACTGGGCGTTCTTCGTGCGCTGCGTGGTCGACACCGACGGCCTGCGGCCCACCGCCAGCCGTGAGGGCCTGTACGCCGACGAGACGCTCGCCGCCGTCCGCGACGCGCTCGGCGTCCGGATCCGCGACTGGCTCACCGGCCTGTCCGCCAGCGACCCGGCGCTGCTCCACCGGTTCATCTCGGTGCACCACCTGGCCGTCAAGGAACTCGCCCGCTACGACGACGAGTTGCTGCGGATGCTGCTGCCCTGGCTGCCGTTCGAGACCACCGACGGCAACGTCACCCTGGACGAGTTCGCCCGCACCCACCCGGTGGTGCTGGTCACCCGCACCGTCGAGGAGTTCCGCCAGGTCGCCCCGATCGCCGGCGCCGCCGGCCTCGGCGTCGTCAACGGCGGCTACACCTACGACCGCGACCTCGTGCACCGGCTGCCCGAGATCCGCCCCGGCACCTCCGTCGCGGACCTCGACCCGAGCACCGTCACCGCGCACCTGGACACCGTCGACCCGGCCGCCGAACTCGCCGCCTCGGCCTTCCTGACCACCGCGCGCGAGGTGGTCGGCCGCTTCGACTGCGACGTCGCCCTGCGCAGCTTCCACCCGACCAGCGCGCCCGCCCTGCTGCTCGACAACCGGGAGGCCCGGCACGAGCGCACCCGCGCCCAGCTCGCCGACGAGGCCGACGGGCTGTGGGCCGACATCCTCGGCTCGCTGCGCGCCGAGGTGCCCCGCGCCCAGCTCGTCCTCAACCACCTCAACCCGCTGGTCCGGCGGGCGGCCTCGATCGGCGACCGCGAACTCGCCGTCACCGCCGTCGAGACGCTCTACGGGCAGGCCGTGCTGCTCACCCGGCGGCCGCTCACCTCCAGCGAGAGCGCGCTGCTGAACCGCTCGTTCATCAGCCTGCTCGACCACGCGATGCTCGGGCACGAGGCCGCGTCCGGCGGCTCCGGCAGCTCCGGCGGCTCCGGCGGCTCCGACGCGAAGGAGGCGTGATGCTGAACAGCATCGACGCGGTGATGACCGCGCTGCGCGAGAACGACGACCGCCCCTACGGGCGGCAGCGGACCGTCACCGCCGAGGAACTCGTCGACGCCGCCGAGCAGTTCGACGACACCGCGGTCCGCGCCATGGCCCTGCTCGAACTGATGGAGGCCTACGAGTACGACGGCGAGCGGAGCAAGTCCCCGGTCGTCTTCGCCCGCGTCCTCAAACTCTGGGACGCCGACCCGGACGGCTTCGGCGAGTGGTCGCAGCAGCAGGTGTTCTGGCGCTTCAAGTGGGTCGCCACCTCGCTGCTCGGCACCCCCGACGTGCCGCTCGCCGCGATCCGCCGCTGGCACGACGAGATGCGCAGCCGCTACCGCGCCGCCGGGCACGGCCTGCAGCCGTACTACGCCCAGCGCTTCCACCTCGCCGCGCACCTCGGCGAGGACGTCCAGGACGCCTACGAGCTGTGGGCCGGGCGCCCGCGCACCGAGCTGAGCGACTGCCACGCCTGCGAGATCCGCGCCCGTGCCGTCCACCACCTGCGCCAGGGCGACGACGCGACCGCGCTGGACGTCTGGCGGCCGGTGCTCGGCGGCGAGGCCACCTGCGCCGAGGAGCCCTACGTCAGCCACGCCCAGGCGCTGCTGCCGCTGCTGCGCCAGGGCCGGCTCGACGAGGCCCGCTCCAGCCACCTGGTGGGCTACCGCTTCGCCCGCGGCAAGAGCGGGCTGGCCCGCTCGGTCGGCCTGCACATCGAGTTCTGCGCGCTGTCCGGCAACGAGCCGCGCGGCCTGGAGCTGCTCGCCGAGAACCGCGACCTGTTCGGCATGACCGGCGACCCGGTCAGCCGGCTGGACTTCCTCACCGGCGTCGAGGTGCTGATCGCCGGCCTGGCCCGGGCCGGGCACGGCGAGCTGACCGTCAGCGGCCCGCCCGGCGCGAGCTGGACCGTCGACACCCTGCTCGCCCACCTGCGCACCGAGGCGGACGCGCTCGCCGCCCGCTTCGACGCCCGCAACGGCACCGCGGCGGTCAGCGGCCGGCGTCGTGACCGGCTCGCCCGTCGGCCGCTGCTCGCCGAACCGCTCGCCCTCGGCGTGCGGGCGGCGGCCGCGCCGGAGCTCGCGGCCGTGCCGGTCGTCCCGGCGGTCCCGGCCCGGGAGACCGAGCCGGAGCCGGAGGACTTCACCGCGCTGCTGCTGCGCGCCCGTGAGCTGCAGCTGGTCGGCCACCCGGACGCGGACCGGCTCTGGAAGCGGATCGCCGAGCGGTTCACGGCTGCCGAGGAGAGCGCTGCCGAGGAGAGCGCCGTGGAGGAGGCCGCCCTCCAGGGGCTGCTCGGCGCGGACGCCGGGCCGCTCGGGCAGCTGCGTGCCGAGCTCGCCGAGCGGCGGGCGCACGACGCACTCGACCGCGGCGACTGGGTGGAGGGCACCGCGCAGCTGCTGGCCGCCGGCGGGCTGTACCGGCGGGAGGGGCTGGTCGGCCAGGCGCTGGCGGCCCGAACCAGGGCACTGGTCGCCGAACTCGTCCGGGACGACGAGGACGACGAGGAGGACGAGGGGACCGACGGGGTCGAGGGCGTCGACGGGGCTGACGGGACCGGCGAGCCGGTGGCGGCCCCCGCGCCGGTGATCGACTGGGCGGCCCTGGACGCCGCGCTGGCCCGCGCCGAGGAACTGGCCGCCACCTCGGCCGCCGGCGGTGCGCCGGGCATCACCGACGACGACTACCTGGTCGTCCTCCAGTGCCGCGCCTACGCCGCCCACCAGGAGCTGGTCCGGGCGCTGCCCGAGCCGCCGGAGCAGCCGCCGGCCGAGCAGGCCGCGCGCTTCGCCGCCGCCGTCACGGCCTACCGCGAGGCGGCGGCCGAGCGCGGCTCCGCCCGCCGGCTGGCCGTGGCCCGCCAGTACCGCGCCGACGCGGCCGCCCGGCAGGGCCGGCTCGACGAGGCCGCGGAGGAACTGCGGGCCGTCGTCGCCGAGCTGGAGCAGGCCGGGCAGCCCTGGCACACGCCGCGGGCGTACGGTCTGCTGGGGCAGGTGCTGCTGCAGAGCGGCGAGTCGGCCGGGGCCGTCGAGGCGCTGCACCGCGCCCTGGCGGCGGCCGCCCGCTGGGCCGACGAGACGTACCCGTTCGCCGCCACCTATGTGATGGCCGGGCACGCGAATGCCCAGCTCGGCGACACCGGTGCCGCGATCCGGGCGTTCTCCGAGGCCGCGTCCCGCTTCGACCGCAAGGGACCGGAGGCCGCCGAGGACGCGGCCCGGACCAGGCTGCAGCTCGCCGACGTGCTGACCGGCGCCGACCGGACCGCCGACGCGGTGGCCGTCCTGGAGTCCGTGCTGGCCGACGCGGCCACCGGCGGCCTGAACGAGCGGGTGCTCGCCCAGGCCCGGCTGGACCTCGCCCGCGGCCTGTTCGCGCTGGACGAGGACCGCGACGCCGCCGAGGAGTTCCTGCGGCTGGCCGCCGTCCTGGAGGGCTGGACCGAGGACCTCCACCTGCGCACCATGGTCGCCGCGGAGGCGGCCGTCGCGCTGGTGCACGCCGACCGGTGGGAGGCCGCGCACGCCGCCCGCACCCGGGCGCTCGCCGCGCACGAGCAGTGGCCGCAGCCCGGCCCGGTGTCCACGATGCTGCGGCAGTTCGCCCGGCTCACCGTGCAGAAGGAGGGCCCGGACGGCGTGGAGTCGGCGCTCGCCCGGCTGGCCGAGGCGGACGCCGTGCGCGATCGGCTGGAGCGCGAGGAGCCCGGGGTCGAGACCTGGTACCCGCGCGCCGCCGTCCACTACGAGCGGACCCGGGTCTACGCGGTGGCCGGCCGCTACGAGGAGGCGCTCGCCGAGGCCGACCGGGCGATCGCCGCCTACGAGGAGGGCGGCGAGCAGGCCGAGACGCCGCGCGCCGAGGCCGTCCGGCTGGCCGCGCTGATCGAGGGCACCGACCTCGGCCGCGTCGCGGCGGCCCGTCAGCGGCTGACCACCGCCGCCGAGCGGTGCCGGGCGCACGGGCTGGAGGAGGCGGCGGAGATCCTCACCGACCTGCGCGAGCGCCTCGCGGAGTGACGGCCGGGACCCCTGCCGTGGGCCCGCCCGGAGCGGCGGCACGGCAGGGGCCCGGTGGATCTCGGGTGCTCAGGTGCTCAAGGGGTCAGGGGCTCAGGGGGGTGCGGGGTGCGCAGATCTCCCCCCTCGTCCAGACGCCCCACTCGCCGCTCGCGGTCGGCTCCTCGTTGAGCGTCCACCACTTGGCCTGGTACGCGTGGCCCTGGTACGAGACCTTGGCGCCGGCGGTGTACACCGTGTCACGCTGCCACTCCGGGTCCTTGCAGACCCCCGGCATGGTGTACGTCGGCGAGGCGGACGGGGACGTCGGCGAGACGGTGGGGTCGGTGGGCGGCGTGGCCCCCGCGAACCGCACCGTGAACCTGGTGAAGTCCCAGTCGTTCTGCACCACGCTGGAGCAGGAGCCGGACAGCCCAGGGTCGACCGTGCCCGGGCACTGCCGGTCCCGGTTGACCGACCAGTAGGTGTAGCGGGCCATCCTGTGCGCCAGCGCGAAGTCCAGCACCGTCTGGAAGTCCGCCTGCCGGAAGTACTCGGCCGCGTCGGTGCGGCCGTTCATCTGCGACACGCCCTCGTGGGCGTAGGCGTCCGCCTCCGACCAGCCGAAGGTGGTGCGCAGGATCTGGTTGAAGTTCACCAGCGCGGAGGTCTGTGCCGCCGCGCCGTTGAAGCCGCCGTCGAACGGCATGATCGAGAAGTTGTCGGGCGTGAAGCCCTGCGCCTTCGCCTCGTTGACCATCTGCTGGCCGAACCAGCCGGTGCCGGCGGCGGTCCCGGCCGTGGTGACCGAGATATACAGCCCCGGGTTGGAGCGCTGGAGGATGCGGGCCGCGCCGATCTCGTTGTGGATCGCGGCCGTGTTCTCGTACTCCGGCTCCTCCAGGTCGAAGTCGAGCGCCTTCAACCGGTACGTGTCGACGACCTTCTGGTACGCGGCCGCGGTCGCCTCCGGCGTGCCGCAGGTCTGGCCCAGCTTGGTGCCGTTGTAACCGCCGATGGAGACCGAGACGTCGCCGCCCTTGGCGCGGACGGTCTGGATGACGTTCGGCATGGTGGTGTCGGTGTCGATCGGCGACGTCCCGCCCCAGGCCGGGACGCAGCCGCCCTTGTCCAGGATGAAGGCGAGCTGGAAGGCCTTCTGGCCGGTGGCGTCCATCACCGTGGCGACGTCCGGCGGGCTGTTGTCCTCGGGCATCAGGTACGGCGCGGAGGCGTACCAGTTGCTGCCGATGCCGCCGGCGAGGGCGCCGGCGCCGACCGTGCCGGCGGCCGTGGTGGGCGCCGCGTGCGCGGCGGCGACGGCCACCAGGCCGCCGGCCACCAGACCGAGCACCCCGGCCACCGCGGCGGCGGCCCGCCGCCGGGGGGCTCGGTGGGAGGGACGTGGCCGCTGATGCGACGGTGTCGGTGGGGGAAGGGCACGTTCCATCGGGATCAACCTCTCCAGGAAACGGCGGAGTACGGCCCACCCGCGCCAACTGTGGGGGCGGCGCGCCGGGCCGACAGGACCCCGCGTCGGGGTCGGGCCGCCGCAAGGCCTTCACTGGTATAGACCTGTCCTGAGGGGCCGTCAACCGCCCGGACCGCTGCTCCGGGTGAGAATCCGGCGCGATCCGGAAGAGAGGCCCTAGAGTTGACGGGTGGCCGAAGAGACGTGGAACAGGGTGGAAGGGCCGGTGCGGGCCGGCGCCATCGTGCAGGCAGGCTCCGTCGGGGAACTGCACGTGCACCAGGCGGCCGTGCCGGTGGCCGCCGTGCCGTGCCAGCTGCCGCCGGCACTCGCGCACTTCGAGGACCGCGCCGACGAACGCGCCAGGGTGCTGGCCGCCGTCGCCGAGGGACCGGGCGACGGCGGCGGGCCGCTGGTCGTCGCGCTCAGCGGGATGGGCGGGATCGGCAAGACCGCGCTGGGCTTCGAACTCGCCCGCGCGCTGCTCGACCACTGCCCGGACGGCGCCCTCCACGTCGACCTCGACGACCTGCGCCGCGACGGCGCCGTGGAGACCGCCGACGCCCTCGGCGACCTGCTGCGCTCGCTCGACCCGCAGACCCGGCCCGAACAGGAACTCCGTGGCCGCGCCCGCCAGTACTGGACCGCCACCCAGGGGCGGCGGCTGGTCGTGGTCGTCGACAACGCCCGCAGCGGCGCCGAACTGCGCCCGCTGCTGCCCGCCTCCGCCGCGAGCGTCGTCATCGTGGCCGGCCCGGGCCAGCTGTACGACCTCGACGGCGTCCGCCTCCTCGACCTGCCGCTCGGCCCGCTCGGCCCCGAGGACGCCGCCAACCTGCTGCGCCGGATCGTCGCCGACCCCCGGCTCGCCGCAGACCCGGAAGCCGCCGCCGAACTCGCCCGCCGCTGCGCCGGCCTGCCCGCCGCGCTCTACGTCGCCGGCCGCTGGATCCGCCGCCACCGGCGCCGCGAACTGCGCCGGCTCGTCGAGGACCTGACCACCGAACTGGACCGGGAGGGACTGCCCGTGGTGGAGGCCGTCTGGGACGCGGCGTACGCGAGCCTCGGCCCCGTCGCGGCGCGGCTCTACCGGCTGCTGCCGCACCACCCCGCGCCCGTCGTCGACGACCACGCGGCCGCCGCGCTGCTCGGCACCGACCTCGACGTGGCCGCCGACGCGCTCGACGAACTCGACAGCGCCGGGCTGCTGGAGCGGCGGCCCGACGGCCTCGGCATGCACGCCCTGCTGCGCGGCCACGCGCTGCGCCGGGCGCGGGCCGCTTCGGCGTCGGCTTCGGACGCCGTTGACGCGCGGCGCCGGCTGGTCCGCTGGTACCGCCGGCAGGCCGGGCGGGCCGACCTGGTCGCGGCCGGCCCCCGGCTGACCGTCTCCGCCCCCGCCGCCGAGGCGCCCGCCCCCGCCGAGGTACCGGACCTCCCCTTCCCCGACGCCGCCACCGCCCTGCACTGGCTGGAGGCCGAACGGCTCGCCCTCTACGGCTGCGTCCGGCTCGCCGCGGAGGACGGGCTCGACGAGGAGGCGGTGGCGCTCTGCGAAGCCCTCTGGACCCACTTCCTCGACCACCGCCACTACGCCGACGCCATCGAGGCCTTCGGGCGCGGTGTCGCCGCCGCCGTCCGCGCCGAACGGCTCGCCGCCACCGTCCGCATGCGCTGCCAACTCGCCCGCCCGCTCTGGGAGCAGCACCGCTACGAACAGGCCGCCGACGAACTGCGACTGGCCGTCAACGGCGCCCGGCTGCTCGGCGACTCGCCCGAGGAGCGCAAACTCCGGGCCTCTGCCGTGGAGTTCCGCGGCAAGCTCGCCTCCGTGCGCGGCGAATGGGCCGCGGCCGTCCCGGACTTCGAGGCCGCCCGCGAGGAACACCGGGCCATCGGCAACGCCTACGGCGTGATGCTGCAGACCTACCTGCTCGGCCGGGCCGCCGTCGCGATGGGCGAACTGCCGCGGGCCGTCGAGCTGTTGACCGAGGCGCACGCGGAGGCGACCGCACTCGGCCGGGAACGGATGGCCGCCCGGACCGGCTTCGAGCTGGGCAGCGCCCTCCGCGCGGCCGGCCGCCGGGAGCAGGCCGCGAGCCTGTACCGCGCGGCCCTGACGGCGGCGCGCGAACGGCGTTCCCCGGGGGACGAACTGCGCGTGCTGGACGCCCTGTCGGCGCTCAGCGAGGAGACCGGCGACGCCGAAGCCGCAGCCGTCTACCGGGCCGCCGCCGCCACCCTGCGCGGCCCCGACGGAAGCACCGCCACACCACTCACCTGACGGCACCCCGGGCTGCGAATCCCAGGAAGTCGGCGAGCCCGACTTCTGGTCCCGCCCACGCTGCACTGGACCGCCACGCCGGCAGTTCGATGCCCCCTGCACCGGCGGGCGGGCCCGACTTCCGCTTCCCACCCGCGAGCCGCCACTGCCCGGCTATGTGTATAGATCGGCCGCGGCGGCGGAGCGGGGGCGTCGAATTCCGGGCCTGGGTGGGCCCGCGGTGGAGTGGAAAGTCGGCGGGTCCGACTTCTGGGTCTCGCCCGCGATCCGCCGGAGCCATCTATGCGCGTAGAGAGAGGCTGGTGGTGGGCGCGGGGCCAATGGCGGCCGGAGTGGAAAGTCGGCGGGGCCGACTTCTGGGTGCGGCCCGCGTGTGGCAGCTGCGTGTGGGGTGCGCCGGCGGGTGGTGGAGCGGGAAGTCGGCGGGCTCGACTTCTGGGTCTCTCCCGCGATCCGCCGGAGCCATCTGTGCGCGTAGAGCGAGGTTGGTGGTGGGCGCGGGGCCAATGGGGGCCGGAGTGGAAGGTCGGCGGGCTCGACTTCTGGGTCTCTCCCGCGATCCGCCGGAGCCATCTGTGCGCGTAGAGCGAGGCTGGTGGCGGGCGCGGGGCCAATGGCGGCCGGAGTGGAAAGTCGGCGGGGCCGACTTCTGGGTGCGGCCCGCGTGCGGCAACTGCGTGTGGGGTTCGCCAGCGGGTGGTGGAGTGGAAAGTCGGCGGGTCCGACTTTGAGTGTCGCGCGCGATCTGCCAATGCCAGTCTATGCGCGTAGATGGTCGAGGGGGCGGTGGGGTCGAATGCCGGGGTTGAGGGGGCGGCGCGGAGTGTGGGGCGTGCCGGCGGGTGGTGGAGTGGGAAGTCGGCGGGGTCGACTTTTGAGTGCCGCATGCTGCCACGAGCACTCTTCTATGCGCGTAGATTGGCGCTTGCGGAGGGGTGTCCGCGGGGTTGAATGCTGGGTCCGGCCTTGCCTGTGGCAGCTGCGCGCGGGGTGTGCTGGCGGGTGGTGGAGTGGGAAGTCGGCGGGGCCGACTTTTGAGTGCCGCGTGCCGCTGCCGGCGCCCTTCTATGCGCATAGATCAATGGTGGCGGGATGCAGGGGTGGAGTGGGAAGTCGGTGGGGTCGACTTTTGGGGGCTGTCAGAGGAGGTGTTGGAGGTCGGCGGTGGTGGCCGGGGTGAGGCGGAGGTGGTAGGGGGTTCCGCTGATGCGGCAGGTCAGGGGTGTGGTCGGGGGGTGCTGGCCGCCGAGGAAGGTGTGGACGGCGGAGAGGGCGGCGGCGGGGTCGGTGTACCTCACTCGGCCGGCGGTCCGGTGGGGGTCGATCCGGAGGGTGAGCGGTTCGCCGTTCCGGCGTCGGACCAGGCAGCGGGTGGGGGAGAGGATGACGGCGGCGGTGCGGCAGCCCGGGTGGTCGGCGAGTGCCTCGGCGGTCCAGTCGGCGGCGGTCCGGTACTCGTGGTGCCGGGCGGCGTCCGGCGGCGGTGCACCGGTCGTCCGGCGGTAGAGCAGCGCCGCGCTCTGTGTCTCGCGGATCCCGGCGCGGCCGTACTCGGCGGCCAGGTGGTGGTAGGGCAGGTCCGTCCACGGCGGGAGCCGGTCGACGGCGATGACGACGCCGTCGGCCCGGTCCGACAGGTCCGACAGGTCCGACCGGGCGGCCTGGACGGCGAAGGCGGCCGGGGTGCGGGGCGCGGTCGGCGGGACGGCGAGCGGGCGCGGGTGGGCGGGCCGTGGCGGCGGGAGGAGGCCGAGCAGCTTGTACAGCTCCGGGCCGAGCGTCGTCAGCGCTTCCCTCGGGAGGGCGAACGCGGCCTCGGCGAACCGGCGGGTGCCCGCGGCGGCCGGCTGCGCGGCGAGCACGGCCGCCGCGTCGTCGCCGGACGGGTCCAGCCGGGGTGCGGCGGCGAGCAGGCGGGCCATCGGGCTGCCCGGGACCAGCTCGGCGCCGCCGTCGCAGACCGCCACCACGGGCCGGTCGAGCGCGGCCGCGTAGAGGGCGGTCGAGCCGTGGTCGGTGACCACGGCGTCGCCGGCCACCAGCAGTGCCGCCCACTCCTCGTACGGGCCGGCGAGTACCAGCCCCGCGTCCAGGGCGGGCCGCAGTTGCCGGGCCAGGTCGAAGGAGCCCGTCCGGCTGTACTCGTTGGGGTGTGCGACCAGCGCCAACTGGTAGGCGTCGTAAGGGAGTCGGGTGGCGAGCAGGGCGGGCAGGTCCGGATGCCGCGCGAGCAGCGACTCCGGTCCCCAGGTGGAGGAGAGCACGACCAGCCGGCGCGGACCGGTGCCGAGCGCCGCCCGGAACGCCTCGCGCCGGTCCGGTGAGGCGAGGATCCGGTCGAGCGTCGGGTCGCCCGCCACCAGCGCCGTCGACCCGGCCTGCGGGCACTGCTCGGTGAGCCGGGCGACCTGGTCGGGGTGGGCGAGGGCGTGCAGGTCGGCGACCGGGCGCTCGTCGGCGGTGAGCAGGAACGCCGGGTCCAGGCCGGACGGGAGGTGCGGCGACCCCTCCTCGGAGAGCGCCTTGTTGAACCCGGCGCCGTGCGGCAGCAGGACCTTGGGGCCACGCAGCGCGGCCAGCTCACCCTTCGGACTGGCCGTGAGGATCAGGTCGTGGTGGCAGGCCAGCGCCTCCGGCCAGGACAGGCAGCGTGCACCGGACGAGGCGACGGCGGCCAGCGCGTCGACGTCGAAGGCGGAGCCGGGGACGAGGGTGAAGCGGCACCGGACCCGGGAGTCGCCGTCGAAGACGGGCAGCAGGTCGAGCAGCCGGTGCAGCGCGGCTGCCGAGCGGACGGCGAAGAGCACGCCGAGCGGGGTGTCGGGCGGCGTCATCGGATCCACCGGGCCGGAGGCCTGGGGGCGCGGGCTGGCCGCTGGCCGCTGGCCGCTGGCCGCTGGCCGCTGGCCGCTGGCCGCTGGCCGCTGGCCGCTGGCCGCTGGCCGATTCTCGCGCCTACCACGGCTCAGCGCCCCCCGTCGAGCCACGGCGAGCGGATGCTCGGGTGGCTCGGGGCGGTGCGGCGTCGGCGCGGGCATAGGGGCGATGGTAACCGGCGGACCGCCGACACGGGCCGGACCGCGTGGATCCCACCCCGCTCCGCCGCCATTCCACCCCGAGCCCCCGTCGATCGGACGTTCCGTCAGTCGGATCCGAATCTACGGGAGCGGTGCGGGCGGCGTTCGGGCAGGTCGGGCCGCAGGTGGGGAGGTGTGCGCGGCTACCGGGCCGGGGCGATCTCCGGTCAACTGCTCAGCGCATCAACGAGACGTGCCTCGGTCGGCGAGCAGGACGGCCGGCAGCGGGGCCTCCAGCACCAGGGCCCGGGGAAGTGCCAGACCGAAGTGCCGCTCCAGCACCCCCAGGGTGGTCCGGTGCACCTCACGGTTCGCTCGCTCCTCGTCCGGCAGGCCTTCCGCGCTCAGCAACGCCTTGACCTCATCCGCGACTTCGGGATCTCCGGCGACCTGGCCGTTGCCCCAGGAGTCGTCCAGGTGCAGATTGAACGAGCACACCGTCCGGCCGTCCCGGCAGTAGTGGAAGGTCGGCGGCACCGGCTTGCCGTTCTCCTCCTCGTACTCCAACAGGAAGACCTCGGCCCCGCCCTCGGAGATCGCCGGATCGTCCCGGAGTTCTCCGAACCAGCCCCCGTACGCCACCGCGAAGGTCCACCCGCCGCTCACTCCCAGCCGCAGCCCGATCCCGTCCCAGGCGTCCCCGTACTCCGAGTCCAAGGTCTCGACCAGCCCGTCCCCGGTGAGCTCCCCGACCGGCTCCACGGTCCGCTTCGACCACTGGGCCGAGGCCGCGATCCGCGCCGCCAGCGCCTCGGTCCCGAGCCCTCGGGCCAGCGTCACGTGGTAGCCGCCGAAGGCGATGCTCTGTTGCTCCGCGAGCCAGGTGATTCCGTCCGTCATGCAGGTGATCGTGCCGCACCGCACCGACACTCCCGCACCGCACCGACACTCCCGCTCCGGGCCGGCGCTCGGCGCGGGGCGGACGCTCGGCGCGGGGTGGACGTTCAACGCGGCGCGGACGTTCAGCGCGGGGTGGGCGCCCGGTGGGCGCCGTGCACCGCCGCGAGGAGGCCCGCCACCGTCGGCGACCACGGCCGGCCGGCCGGGCCGGTGAGGGTCAGCGTCCGGTGCGCGGCCGGGCGGATCGGGACGAGCACGCAGTCCGCCGGCAGCATCGGCTGGGCCAGCGCCGGCATCACCGACACCCCCACCCCCGCGTGCACCATGCCGATCAGCGTGTTGAGGTCCCGGATCCGGTGCCGGGGCGTGAAGCGGACGCCCGCCCGGCGGTAGGCGTCCCGGATGTGCCGCTCGCAGCCGCCCTCCGAGAGCAGGAAGTCGTCGTCCTCCAGGTCGGCCACGTCGACGGTCGTCTCGCCCGCGAGCGGATGGTCGCGGCGGAGCAGCGCGTGCATCGAGTCCGCGCCGAGCGGGACGGCCCCCGGCGGCACCGGGTCCGCGTCCACCAGGACCGCCGCGTCCACCGTGCCGGCCTCCAGCCAGACGCCGAGTTCCTCGTCCTCGCCCTCGAACACCCGCACCGTCAGCCGGGGGTGCTCGATCCGCCAGTCGCGCAGCAGCCCGGGCAGCAGCCCCTGGCAGACGGTGGTCGGCGCGGCCAGCCGGACGGTCCCGGTCAGCCCGCCCGAGTGGTGGGCGGCGATCGTCCGCACGGCGGTGGCGGAGGCGACCGCCGTGCGGGCGTGCGGCATGATCCGCTCGCCCAGCGGGGTCGGCCGGGCCGGTGCGCCCCGGTGCAGGACGGGCGCGCCGAGCGTCCGCTCCAGGGCCGCCACCGCGTGCGAGACCGCCGACTGGCTCACGCCCAGCTCGATCGCCGCCGCCCCGAAGCCGCCCGCGTCCGCCACCGCGACCAGCGCCCTGAGCTGGGCGAGGTTCACCTCCGAGGCCATGAGACTTCCTCATCCGTGCAGCACCATCACTTGTTGGACTCATGGTCGGCCGACCCGTCACCCTCTGTCCAGCGCGAAGCCGCGAGAGGCGAAGCGCGTCGGCGAGAGCGGAAGGACGGGTGGCCGGGATGGGACGGCGCTGGTGGCCGGGGTTCGTGGCACTGTCGGCGATCTGGGGTGCGAGCTTCGCCCTGATCAAGGTGGCGGTCGACGCCGGGGTGCCCCCGGTGTGGGTGGCGGCCTGGCGCTGCCTGCTCGGCGCGGTCGCGCTCTGGGCGATCCTCGCCGTCCGCAGTGAGGCCGCTCCGCGCGACCTCGCCACCTGGGGCCACAGCGCCGTGGTCGCGGTGCTGCTGAACGCGGTGCCGTTCGTGCTCTTCTCCTACGGCGAGACCCGGGTCAGCTCGGTGCTCGCCGGGGTGATGAACGCCACCACCCCGCTGTTCGCCCTGCTCTTCGCGCTGGCCGCCCTGCCGGGGGAACCGCGCCCGGGGTGGCGTCGGCTCACCGGACTCGCCCTCGGCTTCGCCGGGGTGCTCACCGTGCTGGGTGTGCAGCACGGGCTCGGCTCCGGTGCGGTGGGCGGTTCCGGCACCGGGGTCGTCGTCGGCGGGCTCGCCTGCCTGGCCGCGACCTGCTGCTACGGCGCCGGGTTCGCCTACCTGCGCCGCCACCTCTCCGCCCGCCCGCACTCGGCCGCCGCCCTGTCCGCCGCCCAGATCACCTGCGCCACCGTCGAACTCGCGGTCGCCGCCCCACTCGCCGCCGGTGCCCCGCACTGGCCCGGTGCCGGGGCCGCCGTGGCCCTGCTGGTGCTCGGTGCGGTCGGAACCGGCATCGCCTACGTCCTCAACCTCGATCTGGTGCGCACCGCCGGGACGGCCGTGGCCGCCGCCGTCACCTATGTGACCCCGCTCTGGTCGACGGCTCTCGGCGCGCTGCTGCTCGCCGAGCCCGTCGGCTGGAACACCCTGGTCGGCGGCCTGGCCGTGATCGCCGCCGTTGCGCTCACCCGGCAGCCGCCGAGCGCCCCCGACGGCGCGGCCCGGACCGGCCGCTGGGGCCGGAGAGGGCGTCAGCCGGTCGGTTAGGGTGGGCCGATGGGCGCGGGGCGGGCAGCGGACGGGGGCACGGGTGTGAACGTCGGCGTGGATGTCGACGTTGATGCCGACGGGGCCACACGCGAGGCCGTCGACGAGGCCCTCGACGGTGCGGCCGACGCGCCGCAGTCCCCGCCCCCCGTCGCCGTCCTGGCGGCGCTGCGCGCCCGTCCGCTCCGCTTCCCGCTCACCCGCGACTCGCTGCGCTGCTGGGCCTACCTGGTCGGCGGCGCCCTGCTGAGCCTGCTGGTGGTGGTCCTGCTGGTCGTCCTCGCGGTGCTCGGTCTCGGGCTCTCGGTGGTCGGCATCGGCCTGCCGTTGCTGCTGGCCGTCGCCCTCTCCGGCCTGCCCGTCGGCCGACTGGAACGCCGCCTGCTACGGCTCGTCGAACCGACCCCGCTGCCCGACCCGCACCGCGCACTGCCCGGGGCCGGCCGCCGCGCCCGGCTCCGGACCAGGCTGCGCGAACGCGCGACCTGGCGCGAGCTCGCCCACACCCTGCTCGTCGGCCCGCCGCTCACCGCCGCCGGACTCGGCCTCACCGCCCTGCTGGTGTTCTCCGCGGCGCTGGTCGTCAGCCCCCTCGTGGTCTGGGCGCTGGCCCCCGAGACCGTCATGCTGCTCCCCGGCCACGCCGTCCAGGGACCGCTGCACGCCCTGCCCGCCACCGCCGTCGGCCTGGCCGGGCTGCTGCTCGCCGGCTACGCCGGGGCGCTGCTCACCGCCGTCCACGTCCGGCTGGCCCGGCTGCTGCTCGGCCCCCGCGAGGAGGGCCTCGGCCGGCAGGTCGTCGAACTGACCCGCTCCCGGGCCCGGTTGGTGGACGCCTTCGAGGCCGAGCGCCGCCGCATCGAACGCGACCTGCACGACGGCGCCCAGCAGCAGCTCGTCGCCCTCAGCATGACCCTCGGCCTGGCCGCGCACGAGCTGCGCCAACGCGCCGCCACCGCCGTCGGCACGCCCCCCGGGGCCGGGCCGGTCGGCGACGACCCGGTGCTCGACCTGGTCGACCGGGCGCGCGGCGAGGCCCGGCAGGCGCTGGAGCAGCTGCGCGGCCTGGTCCGCGGCATCCACCCCCAGGTGCTCACCGACCACGGACTGGCCGCCGCCGTCACCGAGGTCGCGCTGCGCCACCCGATCCCCGTCGAGGTCGACCTGGACCTGCCCGGACGGCTGCCCGGCCCGGTCGAGTCCACCGCCTACTTCACCGTCACCGAGGCACTCACCAACGCCGCCAAGCACAGCGGCGCCGCCGCCATCACCGTGCACGGGCGGATCGCGGACGGTCGGCTGGTGCTCCAGGTGACCGACGACGGCCGCGGCGGCGCCGACCCGGCCGCCGGGGCCGGACTCCAGGGACTGGCCGACCGGGTCGCGATCCTGAGAGGACGACTGATGGTGACGAGTCCGACCGGCGGGCCGACCAGGCTGCGGCTGGAGGTGCCGTGCTCCGGCTAGTCATCGCCGAGGACGCCGTGCTGCTCCGGGCCGGCCTGGTCGAACTGCTCACCAGGGGCGGCCACCGGGTGGTCGCCGCCGTGGGCGACGCGGACGCCCTCGCCGCCGCCGTGGACGCCGAGCGGCCGGACGCCGTCGTCACCGACGTCCGGATGCCGCCCGGCTTCCACGACGAGGGGCTGCGCGCCGCCCTCGACCTGCGCGGACGCCACCCCGGCCTGCCCGTCCTCGTCCTCTCCCAGTACGTGGCCACCCCGTACGCCACCCGGCTGCTCGGCGCGGCCGGCGCGCAGCGGGCCGGGCTCGGCTACCTGCTCAAGGACCGGGTCGGCGAGGTGTCCGACTTCCTGGACGTGCTGGGGCGGGTGGCGGCCGGGGAGACGGTGATCGACCCGGAGGTCGTCCGGGTGCTGCTCCGGCAACAGTCCGCCGACCGCCCGATCGCCCGGCTGACCCCACGCGAGCGCGAGGTGCTGGGGCTGATGGCGGAGGGCCTCAACAACCAGACGGTCGGCGCCCGGCTGAGCATCACCGAGGCGTCCGTGGTGAAGCACTGCGGGAACATCTTCATGAAGCTCGACCTCGACCCGGTGGAGGGCAACCGGCGGGTCCTCGCCGTCCTGGCCCACCTCGCCGACCTGCGCGGCGAGTAGCCGGGCGGCTCGGCGGGGCGGGCTCGTTGTCGGTGCCGGGCGCTACCGTGCCGGTCATGACGGAATTCGTACTCGTGGCGGGTGCCTGGCTGGGGGCGTGGGCCTGGGACGACGTCGTCCCCGGGCTGCGCGCCGCCGGACACGGTGTGCACCCGTTGACCCTCTCCGGCCTCGCCGAACGGCGCGGTCTGCCCGCCGGACAGCAGACCCATGTGCAGGACGTCGTCGACCTCGTGGAGGAGCGCGACCTGCGTGACGTGGTCCTGGTGGGGCACAGCTACTCGGGCATCCCGGTCGGGCAGGCCGCGGAGCGGATCGGTGACCGGCTCGCCCACCTGGTCCTGGTCGATGCCAACGTCCCCGTCGACGGGCAGGCGTTTGTCGGTGCCGGGCCGTGGGGCGAGGCCGTCGCCGCTTCGATCGGCGCCAACGACGGCTACTGGCCGCCGCTCACCGCCGACGGGTTCGCGGGCCAGGGGCTCACCGACGCGCAGATCTCCCGGATCGTCACCGGCGCCACCCCGCACCCCGGCGGCACCCTCACCGAGCCCGCCGCCCTCGCCGGTCCGCTCGCCGCGATACCCGCGACCTACCTCACCTGCCTCCTCGACAGCCCCGAACCCCCGCCCGCCGTCGCCGCCCTCGTCCGCGACGCCGACTGGCACCACGCCACCCTCGACACCGGCCACTGGCCGATGTTCTCCCGGCCCACGGCCCTCGCCGAGCTCCTCCTGACCGCCGCCCACCGCTGACCGGCCCGCCCGCCCCGCTGCTGAGTCGAGCGTCGCCCCGGTCGCCCCGGGGCCGGGGCCGGCGAGTGGCCCGCTGTGGCCCCCCGGCGTGGGGACTGCTTCGGTGCTCTGGGCGGCTGCGGCTCGGCCCGGCCGAGGTGTGTGGTGGCCGGTCCGGCGGGGCGGTCGGCTCTGGGCGGGTGGTCCGCTGGGTACGGCCCGGCTTGGGCAGGCGGGTTGGGCGGGGCTACCGGCTGTGTCGGGTCGGCCCGGTCGATCGGTGAGGGGGCGCGGGGTCAGCGCTGGGATTGGTCGGGGCGGCTGGGCGGCTGGTGGTGGTGTGCCTGCTCGGGTGGGGTGGGGCTCTCGGCGAGGAGGGTGGCCAGGCGGTGGGCGGTGGTGTCCCAGGACCAGTGGGTTCGGACCCACTGGCGGCCGGCGGTGGTCATCCGGGCGCGGTCGGGGGCGGGGGCGCGGAGGATGCGGGTGATCGCGGTGGCGACGGCGGACGGGTCGCGGCCGTCGACGACCGTGCCGTTGACGCCGTCGAGGACGGCGTCCGGGGCGCCCCCGGAGCGGCCGACGACGACGGGCAGGCCGGCGGCGGCCGCCTCCAGGAAGACGATGCCGAGGCCCTCCGCCTCCAGACCGGCCCGGCGGGTGCGGCAGGGCATCGCGAAGACGTCGGCCGCGGCGTAGGCGTCCGGGGTGTCGGCGTGTTCGCGGCCGCCGGCGAAGACGACCGTGCCGGGTTCGGTGAGCCGGTGGGCGAGGCCGCGCAGGCGGTGTTCGTCCGGCCCCTGGCCGACCAGGACGAGGACCGCGCCCGGCACGGTCCGCCGGATCAGCGGGAGCGCCCGTATCAGGGTGTCCTGGCCCTTGCGCGGGACGAGTCGTGCCACGCAGAGGATCACCGGCGCCTGCGGGTCGGCCTCCCGGGGGCGTGGGCGGAACAGTTCGGTGTCCACCCCGGGGACCAGCCGCTCCAGGCGGGCCGCCGGGCCGAGCGCGGGCGCGATCCGGTCGCGGGTGTGGGCACCGAGGTAGGTGACGACGTCGACGCTGTCGCCGATCCGCCGCAGCAGACGCCGGGCCACGGGGGTGCGGGCCCACCAGATCTCGTGGCCGTGGGTGGTGGCGACGGTCCGTCGGATGCCGGGGGCCTGCCGCCGCAGCTCCGGGGTCATCGCGGCGAGCGGGGCCGCGGCGCCGAACCAGACCCGGTCGCAGCCGTACGCCCGGGCGAGTTCGGCGGCCCGGCGGGTCACTCGCGGGGTGGGGAGCAGGGTCCGGGACCGGTCGCGGACCACCGGGAACGGGAGCGCGGCGTCATGGCGGGCGGCGCCGGGCTCGTCCGAGGTGTAGACGACGACCCGGTCGGCGGGCAGCCGGGTGGCCATGGCGTGGACGAAGGTCTCGATGCCGCCCTGCCGGGGCGGGAAGTCGTTGGTGACGATCAGTGTGCCGGTCATGGGACGGGGACCACCTGGGGTGTGCGGGGGTGCGGGGCGGCGGACGGGACGGCGCGCGGCGTGGACCCCGGGCGGGGAGGACGGTGCGGACCGGTGATGCGAGGGAGGGGGATCAGGGGGAGGCGGGGGACGAGGGCCAGCACGGCGGGCAGGGCGAGGTAGCCGAAGCGGGTGGCGGGGGCGAGCAGGAACGCCAGGGCGAGGCCGAGCGCGAGCCGGTCGGCGGCGGCGACGGTGTCCCGGGGAGGGTTGCGGACCAGCGACGCGGCGACGGCGAGCCCGGCGAGCAGCAGCAGGGCGAGCGCCGTGTACCAGCCGCCGGGGCCGAGGTCGGCGAGCAGCCGGCCGGGCAGCGGGCTGCTCGCCGGGGTGGGCAGCCCACCGCGCCCGGTGGGGAAGGCGAACACCTGCTCCACCAGCGGCCCCGGCGCGCGCAGTGCGCCGGGCAGGACCAGCGCGGCCGTGCCGACGGTGGCGGTGGCGAACGCGCGCAGGGCCGACCGGCGTCCGGCCGTGACGGCGAGCAGGGCGACGACGACCGCGACCGCGGGCCAGGCCGTCCACTTGAGCGCGCAGGCCAGCGCGAGGGCCGACCCGACGGCGAACGGGCGGGCCCGTCCGGCCAGGGCGAGCGCGAGCAGGCAGAGGCCGGTCAGTGGCAGGTCGACCCCGCTGACGCAGAGCGGCAGCGCGACCGGTGGTGAGGCGACCAGCGCCGCCACCGCGAGAACGGGCACGTTCAGGCCGCCGCCGCCGCTGCCGCCGCCGACGCCGCCGGGGAAGCCGACACCGACGCCGCCGCCGGTGCCGGGCCGTCCGGGGCGGACGGCGGCGGACAGGCAGCCGAGGAACACGGCGGCGCACCACAGGCGGGCGTCGCCGAGCAGCCGGGTCGGCCAGCCGTCCGCGCCGAACAGGGCGCGGGGCAGCCCGAACAGTGCCATCCCGGGCAGGTAGGGGGTGTACTCGGCGACCGTGTGCGGCTCGGCCAGGTACGGCGTTCCGTGCCGGAGCAGCAACTCGCCCGACCGTTCGATGACGGCGACCTCGCTCTGCCCCTGCCCGGTCGCGACCAGGAGAAGCAGCGGCGCGAGCACCGCACCGGCCAGCGCGACCGTCACCGATCCGGCCCGCGCCCACCGCGGCGGCAGCGTGAGCACGGCGACCGCCGCCGCGAGGTACCCGGCGGCTGCGAGCAGCCCCCAACTCCGGTGCGGTCCCAGCCCGGAGACGAGTGGGAACGCCCCCGCCCACCCGGCCGCGACCAGCCACCCGCCGCACCACAGCGCCCTCCGCCCGCCGGGTGGGCGGGGCGGACCGGAGGAACCCGGTGGACGGGGGACGCGGTGGACACGGCCGGTGCGGGGCGGACGGCCGCGGTGGGGGACGGAAGCGGAACCGGAACTGGAACCGGAACCGGAAGCGGATCGGGAGGTGGAGCCGGGCCGGGAGGCAGGGCCCGGGCCGGACGGAAGCGCGGTACGGATGCGGTGAATCAGCACCACTTCATTGCAGCGGCGCAGGTCGGCGAGGTCATGACGGTCAGGTCGAGTCCTCAGGTCGGGTTTCCCCTACCACCGGGCGGGCGGCCGGGGCGGCCCCCGCGTCCTGAACACGGCGCCGTGGGCGCGGTCGGTGTGCACGGCTGTGGGCTCCTCCTCGTCAGCGGGCGTTTCGGACAAGGGAATTCGTATCCGATCTCACGTTCGGTGTCCACCGAATTACGTTCGGTGCCGATGGCTCGCTATCGTGGACCCCGTGGTGAGGTCCTGGGATGCGGCGGTCGGGCGGGCGCAGGAACGGTTGGCGACGGCGCCCGGGGTGCGGGCGGTGGGGGAGGGCGAGGGGCGTGGATTCGCGCTCTGGGACCTCGCCTCCTGCGCCGAGGGGGAGTTGGGCGAGTGCGTCGACCCGGCGGCGATCGGCCCGGCCGAGGAGCGCCGGCTGCGCGAGCGCCTCGGTGAGAGCGGCCGCGAGTGGCCGGGCGGCGAGCTGTACCGCCGCCGCTACTGGCTGCTGGCCGGCGGCACCGGGGACAACGGCGCCCCCGGGCCCAGCCCCGGCCCCGGCACGGGCACCGGCACCGGGGAGGCCGAGCCGGTCGGGACCGTCGCCGTCGACAACTGGACCAGGGGCCCGGGCCAGTTGGCCGTCTCCTCGCTCTACCTCCGCCCCTCGGCGCGCGGCCACGGCCTCGCGGCGACCGCCCTCGACCACGTCTACCGGGCCGCCACCGCCGAGGGCCTGCCCGGCTACCGGCTGGAGGCGCACTGGACCTGGCAGCACGCCGTCCGCTACCACCTGCGCCGCGGCCTGTGGGTGGTCTCCTGGAAGCACGCCCTCGGCCTCGCCCGGATGCCCCAGCTCCCGCCCTACCGCGTCCGGGAGGAGGACGGCCGCCTGGTGCTGCTGGTCGCCGACCGACCGTCGCCCGACCCGGCCGAGGCGGTCTGGACGCCGCTGCTCGCCGCCGGGAGCGAGGGCCGCCGGCTGCGCCTGGACGAGACCGCCGCCTACCGGCAGGCCGACGGGTGGGTGCACGGTTACGCCCGCTCGACCCTCGCCCTGCACCTCGCGCTCGCCGGCCGTCCGCTGGTGCGCGGCCCGCAGTGGTGGGCGGAGGCCTGGCGCTGGGCGGACATCGGTGAACCGGAGGGCCTCGCCTATCGGATCGGGCACATCGAGCAGGCGGCCCGCGCCGCGGGGCGGGCGGTGGTGACGCCCTACCGGGCCCCGGCCGTCCCGGACCTGCCCCGGCCGTCCGAGGAACCCCGGCCGGACGCTCCCGCCCCCCGGCCGTCGGACGGCGCGGCGACGACCTGAGGGGCCGGACCCCGCGCACACCACCGCACACCGCGGACGAGTCGCAGGATCCGGCCTACCGGCGCGCCACCCTGGGCAGGCTCCGCCGGAGGCCTGTCGACACCGCCCGCAGCACACCGAGTTGAGGAGCCCGCCATGCCCGCACCCGCAGTGCACGAATCCGTACTCGACGCGATCGGCGGGACGCCGCTGATCCGCCTCGCCCGGCTCGGCGCCGGTCTCGCCGCCCCGGTCTACGCCAAGGCCGAGTTCCTCAGCATCGGCGGCAGCGTGAAGGACCGCGCCGCGCTGTCCATGGTGCTGGCCGCCGAGCGCGACGGGCTGCTGGCGCCCGGCGGGACGATCGTGGAGGCGACCTCGGGCAACACCGGTATCGGCCTCGCCATCGTCGGCCGCCGGCGCGGCTACCGGGTGATCGCGGCGGTGGCGGACCGGACGGCGCCGGAGAAGTGGGACATCCTGCGCGCGTACGGCGCGGAGGTGGTGCTCGCGCCGACCGCCGTGCCGCTGGAGGACCCGGCGCACCTGTTCAACGTCGTCCGCCGGATCGTCGAGGAGACCCCCGGAGCCTGGCTCGCTGACCAGTACGACAATCAGGCCAATCCTGACGCGCATGTCCGTACCACCGGCCCGGAGATCTGGGAGCAGACCGGCGGCCGGGTGACCCACTTCGTCGCGGGGGTCGGCACCGGAGGCACCATCACCGGCACCGGCGGCCATCTGAAGGCGGTCTCCGGCGGCGCGGTGACCGTGGTCGGCGCCGATCCCGAGAGCTCGGTCTACGGCGGCGGGGACGGCAGCCCGTACTACGTCGAGAGCATCGGCCACTTCATCCACCCGGACACCGTCGAGGACCGCTGGCCGTTGGCCTACCGGCGGGACGTCGCGGACGCCTTCGAGCGCATCCCGGACCGCGAGTCGCTGCTGACGGCGCGCCGGCTCGCCCGCGAGGAGGGCATCCTGGCCGGGCCGTCCTCCGGCACGGCGGTGGCGGCGGCGCTGCGGGTGGCGCGCCGGCTGGGGCCGGAGGACCTGGTCGTGGTGCTGCTGCCGGACTCGGGCCGCTCCTACCTGTCCAAGGTGCACAGCGACGCGTGGATGCGGCAGTGGGGCTTCCTGGAGGGCGGCGTCGCGGTGGAGGACGGCGGCGCGGTGGAGAACGCCGTGCCGGCGGAGCCGACGGGCCTGCGGCCGCTGCTCGACGGCGCCGGGCCACTGGTCACGGTCGACGCCGACGCCACCGTCGGTGAGGCGGCGCGGACGCTGCACGGCGTGCCGGGCGGCGTCGCCCCGGTCGTCCTGGCGCGGACGGCGCGCCCGTACGGGGTGAGCGCGGCGGAGGTGGTCGGCGCGGTGTCCCGGGAGGTGCTGGCGGCGGCGCTCGCGGACGGCTCCGCCAAGCCGGACGCCCCGCTGGGCGCCCTGCTCGGGCCGGCGCTGCCGGCGGTGGGCGTCGGGCAGTCCGTGGCGGAGGCCCGCGCGGCGCTCGGGTCGGGGCACCCGGGCGTCCTGGTCCTGGTGGACGGCCGGGCCGCCGGGGTGCTGCCGCGGTCGGCGCTCGCCGACTAGCCGGGCCCCAGGGCCGGCGGGCCCCGCCCCGCGCCGGCCGGGGCCCCTGGGAGACTCGACGCCATGGCAGAGATCGAGATCGACGGAGCCCCCGCCGACCCCGCCCGGCTGGCGGCCCTGGGCCTGCTCAACTACGGGCACTTCACCACCCTGCGCGCCGAGTCCGGCCGTACCCGGGGCCTCGCGCTGCACCTGGACCGGCTGGTCCGCGACTGCCGCACGGTGTTCGGTGCCGAGCTGGACCGGGCGCAGGTCCGCACCCGGATCCGCCGGGCGCTCCCGGCCGACGGCGCGCCGGTGATCGTCCGGGTCACCGTGTTCGACCCGGCGCTCGGCCTGGAGCGCCCCTCCGCCCCCGCCGTACCCCACCTGCTGGTCACCACCCGCCCGGCGCCGGCCGCCGCGCCGGGGCCGCTGCGGGTGCGCACCGTCGCGTACCGGCGCGAGCTGCCGGAGGTGAAGCACGTCGGCCTGTTCGGCCTGCTGCACCAGCGTCGGCTCGCCCAACTCGACGGCTACGACGACGCCCTGCTGCTCGACGACGCGGGTCGCGTCACCGAGGGGGCCACCTGGAACGTCGCCCTGTACGACGGCCGCGAGCTGGTCTGGCCGGACGCCGCCGCGCTGCCCGGCGTCACCGCCGCCCTGCTGGCCGGCGCCCACACCGGCCCGCAGCGGCGCGATCCCGTCACCGCGGACGCCCTCGGCCGCTTCGTCGCCGCCGTCGCCGTCAACGCGGGCGTCGGCGTCCGCCCGCTCGCCGCGGTCGACGGCACCGCCCTCGACCCGGCGCACCCGGTCGTCGCCGAGCTGCGCGCCGCCTACGAAGGCGTCGACGGCGAGCAGATCTGACCGCCGGGGCCCGACCCGAAGCGCACCACCGAACGCGCGCCCAGCGCACGCGCCCGGCGCGCACGCCCTGACGCCACCCGGACATCGCCCGGACACCCGGACCGGGGGATAACCCCACCCCCGGTCCGCCAGCGGCCTGCATGGTCCGCCGCATCCCGCCTTCCTAGCCTGGAACTCGTCGACGAGCAGCGACGATCCACGAAGGAAGGCCCACCATGGCACCCCGCCGTTCCCGCCCCCAGCCCGAGCCGACCGGGCGCCCCGCCGCCCACGCCGCGATCGAGCTGCGCGACGTCCGGCGCAGCTACGGCCGTGGTGGCGAGACCGTGCACGCCCTGCGCGGCATCGACCTGGCGCTCGGCCACGGCACCTTCACCGCCGTGATGGGACCGTCCGGTTCCGGCAAGAGCACCTTCCTGCAGTGCGCGGCCGGCCTGGACCGCCCGAGCGCCGGTGAGGTCTACCTGGCCGGCGAGGAGATCACCCGGCTGAGCGAGGACCGGCTGACCAAGCTGCGCCGCAGCCGGATCGGTTTCGTCTTCCAGTCCTTCAACCTGCTGCCCTCGCTGACCGTGCTGCAGAACGTGCTGCTCCCGCAGCGCCTCGCCGGGGAGCGCCAGGACCGGGCCAGGGCGAGGGAGCTGCTCGCACAGGTCGGCCTCGGCGACCTCGGCCGCAGGCGCCCCGGTCAGCTGTCGGGCGGTCAGCAGCAGCGGGTGGCGATCGCCCGCGCGCTGATCACCGCCCCGGACGTGCTGTTCGCGGACGAGCCGACCGGCGCACTGGACACCACGACCGCCCACGAGGTGCTCGGCCTGCTGCGGCGCGCGGTGGACACCATGGGCGCCACCGTCGTCATGGTGACCCACGACCCGGTGGCCGCCTCGTTCGCCGACCGGGTGGTCTTCCTGGCCGACGGCGCGCTCGCCGACGAGCTGTACCACCCGGACCCGAAGACGGTCGCCGACCGGATGGTCAGCCTGACCGCGCGTCCGGTGGGGGTGGCGGCGTGAGCAACGGACTCGCCCGCGCCTCGGTGCGCTTCCGCCCCGCGTCCTTCGTCGGCACCTTCGTCGCGCTGCTGTTCGGTGCCGCCGTGATCATGGCCTGCGGCACGCTGCTGCAGACCGGCATCACCGCCTCGGTGCCGTCCGTCCGGTACGCCGAGGCGCCGGTCGTGGTGGCCGCCGACCCGAACGTCTCCATCAAGTACAAGAAGAACGGCGACGACGACACCCACGAGCAGCCGCTGTCCGAGCGGGCCCGGGTGGACGCGGGCCTGGTGGCCGGGATCGCCGGACAGCCCGGTGTCGCCGCCGCCCGCCCGGACACCTCCTTCCCGCTGCAGAGCACGCTGCAGAGCCAGAGCACGGCGCAGAGCACGGCGCAGGGCGCACCCGGGAACGGCGCGGGCCCGGCGGGCCCGCTCACCGGCCGGGGCTTCGCCGCGCTCGGCATCGCCGGCCCGCAGGACAAGCTGGTCGAGGGCCGCGCCCCCGGCGTGGACGAGGTCGTCCTGGACGCCGACACGGCGCGCGCAGCCCACCTCGCGCCGGGCGCGACCGTGGCGCTCAGCGCCCCCGGCGGCAGCGGCAGCTACCGGATCTCCGGCCTCGCCGCCGCCCAGCAGGCCGGCCCCACCGCCTGGTTCGCCGACCAGCAGGCCGACCGGATCTCCGGTCACCCCGGCCGGGTGGACGCCATCGCCGTCCAGCCCCGCGAGGGCGTCGACCGCAAGACCCTGACCGCCCAGGTGAAGCAGGCCGTCGGCGGCGCCGCCGAGGTGCTGAGCGGCAAGGGGCGCGGCGAGGCCGAGCAGCCCGTGCTCAACGAGGCCAAGGTGATGCTGGTCGCGATCGGCGGCTCCTTCGGCGGTACCGCCACCATGACCGCGGTGTTCGTGGTCGTCTCCACCGTCGCCCTGGCCACCGGCCAGCGTGCCCGCGAGTTCGCCCTGCTGCGCGCCGTCGGCGCCACCCCGCGCCAGATCCGGCGCACCATCGCCACCGAGGCGATGCTGGTCGCGCCGCTCGCCGCCGCGCTCGGCATCCTGCCCGGCGTGGGCCTGGCCCGCTGGTGGTTCGACGGGATGGTGGAGCGCGGCGTCGTCCCGGCCGACGTCGAGCTGTCCGTCGGACCGCTGCCGATGCTGATCGCGGTCGTGCTGTGCACGCTCGCCGCCCTCGCGGCCGGCTTCTTCGCCGCCCGCCGCCCCGCGAAGATGCGGGCGAGCCAGGCGCTGGGCGCGGCCGCCGTGGAACCGGCCCGGCTCGGTGTCGTCCGCACCCTGCTGGGCGTGGTCTTCACGGCCGGCGGCGTGGTGCTCGCCGCGGTCGCGGCCAACCTGGACGGCGAGAACGCCGCCAACACCGCGCTCGGCGTGGTGATGTGCTTCCTGGTCGCGGTCGCCCTGCTCGGCCCGTGGGTGGCCCGCGCCGCGGCCTGGGTGCTGGGCCTGCCGCTGCGGGCGGGAGGCGCGCCCGGCTCGCTGGCGGCCGACAACACCCGCGCCAACGCCCGCCGGCTGGCCTCCGCGATCACGCCGATCGTGATGGTCACCGCCTTCTGCGGCACCCTGCTGTTCATGCAGAGCACCATCCGCCACGAGACCGGCGAGCAGGTGCGCACCGGCATCACCGCCGACCACGTGCTCGGCTCCACCGGACCGGGCCTGCCCGCCGCCGGGCCCGGCGCGCCCGGTGTCGTCGCGCAGGCGGCCGGGGTGCCCGGTGTGGACGCGGCGGTCGGCGTGCTGCACACCGGCATCGTCGTCCGCACCGGCGACCAACTGCTCTCCGCCACCGCGCTGGGCGTCACCGGTGACCCGTCCCGGCTGCCCCGGGTGCTGGACCTCGGGGTGCGCGACGGCGCGCTGGCCGACCTGGGCGGTTCCCCGGACACCGTCGCGCTCTCCACCGAACTGGCCTCATCCCTGGGCGCCGAGGTCGGTGACCACGTCCCGTTCTGGCTCGGCGACGGCACAGCGGTGGAGCCGCTGCTGGTCGCCACCTACCAGCGCGGGCTCGGCTTCGGCCAGGCGCTGCTGCCCCGGGCGGCGGTCGCGGCGCACGTCACCGCCGCCTACGACGCGCAGGTGCTGGTCGCGGACGCGCCCGGCGCCGACCGGGCCGCGGTCGCCCGGGGCCTGTCCGGTCTCGGCGTGCCCGGGCTGACGGTGACCGACCGGGCCGGGTACGCGGCGCAGTCCGACAAGTCGCAGGAGATGGGCTCCTGGGCGAACTCGGTGATGGCCGGCGTGCTGGGCGGCTTCGCCGCCGTCACGGCCGCCAACACCCTGGTGATGACGGTGCTGGACCGGCGCCGCGAGGTGGCGCTGCTCCGGCTCGCCGGGACCACCCGGCGCCAGGTGCGGCACATGATGCGCTGGGAGGCGCTGCTGGTGGCCGCGGCCGGTCTGGGCGTCGGTGCGGTGATCGCCTGGCTCACCCTGGTGCCGATCACCCGGGGGATCACCGGCGCCGCGCCGCACGTCCCGGCCGGGACGGCGCTGCCGCTGGCGGCCGCGGCGGTGGTGCTCTGCCTGGGCGCGACGGCGCTGCCGGCGCGGGCCCTGCTGCGGTCGAACCCGGTCGGTTCGAGCGGCGGGAAGCAGTAGCGGACCCCGGGGCCCTTCCGGGCGCCGGAGCAGGGAGCTCCCGGAGCACACCGGGGGCGTGGACGGGCGGTGCGCGCGGGGGTGGCGCACCGCCCGTTCGGGTGACAAAGACGCGCTGAACAGGCGGGAGCACGGGGTTGCCGAGCGTAAAGGCCGGACACCGCGCCGATAGTGAGGGGTGGTCAGCCGCGCTCGTGGCCGCGCCCGTCCCGGTGCCGCGTGCCCGGACGCGCCTGTCCCGCCCACACCCCCGCGCCGAGCGCCCTTCGGCATGCCCGTCACCCCGGCGTGCCCACGGCGCCGCGGCGCCCGGCAGAGAGAAGGCCGACCGTTGAGCAGTCCCCCGGTGATCCGCACGCCCCGCCTGCCGCTGTTCCCCCCGGCACGTTCCGCGGACCGTGCGCCGGCGCCCCCGGCCGTGCGCCTGCCGCGGCTGCTGCTGCGCGGCGCCACGACCGCCTCGGCCGTGCTGGTGCTGGCCGAGACGGTGCTGGCCGCCGGTTTCCTGAACGGCCACTACGAGGCGCTGCGGGTGCACGCGCTGGCCGCGATGGCCCTGGGGGGCGTGCTGCTCCTCCAGTTGGCGGCGGCGGTGCCGGTCCGCCGGGCCACCGGTCCGGCGGGGGAGCGGGGGCCCTGGTGGCCGCTCGTGGTCACGGCGCTGCTGCTGCTCGCGGCCGGGGCGCAGACCGGGACCGGCTACGAGCGGGCGGTCGGGGTGCACGTGACGCTGGGCGTCCTGCTGGTCAGCGCGCACCTGTTCTGCCTGGTCGGTGCGTGGCGGCTGCCGCTGACGCTGCCCGCGCCCGCGTCCACGTCCGCGCCCACGTCGTCGTCGCCGGCGGTGGAGGACGGGACCGGGCGCCTGCCCCGGCCGTCCGGCACCGGAACCGGCTCCGGTTCCGGCTCCGGCGCGGGCACCGGGCCGGTGGAGGTGGCGCCGTGAACCGCCGCCGGTTCCTCGGCGCCGGCGTGGCCCTGCTCGGCACGGGCGCCCTCGGAGCCTTCGCCGTCCCCGCGACCGCCCGGCTGCTGGCCGAGGGCCGGCCGGGCCGGCTGCTGCGCAGCGAGGTCCCGCTGCCGGAGGCGTTCCAGGTGCCGCTGCCGGTGCCGGCCGTGCTCGCCCCGGTCCGCTCCGACGCCACCACGGACTACTACGAGATCACCCAGAAGGTCGCCCGGCTGGAGATCCTGCCCGGTCTGCGCACCGAGACCTGGACGTTCGGGGGCAGCTACCCCGGGCCGACGCTGTCCGTCCGCTCCGGCCGCCGGACGGTGGTGACCCACCGCAACGAGCTGTCGGTGCCCACGGTGGTGCACCTGCACGGCGGCCACACCCCGGCGGACAGCGACGGCTACCCGGTGGACCTGGTGTTCCCGGTCGGCACGTCCGCCGAGCACGCCGCCGCGCACGGAATGGCCGGGATGGAAGGAATGGAGGGAATGGCCGGCGCCGTCGACCTCGGCCGGACCACCATCGGCACCCGCGCCTACATCTATCCGGGCCACCAGCGCGCCGCCACCCTCTGGTACCACGACCACCGGATGGGCTTCACCGGCCCGGCCATCTGGAACGGCCTGACCGGCTTCCACCTCGTCCGCGACGACGAGGAGGACGCCCTGCCGCTGCCGCGCGGCGACCGCGAGCTCCCGCTGGTGCTCGCCGACCGCGCCTTCACCGCCGACGGCTCCTCCGCCTACCCGGCCCTCGACCCCGAGCTCGCCGCCCCGGGCGTCACCGACGACTACATGAACGGCGTCCTCGGTGACGTCATCCTGGTCAACGGCGCCCCCTGGCCGCGCGCCGCGGTGGACCGGGCCCGCTACCGGCTGCGCCTGCTCAACGCCTCCAACGCCCGCCTCTACCGGCTGGAACTCGACCCGCAGCCGCCCGGCGGCGACGCGCTCGTCCAGATCGGCGGCGACGGCGGCCTGCTGGAGGAGCCGATCGCGCACGACGCGGTCGAGATCGCCCCCGCCGAGCGCTTCGACCTGGTGGTGGACTTCTCCCGCTACCCGCCCGGCACCGCGGTGCGGCTGATGAACCGCTTCGGCGGCGGACGGACCGAGGAGGTGATGCTCTTCGACGTCGGCTCGCGAGCGGTGAGCGACGACTCGACGGTGCCCGAGCGGCTCTGCACCCTCGAACGGCTCGACGCCGAGGACGCGGTCGCCACTCGGGTGTTCGGCTTCCGCCGCAGCCGCGGCGGCGACTGGACCATCAACAACCGGCCCTACGCGCCCGGTCGCGCGCTGGCCAGCCCGGCGCTCGGCAGCACCGAGATCTGGCGGTTCTTCAGCGACGTCCACCATCCCGTCCACCTGCACCTGAACTCCTTCCAGGTGCTGTCGCGCAACGGCGGCGACCCGGGCGCCTACGACGCGGGCTGGAAGGACACCGTCGACCTGCGGCCGGCGGAGGCGGTGGAGGTGCTGGTGCGGTTCACCGACTACCCGGGCTCGTACCTGCTGCACTGCCACAACCTGGAGCACGAGGACATGGCGATGATGGCGGACTTCGCCGTGGAGTGAACGTCGGCCGCACGCCGACCCCCGTGCACCCGTGCACCCGTTCACTCGTTCGGCGGAGCGGGGGGGGGGGGGGCCGGCGGCCGCCCCCCCGGCGGCGGGGCGGGCGGGGGGGGGGGGCCCCGCGGGACGGGGGAAGCGGGCCGCCCCGGGCGTAAAAAAAAAA